>JAFQRZ010000025.1 GCA_017409825.1 Agathobacter sp. | reverse complement strand
GGATTATAAAATGTCATGAGCCATGCAAACTGTTTGACGCACCGTTCTTGTGCGGAGTTTTTGCATGGCTCATGTAATATCACCTTTATAAGACTGCCCACATTAGAGAAACAGAAATTTGAGAACGGTGTCTGTTGCACATCGTACAAAGTGGTGCAGAGAGTAAAAGCTATGACAGACACAAAACGTAAGCAGAAAGTGTGCTTCGAGAAATTCAAGCGTTTTCCTTAAAGGTTCGAAAATGCAACTGCGAGATAGAGACATATATATTTCCAAGCATGAAGAAAGGGCATCGACAAATGGATATTTGCGACACCCTCTATTTTTACCTTATAATCAGTCCTAGCGGCACCAATCGTTCCGCATCGCTGTTGTCTGCTTTGTTTCGGTCTGAGATACGCAATGCTCGCACCCCATTCAGCAAAATCTGTGCCGAGCCACCGCCGTCCAAATTGACTGCATTGCGTAGTCCTAAATCTTCTGCGATTTCTGCCATATCGACAAGGGTAGCACCCTTGCTGTCTACGCCAGGCTCATAGCCGAGTTTGCCTGCTCCTTCTGCCCAGAAAAGCACTGGATTGCCCTTGCTGTCTGCACCGATTGCCATGCGGGCGGCACGTGCATTTTCGAAGTCCATTGGGAAGAGACATGGTGGATATGGCACTCTTTGTAATTTGTAAATATCATAAAAGCGAGAAATAAATTGGTCTGTTTTCACACCTTTTCGGATAATACTATTGCCGACCTGAATCCCGAATTTTACATCTTTTAAGCCATGATAAGAAACTTCATCTCCTGGTAAAATGCTTCCACCACTAATCGACAAAACCAATCCCGCACCAGGAACTGGCACACTTCCGCCATGCTTTACTGCCACTACACGTCGCCCTATGATAACGATTTTCGTCTTATTATCCTCTGGTGTTTTCGCATGCTTTGGTCGTGTATAAATCGTTCCATTTTTTCCTGGAATATAGGTTTTTCCATTTATGCCAACGATAAGCTCACTGATGTCCTTTTTCGAAATATAGGAAGCACCTTCCTGCTCGATTAGAAGTGCTTCTCTCTGAAATAGTGGTGGATTCTCTACTACGCCGTCTTTTACACTCAGTCCAAATGGCATACCAACCTGATCATAAACAGTGGCACAATCAAACGGGTCCATGATAAAGAAATGGGCATTTGCTTTTAACTTCGCAGTCGTTTCGACCTGTGACATATATCCTGTCGTACGGCCAATCGGAATGATTTTGGTCTGTGGAAATTTGCCACAGACAATGCGTACACAGCCACGTTTTTCCAGCTCTAGAAAAAGCTGCTCCGCTTCTTTATTTGTAAACACGGGCTTACCCTTCTTAAGCTTCACGCCCTCCTGCAGAATAATCGTTGCGATGGTAAGTGGGTCTGTTACGTCGCCATACGTTTCACTTACATAGCAGACATGCTCATCGATTCGCATCCGAGCTTTTGCACATCCCACCAGAACATCATACATTTCATCCTCTTCTGGCAGGCAAAATAGTACCATCTGTGGAAAAATCCATGGAAAAGCTGGCACAAGGTAATTGCTATAAACATCACGAAAACAATCGAGTGCTTTTATTTGCTGCTCCACCGTTTCCTGTTCTAAATTTAGAAATTCAAACTGTGCCCAATCATCCAGGCGTACCACCTGTATTCTTTGAAATTCCCCGTTTCCCCTATCGTAAACCTTCACTTCCGACTTCATTATTTTTCTCCTGCACGACCATATTTATCTGCCAATTTGCCTTCCGCCTCTTCGCGTGAAATCTCACCATTGTTGTACAAAGACATTACCTGTACTTCATCCGAACGAAGCTTGTAGAATACCAATAAAATCACTAGTGCGATTGCAAAACCTGCTGCTGGGAGTAAACAAAACAGTGCCCACACGCCATCGGCTACGCCTGCTGGCTGCACGGCATTTTCCCCTTCTACGAAACCAACCGCAGACAAGCTAAACAATACTACTGTCCCAATCAAACCATTCTTTAATTTCGCAACAAAGGTCTGCAAGCTAAATGAAATTCCTGCTGCACGCGTGCCCGTTTTATAGGTTCCATACTCTACCGTATCTGCAATCAGCATATAAATAACAACAGACCAGAATCCTAAGCCTGCACACTTGAACATAGTCATCACAATCGTGACGATGAGGCTGTCATAGCCTACGAAATACGCAATCAAATTCATAACTACTGTAAATGCAAGTCCTGCACAAAGCACGTAGAATTTGTCCCATTTTCGCGACAGCTTTGGCACAACTGCCGACACGATGATAACCGAAACCGCCGCACCTGCTGCTACGAGTGTTGCGGTATTTTCCTGACCGAGACAAATGCGTCCCATATAGATGGCCATCTTCTGTTCTAAGCTTGCAATCCCCAAAAGCAGCATCGCTACCAAGGTAACGATTAAATATTTATTGTATCGCAAATAGTGAAGGATTTCTTTTAATCCAGGATTTACTTCTGCAGTCGCGGTTTCGCTGTGACGTTCCTTTACGGAAAACAGCATCGGAATCATCATAATCACCGACACCACTACGAATACGACACATCCCATAAACCAGCCCAATCGAGGACGAAGCATTGGTACGAGCAAGGTTGCCACAACACCACCTACCATTGCCCAGAGCTTACCGCCTGCAATAATAGAAGTACGCTCCTGCACATCCGAAGTCATAACCGTCGTTACTGCATACGCTGGTGCATCCAAAATCGTATAGCTGATATCAAACAATATGTACGCAATCAAGAACCAAACAATTTTGATAGTCTCATTCATGGACTCTGGAATCGCAAATAGTGCAATCGTCGTAAGCCCTATTGCTGTAACACCAATTTTAACCCATGGAATAAATTTCTGTCCGTTTTTAAATTTGGTTCTATCGATGAGATATCCAAACAACATATCGTTGATGGCATCCCAAAGCTTTGGCACCAATAGAATCACTGCGGCAGTCCCTGCTGCAATTCCAATATCCGTTAAAAATGTCTCTACATATCCTGCATATCCCCAGAGAATGTTTTGTCCTAGGAAAAATAAACAGTATGCGAAACGTTCTTTTTTACTTGTTACGAATCCCTTTTTCTCGCTCATAGTATGCTCCTTTTGTCGCTATCTTTATTTCATTCATTATACCACAAAAGAGGCTATCGTCAAAGACGATAACCTCTTCCAATTATTTTACACATTCACTATACATCTGTTTCAACTGCTGCACTTTTTTCTCATCTGCTTCTGGTGTTGGATACATTCCTTTTTCATGCATCATGCAGAATACATCCTGCTGGATTTCATGCTCCTCTTCTAAAATGTCAAGAAGGGATTCACGTACGTTTTCGTGCACACATTCGTTGGACGCCTTGTTAAATAATTCGGTACATGCTTTCTGTGCGGATAAAGCATCGCTTAAAACTTCTTTTTCTGTATAAACTGACATTTTCCTGACCTCCTATGATAAATGGGAATAAAGCTCATTTACATGTTTCTGATGCTTGTCTGAAATTTCAAGCATTTTATTTTTTACCTTTTCGTCAGTGGCATGCTCTGCAAGCATTTTGAATTTTTTCACCAAAAGGTCTTCGTCTGCGAGAAGCTCCTGAATCGAAGCAAGCTCTTTTTCTGATAACTGTGCCATAATGGATACCTCCTGAAAATTTTTACAATGGAAGTATTTGCAATTAGTGGAAAAACTATACTTGTCTATGATATAATATTTTTACTATGAATATCGGAAAATAATTCATGAATAAGAAAAGGAGAATGTAAGAATGGCTAAAACAGCAAAAGACATTATGAAATTTATCCAGGACGAAGGAATCCAGATGGTAGACTTCAAAATCGTTGATATCAACGGTCAGTTCCGTCATGTGACGATTCCTGCTTCCCAGTTTAACGAAGATACGATGAAAGATGGTATCGGCTTTGATGCTTCTAACTACGGCTATGCCGTTGTAGAAAAGAGTGATATGGTATTTATCCCTGATTTGGACACCGCAATTATCGACCCATACTGTGATATCCCTACTCTTTCTATCACAGGAAATGCGATGGTTATCGACTATCCAAACAACCGTCCACTTGACCAGTATCCTAGAAATATCGTAGCGGCTGCAGAACAGTATATGAAAGATACCGGTATTGCAGATACCATGCTTATCCTTCCGGAATTTGAATTCCACATGTTTGACCAGGTAGGCTGGGCAGTTCGTCCAGACTCTATCGGGGTAGAGATTGATACAGAACAGGCATACTGGAACAGTGATACCGAAGGCTTAGGCTGTGTAGTACCTCATCAGAAAAACTACCACATCGCAAAACCGTTCGACCGCACGTATGAAGCTCGTTCTGAAATGTGTTTGGAATTAGAAAAAATGGGCATTGCAATCAAATACCATCATCCAGAAGTAGGTGCTGCTGGACAGTTTGAAATCGAACCTATGCTTGGACAGATGTCTAAAATGGCAGATGCTTCTATGATGATTAAATATGTCGTTCACAATACCGCAGCTCAGTATGGGCAGGTAGCTACTTTCATGCCAAAACCTGTTTACGGCGAAGCTGGAAATGGTATGCACGTACACATGCTTTTATTAAAAGATGGCGAACCAGTTTTCTCTGATGACAATGGTTACTCACACTTAAGTGAAACCGCACATTACTTCATGGGTGGACTTTTGAAACATATCGCTTCCCTTTGTGCAATCACAAACCCAAGCACCAACTCTTTCAAGAGACTTGTACCTGGCTTTGAAGCACCTGTTACCGTAGGTTATGCTACCTCAAACCGTAGTGCAGTTATCCGTATTCCTGCTTACGCAAAAACACCAAACTTACGTCGTTTCGAAATTCGTAACCCAGATGCGACCTGTAACCCATACCTTTGCTACGCAGCACTTCTTATGGCAGGTCTTGATGGTGTAAAGAACAAAATCGACCCACACGCAAATGGCTGGGGACCTTATGATATGAACCTCTACCATTTACCAGAAGAAGAAAAAGCAAAGCTCTCTTCTTTGCCTACACGTTTGGATGATGCTTTGGATGCCTTGGAAGCAGACCACGATTACCTGACTGCTGGCGGCGTATTCCCAGAACAGCTCATCAAGAACTTCATCGCGATGAAACGTAAAGAATGTGCTGAGATGGCGAAGATTCCACATCCAGCCGAGTTTGATAAATATTTCAATTTATAATTATTTAAGGGGTGCACAAGCACCCCTTTTTTTATATCTCTATGTCCATTGCATCTGTTAAATATTTATCTGTATATACAAACAAACGATCCCATTCTTTCAATACCATATTTCCATTCGGAATATGTGCTTTATTCTTTCTCTTCACTAACACCACAATAGAGTGTCTCGATATATCCAATTCCTCGATACTTTTTCCTACCCATGGATGCTCTGCTCGTAGCACAATTTCTTTTAAATGAATGTGTTCATGTGCTTTAAATGGCTCCGCACCAAGAATGACACTATCCCCTATCTGCAGCACAATATCACCTCTTGGAATTAGGATTTGTTCCTTTCGCTTTAAAATCGTAATAATGACACCTACCGGCATATCCAAATCTGCAATTCTCTTACCTACCCATAGATCATTTGGCTGAACTGGCACACAAATAAAATGCATATCCTCTTCATATCCAATTCGACTTCTCTTCTTAATTTCTGAATACTGTTCCACAAATCCTGCACTGATAATACCAGTAGGAATCGCAACCATTCCTACGCCCAAAAATGCAATAAATATACCAAAAATTTTTCCGAGCATGGTGACCGGATAAATATCGCCATACCCTACGGTAAGCAAGGTAGATGCCGCCCACCAGATTCCAGAAAATGCGTTAGAGAATACTTCTGGCTGTGCCTCATGCTCCAAGCTATACATACATAAACTAGATGCAATCATTAACATTACGATAATGAAAACAGATGATATTAGTTGCTGCTTTCTGGATTTCAAAACCTCAGAAATGACGTTTAACGCATCATAATATCGGTTGATGCGGAACAATCGAAAAATACGTATGATTCGCACCATACGAAATGCCACCGCCCCTGCTGGAAAGAAAAATGGCAAATACTCAGGCAAAAAGGACAACAAATCTATAATTCCTGCTGTAGAAAAAACATATTTCCTTATTGCATGAATTTCTTTTTCTCCCTTAAACTGAAATTTCGCGGTCCAAATCCGAAGGAAATAATCCACTGCAAAAAAGGCAATCGTGACCTGTATTACAATCACTAAAACTAAGCCATACTGCACCCTGCACTCGTCAAAAGTATACATAATACTTGCAATAATATTTAACAAAATGGCACCAGCGTTAATAAAGTCATACGCACGACTATATACATCATAATCACTGCCAACTTCGATAATATCAAACAAGAGTTTTCGTCTTTTGTCCCATTTCTTTCCCATGGTATTCTCCTTCGAAATATTTTAAAAAATTATATCACGAATTCGATAAATACGCAAAATCTCACACACAAGCTACAAGATCCTATTCTTTTATCCTTCTTCCTTATCTTTCCTATAATCAAACACAACTTCCCCATTGATAATCGTGTACAAAGTCTTGGTAAATACCTCCATCGGATTCCCTGTAAAAATTGCAATGTCTGCATGCTTCCCTTTTTTCAAGCTACCCACTATATCTGCAACCCCACAAATTTGAGCTGCATTTATTGTGATAGCTTTTAAGCCTTCTTCCATTGGAAGTCCTCGTTTTACTGCCAATCCTGCACAAAGTGGCAGATATTGAATCATGGATACCGGATGGTCCGTGGTAATCGAGAAAAGGATATCGTGTTCCTGCAAAACCTTGTTGGTTTTAAAATTCATATTTTTGACTTCTAGTTTGGAGCGAGAGGTAAGGTCTGGACCGACGATAACAGGAAATCCCGACTGCTTTACCTGCTCCGCAATCAGATGACTTTCCGTCCCATGATCTAAGGTCATATCCAAATCAAATTCCTTCGCAATACGAATCGCAGTTAGAATATCATCGGCACGATGCGCATGTGCCTTTAAAGGAATCTCTTTCTTTAATACTGGAAGCCAAGGTTCCAGCTCCCAATCCTCTTTTTGCAGAGAACCATTTTCTTTTTCGTTTTTATACTGCACTGCCTCGAATAAGGTCTTTCGAAGGAGTGCTGCCACTCCCATTCGAGTCGCTGGATATTCATCCTTATCCCCGTAACAGGTCTTTGGATTTTCCCCAAAAGCTACCTTCATGGCAGCGGGTGTTTTCACCACCATTTCGTCGATACATCTTCCATGCGTCTTCATAAAAAGGAACTGTCCTCCCACAACATTCGCACTGCCTGGCCCTACCATAACCGATGTAATGCCTGCTTCAATGGCATCGTGAAATGCTGCATCCATTGGATTGACCGCGTCAAGTGCTCGAAGTGCTGGTGTAACCGGTGTCGTACCCTCGTTGCAATCATCCCCAATAATCCCTATCTTTTCCTCCGAGATTCCGATGTGGCAATGAGACTCTATGATACCCGGAAGCACCCATGCACCACCGACATCCAGAATGTCTTCCTGGTATGTCTTGGGACGAAGCTGCGACATTTCCCCCACCTCTTCAATGTATTTTCCTTTGATTCGAATGTAGCCCCTTTCAATTATATTGATATTTTTTGCCCCTGCCTTTTTGAAACACTCGTTTTCCTCCATCGTAAAAATCTTCCCATTTATGATTAACATTTCTTCTGCTGCCTTTCTAAAAATTCCTAATTAGTATTTCTAAAAGACGGCAGAATATTCCATTGTGTTTGTCCGCATACTATAAGAAATTCTTAGGAGGCAAACAAATGAAAAAAAATAAACACATGAGCCTTTCAACCAAGATTTTTATCGCACTGATTGCAGGTGCAGTCTTTGGACTACTCATTAATTTCTTCTTACCAACAGGACTGTTAAAAGATACGATTTTGATTCATGGTATTTTATACGTAATCGGAAATGGCTTCATCCGTCTGATGCAGATGCTGGTAATTCCTTTGGTTATTTCTAGTCTTATCTGTGGCACCATGTCCATTGGTGACACAAAGACACTCGGTCAGGTCGGTATAAAAACCTTGGTGTTTTATACCATCACTACTGCATTGGCAATTACCATCGCACTTGCACTTGGCATGCTTATACGTCCTGGCATGGGACTAAAGATTACATCTGTAGAAATAGAAGATGTCACAGTGAACGAAAGTGTCAGCATGGCGGACACCATTTTGAATATCATTCCGAAAAATGTAATCGCTTCTATGGCAGAGGGAGATATGCTCCCAATTATCTTTTTTTCTGTTTTCGTGGGAATTCTGTTAGCGAAGCTTGGTAGTAAAACAGCTACCATTTCTAGATTTTTTGCAGAATTGAATGACGTGATGATGGAAATGACCATCACCGTTATGAAGGCCGCACCAATCGGCGTATTCTGTATGATTGCCCGCACGATTGCAAGCATTGGTTTCGATGCATTTGTACCAATGTTAAAATATGTGGGCGGTGTGATTTTTGCACTAGCATTGCAGTGCTTTGGGATATATCTGCTTTTGTTATTTGCTTTTACAAGGTTGAATCCATTTACCTTTATAAAAAAATATTTCCCGGTCATGGAATTTGCATTTTCGACGTCTTCTTCCAATACAACCATTCCAATATCCATTGAAACCTTAAAGGAAAAACTGGGCGTTTCCAGCAAAATATCTTCCTTTACTGTTCCATTGGGTGCGACCATTAACATGGATGGAACAGCTATCATGCAAGGCGTTGCCGTCGTATTTATCGCAGATGCTTATGGCATCGAATTGACGGGCGGAATGCTAGCAACCGTAATCGCAACGGCGACTTTGGCATCCATCGGTACTGCTGGCGTCCCTGGTGTCGGTCTTATCACCCTCGCAATGGTGCTAACCTCTGTGGGACTTCCAACCGAAGGCATCGCACTTATCATGGGTATCGACCGAATCATAGATATGCTTCGAACCGCAGTCAATGTCACTGGCGATGCCGTCTGCACTACCGTTGTCGCACATCAGGCAGACATGGTGGATAAAGAAGTGTTTTATTCTACAAACGATTTGAAATAATCACACTGTGCATCATTACACAATTTTCCTGTTTCATTTCTCATATCCAAATGGAATACATGTCCTAACTTATCAAATTCACTTCCGTACATCTTATAGGTGTACGGAATTTTATATTCATCCAACTTTTTCGTAAAAGTCTCTGGCTGTGCACGCAAAAAATCTTCGTTCGCAGTCATGATATAACATGGTGGAAATTTTTCATTCACGTAAGCAATTGGATTTACCAATGCAAGTTCTTCGGCAGTTCCTTTATTTGGAAGAACATCCTTCATCAGTTTCATCGTAGAACCTGCCATCCCTTCCTTTGCTACGTCAATATCAAGCACTGCACAGTTTAAGGCGATTGCTTTTGGAATCACATTTTCGGTTGGCTTAAAATCGAATTTCGCAGCAAATTCTGGATTGGTACACATCGCACAATATAGTGCCAAAATATGTCCCCCTGCAGAATCACCTACCGCAAATATATGTTCACGGTCCATGCCATAACGAGTCGCATTCTTTTTTACCCAATCAAACACCTTAACGGTATCTTCCAAATGGCATGGGAATTTATTTTCTGGAGAAAGACGATAGGAAAAATTCACCACCACAAAGCCTCTCTGTGCTAGGCTCAAACAATAGTGGCTATAGAGTTCTTTGTCTCCATACACCCAGCCTCCACCATGCACGCTCACGATAACTGGAAGCTTTGGTGCCGCTCCTACCGGACGATATACATCCAACACATTCATTTTGTGCGGGCCATAGGATATATTTTCGCTGCGAATTACATTCTCTGGATACACAAGTCCTGCATCTCGTTTTGCATCACTTCTCTTGCATCCCATACGCATCATAAAACTCATCATTGACATAACGACAGTACTCCTTCTTTCCTTTGTATTTCCTTGTTTACAATTTTATCACATCATGGTCAAAAACGCTAAAGAAATTAGCGTTTTTAACCTATCTTTTTTCGTTACTCGCCATGTCCCAAATATTTTTCCTTCGTCGCTAATCCTCCGCGGATGTGTCGCTCTGCTTTGTTTACATCCAGTACCTTTCTTACCTCGTTCGCAAGACTTGGATTGACCTGCGCCAATCGTTCTGCGCAGTCCTTATGTATGGTTGTCGTCAATTAGAACGGTTTCATCTAATCCTAAGTCACCAATAATGCGCAGGTAAATATCAACGTTACCATCCTTGTCCACTTCGATTTTATTGATAAGACGTTTTAACTGTGTATTTGTCATTTCATGAACATCTGTAATATCTTCCATCTCTTTAAAAGTGCTGTTTAGAATTGCTTCCAACTGCTCACCCTTTGTTAGATTATACGATACCATTTTCAGTTCATTTTCTAATCTATCAATCTCTTTTCTCATGCCACCAATTTTCTCATTCAATTCCTCTCTGGAAATCAAATCATCAGTGTACATATCCATATATTTCTCACGTGATCTGCGAAGTCTGTTTAGCTCTGTTGTTAATTCTTTTTCATACTCTACATTCTCATCTTTCGCTTTGTAGGCACGTTGGAATTCTTTGATTACATAATCGATTACTTTTTTCTTTTTGCTAAGCACATCTTGGAAGTACTCCTGCAATACCTGAATCAATTCTTCTTCATCCACTGTAATTGCATTTGGGCAACTATCTGCACCACGACCATTGTGACCTGAGCATACCCAACGGACATAAGTATTCTTGTACTGGCGAACCGTTCTACGGAAAGACCAACCACAATCCTTACACTTAATCAATGTAGAGAATAAATGCTTGTTGCTCTGACGTTCATGTGTCATCTTAAACGAATCGTGTCGACCTTTCAAAATCTCTTGTACCTTATCAAAGATTTCATCATCAATGATACGAAGTTCCGGGCGAATCGTTACTAACCATTCCGATTCATCTTTTTCTTTTCTCTGTCCGGTTAAAAAATCTGCTACTTCCTCTTTGCCATTGATAATCTTTCCGGTGTATATCTCGTTAGTTAGAATACGACATACGGAATTCTGACTCCAATTATTTCCTCTCTTGGTTTTCACACCACGTTCATTAAGCATGTTTGCAATCTTTGCACCACCAAAGCCTTCTTCTGTGTACCACTTGTACATCTGACGAATAACCTTTGCTTCCTCTTCATTGATGGATAGATTGAAATAATCACCGATGGTTTTATCGTATCCGTAAACAATGTTTGGAACTCGACCTTTTTCTGCATTCATCTTCTTACCGAATTTGATACGCTTAGATGTGTTCGCACTTTCTTCCTGCGCCAATGCCCCGAAGATAGTCAATACGAATTCCGAATTACCCATACTTGTCATATTGGCAGTAAGGAACTGCGTCTCGATACCAAGTGCTTTCAGCTTACGGACACTCTGTAATAAATCAACTGTATTTCTGGCAAAACGAGAAATATCCTTTACCACAACCATATCAAATAAGCCTTTCTCAGCATCTGCAAGCATACGCTGGAATTCTTTACGGTTCTTGATTTTGGTTCCGGAAATACCTTCGTCTGCATATAATTTAATAAGGTTGTCCCCTGTTCGCTTGGTATATTCTAAGAAAAACTCTTTTTGAGTCTCTAAACTGTTGAGCTGGTCTTCTTTATCTGTGGAAACTCGGCAGTATGCTGCTATGTTCATATTTATCAACCTTTCTGTTAGAGTTGTTGCGTTCTGTTACAACTATTATTTTATTGTATAGAATAGAAAAAGGCAAGAGATTTCTCTCTCGCCTTTTAGGACTTCTGAAAAGAATCTAAATCTATACTTTCACTCTTTATCCCTCTTTACTATTTATATTCATAATATCAACACGCATCTCAATATTGTTATCATCAGATTGACCAACAATTCCACTATACTCCGTGTCATCATCTGAAAATTGTATTGCTTCTAGCATGGAATCAAGTGAGCTATTACAAGCTTCAGCGATAGCCTCCGCTACCTGCTTTTCTACTACAGCACAACCAAATTTTCTCGCTCTTTCTGTTCTAAAGCTTGGCCACTCTACATACGCATGCACATTTCCCGTTTGTAAAATTCCAGGGCATCCCATTGCACATGCAAATACATTGTCCGCTAATTCAAGTTGCTTTTTCTCGTCACGCTCCCAAATATGAACGGCTGCATCATGTACCAAATAATATTGCTCATATTTCTGTTTTCTTACAATTTCAACTATTTGACTATAATTTACATATGTGTCTTTCCACCTTGCAATTTTTAATTCTGTTATTTTCGAAGAAAGAGCACATGCAAATGATGCAACCTCTATTTGTTCTTCATCAGACAAATTTGTTGAGACCATTAGTTTTGCTTGTTCTTCTATCCATCTGTCCAAAGCCATCTGCGACAAAATTGGTATTGCAATATCTCTAGATGCCTTTTGGGTATTACCTTTTAGAACGCCAATTATTCCTCTTAATTCTGTTGTTCCGAATCCATCAACCGTAACCGTTCCCATAATAGCACTTCTTCTTTGCAACTTCTCATCTAATAAAAGACATGCTCTACCAACAATGGTCTCATCTTCCTCTTTTATAATCGTTATATTATTACACAACAATTGATAAACATCAGACTTTTCTTTGACTAATTGTTCTATACCTTTTTGACCTATCAACCTTTGCAAAAACTCATTCGTTCCCATAGACAACCAATCATTTGCTTTCACGAGTAACTTTTTATTATCATTATTGATATATAAATTACAATCTAACGAAAAGCACATTTTGGCAAGCATCTCTTCTACATCCATCGTTGAATAAAAATCAGGTTCGAATATCGCCCTAATACTTTTTTTAGATAAATAGATTTTAATACGAGTTCCACCATTTCTTATTACTTCCTCAGCATTTGCTTTTCGTAATATTGGTCTACTATTTACCCCATTTACAAACTCCAATACCATTGTATTATCTCTGGCTTTATCATATCGATTACTAATTACTTTTACGTTTTCCCCCCACATAAACACAGAGAAAAATCCTATTCCAAATTTTCCTGTAGATTTAAACGATTTCTGTTCTAATCCAGGAAATTCGTTATGCATCTGAGGCGTGCTCCAAAATGATTGTCCGAAATCTAATAATACATTAACCATTACATTTGGAGACATTCCTATTCCATTATCTTCTATCTGGACAAATTCCTTTCCGTCTTCTTCTCCCCAGCTTAAGTTTATATCACCATAATCATCTGGCTCTTCATCTATACATCTTCTTGCTCTTATTGCATCTGCCGCATTTTGTATTAGTTCTCTAAGTGGTACCCAGTTATTATCTCCATATAATTGCACTCCACCCAAGGTATTAACTAATTTTGCAACATTATTAACTCTAATACATGTATCTACCGGCTTCCAACCATCAACCGCTATAAATTTTTGAATTTGTTCCAAACTATCAATTCCGTATACGCTAATGACTCCAAAGCCCTCTCGTCGCTGTTCAAACAAAAGCGAATCAACATTCTTTAATTCTGTATCAATCATTCTTAACGTGTCATAACATAGCCACCAAGCATCTATCTCTGATAAGCCGAATGCAGATTTAGAGGTATATACAACTCTATTATTTTCGGTTCTTGGTTTATAAAGTTTTTCTTGAAATATCCAATGTAATTCCGATTCTCTGTTAATTTCTCTTACTGCTTTTAACATTGACGGAGCTCTTCTATCATCAATATGCATAGCGTCAGCTATTCTAAGAATA
The DNA here is from genome assembly GCA_017409825.1 of Agathobacter sp. Lineage (GTDB taxonomy): Bacteria > Bacillota > Clostridia > Lachnospirales > Lachnospiraceae > Roseburia. The sequence goes on along the minus strand of JAFQRZ010000025.1, from coordinate 30,375 downwards.
CACGCCAATTTTAATGGATCAACAGTCCATGTTTCCGGAAATATAGAAAGTGCTCCTAGAACAGTCGGAAATTCTTGAGGCAACTCTTCACAATAGAACCAATGACTTTGAGCTATTTTCCCGATTATCGTGCCATAAGCATCTCTTAACTTCTTGTCATCAATCAAATATATATCCTTACCATTACTATCTTTCCATGAAACTATTGCCAATTCTTTTGCTTTTTGACCATGTAACAGCCTTAAGGTTTTTTCAGTAGCAATCTTATCTACATCTTTATCTATGTTATCTAATTCTTCAAAGTTATAAGGTAGCCCTCTCTGTTTACATAAATTTGCAACTGTATCTTTCCAAATTTCTTGCTTTTGGATACCTTTTCGACCTTCTGGATATGCTGCAAGCAACATGCCTAAATCATGTAAAATAAATGCCCCACCTAAAACAAAACATTCAATTGGTGACAAGGAATAGTCTCTAGGAAGAAATATGTCTGTCATATCCCATAATGCATCTATATGTGTAATATCATGCACCGTGTATTCCGGCAAAATTGATGCAATCTCACCGGCCAATAATCTAGCATTATCTCTAAACTTCTCATATTCAACCCTTAAAAAATCACATTCTTCTTTATTATCTGTAGTATTTCCATATATTTTATTCCAAGTAATCGTATCTTTATAATCACCCATATTGATTCGCCTCCTTCGTAATTGAAACCATAATATGCATCTATTTGAAATCGTCAAAACTATAAGTAATTTTTCACATTATCTCTAAACTTATGTTTAAACTCCTCCGGCAAATACTTCGCCAGTTCCTCTACCAACTCATACACCTTTGTTCCCGGTGCAATCTCCGTTGGTGTCTTACCTGCTCCATCCTTTATAATTCTCTTTGCATAACGAATCGCCAATTTCGGATTTCCATGCTCTAAAAGAATTCCAAAGATGTCCTGCATATTTTTCTGATACTTTCCAATTCCAAGCTCCTTGAACTTGTCATTTAAAAATGTGATATACTCTGCCCTATGATTGTTGGCAGTGTAATATGCAAAATGAAGTAAAAACCAAAACTCTATGCACTCATTACTCCATGCAGTATGATATTGCAATTCCGGATTTTCTTTATTCAAACTCTCCGCACGCTCTACCACACCATTGAAGCGTTCTGGTGGAAAACTATCTTTATCATAGACACACCAGATTTGCCCCTTTTTGATTTTGTTCTTCTTTACATATTCCTCTGCCATACCAATAACTCGCATGGTTTCAGCCTGACACGGTTCGATCTCAATCAGTACCATATCCTTATAAACAGGATTTTCCTCTATCAGCTTTTTGAATGCAGCAAAGTATAAAGGTTCAGTCTGCTGTCCTTCGCAGAAGATATAATATCTGTATTGCTTCATCTCCAAGTATTCTTGGCGACGTTTTTTCTTCCACTTCTCCATTCCGGCTTTTTTAGGCATTGACTTTCCCCCAATCTATAATTCTTCTGAGGTATGGATCAGCACCATACTTACCTTCAAGATACTGCTTATCAAATTTAGCATCTTTTCTAACAGACTCACCCTTTTCATTCTTGAACTCCACAAGTGAATACAGCTTAGAATTCTGTGCATTCCCTTTTGCCACAAACCAGATTTCATCTCTACGGAACACTTCACTGTTCATAGTTGATAAATCATGAGATGTAAAGATTAGCTGAGCTTTGTGCTTATTGATTTCCATATCGTTAAACATCATTATGATATGACGCAACAACACCGGATGAATCTTCGCATCCAATTCGTCGATTACGAGTACAGTTCCATCAAGTAAACTTGCTGCTATAAATGGAAGCAGGCCAAATAATTTCTTTGTTCCACTTGATTCATCTGATAAACTAAGCTCTGTTTCCACATCATCTACAAGATGCTTTGTATACACTTCTATTCTGTCGTTCTCTTTTTCTTCTACCCTAAAATCAACGATGTCTAAATCCATTTCCTGAATCATATCCAACATCAAATGCTTTACATCTTCTGATGTAGAAATAGCCATTCTAAGTTCTTGAATTGGATTACCATAATTCAAGAAATCAACACCATATTCAAACCAGTTGAGTACATCTTTAACCACTGCATTTCCCTTATAGGCAATACCTAAATAAGAAAGTAATGTAAGAGTCTTAGATAAATCTTCACTAACCTTCAATTTAGCAAATGCACCCTTTAATTCAACACCTTTTTCATCTCTTGTAAATAAGCCTGAACGTCTTCCTGTTTCAAGTTTAACCCTATCCAAGCTTTCATACATAACTACATCACGTTTTACATGCAAGATATATCTGTACTCTGCTGAATCTGTACGGAAGAATAATTCAAATTCCGTTGGTTCATTCTTGCTATCAGAAAAGGCAAATGGTTCCACAATAATTCTCTTCTGAAGAAATGCTCTCTCTTCATTATCTTCTGTCGCATACAATGGACGTAATATCTTTGCAACTAATGTGTGTAACGCTGCTAAAACATTAGATTTACCTCCACCATTAGGACCATAAATAGAAGATACTGGTAAATACATTTCTCCATCCATGTCTTTAATTATTCTATCTTCATGCTCTGAGATTGCTGCCGCCTGCATATCAAACGTTACTTCATCTCTTATACTTTTGTAATTTTTAACAGTAAATTGACATAACATATCTTTTACCTCCATTCTATCTTTATTATATTCCATTTTTCTTATTTTGCAACATATATATGAGATTTTTTCTCATATATCATCTCGTGATTAGCATTTCATTAAGTTCTATTACTATTTCATAGAAAAAGCAAGGCATCAATATACCTTGCTTCCAATCTTTTTGTATTTTATTTCATTAATCACTCAGTTTTCTCTATCTTCTTCTCTTTGTGCTTATTAATTTTGTCCAGAAAATACGGAATCAATATTACAGTCCCAACAAACTCATATACACTTTTTACTTCATCACCAAAACCTTCATATTGAACAATCACGAACACAATACAATAACTACCTAATCCTGCTATTTGTGCAAACACATACATCCCTCAGTATTTTCATACCTATTCCACACTTCTTTTACTAATCTGTATAGTCCTCGTATAGGTTCTAGTATTTCATCAATAATTCCATTTACCAATGCTTTAACAAAAACTACAACAAAAAACAAAAATATATTACATACGTCTAATAAGAATAATGGAATTGTTATAATTATTTTCGAAATAATTCTTTTTTTATTTTCATTCCATATCCTAAAACATTTCAAACCGGAAAACTTTTTGCCCGTTTTACTCCACTCAAGTATCCCCATTTTATGTTTTGGCTTCGCTTTCTTAATGCACCCACATATTTTTTTCAGAATATTTCTAATTCCACCCAAATAATAAAGTAGGATATACACGCCGCCCAATGCCAAGAGAATATTAAAATAATTACACAACCACAATAGCACTACCTTTATAATTTCCCCATAATCAGATGTGCTCTTATCTAATAGGTTTACTTCCGCTTGTGGAGAGCTCATTATTGATATAATTATCCACCAAAATAAATAAGTAAACGCAAACCCTCGAATATCAGAAATCGAAAAAGCTCTTTTTTCATGAACAAAAAGCATTTTAACAATCTGTCTAATTGCTATGTAGCCTAATACTAGAAAGTATATTAAAACAAAACCTTTTGAGAATATTGTATTCTCCATAAGCGAATAATAAACAAATATATAAAACACAATAACAAATACTCCCAAGATGCCCATTAATACAATTGTTTCTCCATTAAAGCGCTTATCTTTATTTTTGAAATCCTCAACAACCACTTTTCCACCATCTGCAATTTCTGTAAACATCCATACAACTGCCATTATTACGCACATAATTGAATGAAAACATAGCCAAAAAACTTTATACATTTTTACCTCCAAAATTCTTTTCAATAGTATCGGCATTTTCTCAAAATGTATTTAGTGTTTCATAATGCAAAAAGCAAGGCATCTCTACCTTGCTCTTCTCCGTCTTATATTCACCGATTCTTCCACCACTTCTTTATCCTCTGTCACTGCTATGTACTCACTTCCTTCTGCACACCTTGATGCAGCTTCTTCAATCGCACGTTCCACTTTCCCAGTGTTTGCTTCAATCAAAAGCTTACACAAGAAGTCAGCGGTATCATCCGCCGAATTCGGATTATGAAATCGATAATTCAATTTTCTCTGTTTCAAGCGGAATCTCCACCTCCTTCTCTTGCTTGTCTTTCTTTTTAATACTATGAGAATAGTTCTTAATATAGACCTAAGAATTTCATCTTCTTGCTTAAGTTTTTATTCAGCCTTTTCGATATATAGTTCCTCCGGTATATATGGCAAACTATGATTCAATATCCAGCTCTGGAAAAAATCTATTCTACGTTCTAGCGTATCCTTATACACGTCTAGCGTATCTATAGGGTATAATCTACACAAAGCTTTTCCACCTGTTCTCCGTTCGATTTTCACATCCCATTTACCTTCAAGTAACTGCTGTGTATACACATAGCGAAGTGGATATGTAAAGAAGTCCGCTATCGTACGAATGGTTTGTCCTACCATTTTTATAACTTTCATTATCTTTTTTATGAATTCTCGTAACTTATACTTAAATTTTCCAAATGGTGATAAAAAATCATAGCAAAGAATATTTCTATTCTCCTTCTTCTCTTCCTTTTTTGCCCGTGTAACATGAAATCTTGTAATTAACATTACATCGGGGCAAAGCCTTGCAAGTGTAACTTGATCCTTTAGTAATATATTCGTGCTTTTATACCACTGAATCTGCTTTTGTAAAATTTCATCTCTCTCATTCAACAGCTCGACCTTCTCCTCTAATGATTTATACTCCTTTTGTAGCTCTACATATTTCTTGTAATTTTCTTTTTTCTCTTGATAATACTTATCAACCTCCTCCTGCAAAATATAAATCTTTTTCTCCAGTTCCATAAGTTCATGTGTATAATGATTCTTGTCTGCTTCCACACGTCTTTGAACCTTATACAATTCTTCTTCCGTTTCTCTTAAACCTCGTACACCTTTTTCGAATTGTCGTATGTTTAAAAGTTTATCCACACTTTCATAAAATTCTTCTAGCGACTCCTCTCTCAAACATACCTTGTTTCCGTAGACCTCCAGCAGTTCACTCTCCTGTATTGCAGATACATGTGCTCTCGCTGTAGATTCTGCTTTCTTACATTCCTTCATTAGATGCTCTTTTACCTCATCTAGTGTTACAACACCACCTCGCACATACTCATATACTTCCCAGTACTGTGACATGTGCTTAAATACATTTTGTAGATTCATTTTCTCTTCTCTCCTTTCGTTTTCCTCTACATATCCTATGTGGTAACGTTTTTTGAAAACGAATACAATTATTTGAAATTACTTTGTTTTTTCTATGCTTTTTGTATACAAAAAAGAGCGACCCTTATTCAGAGTCACTCTCTTAAAATCTTATAATATTGTTTCTTTATTTTCTTGCCGCAACGCTGCGACGCTAGCAATAATGTATGGCAGGATACGCACAAAGTTGTAAACTTTACGCAAAACTTCATGCCTATAGCATTCACTTTAGGGATACCTAATACCCCAATTAAAAATTTTCTACACACAATATCCACAAAACCGATGAATTATTATCTTATAATTTCAAGAATACAACTTCTTGTATTAGTATTATAACTTTCCAATAATTGATTTTATGATATATCAATAGAACGAATTACTCTACAAGGATTCCCACATGCAAGTACATTGGGTGGAACATCATGTGTTACCACACTTCCTGCTCCTATTGTTGTTCCTGCACCAATACTAACTCCTGGTAAAACTGTTACACCTGCACCAATCCAAACATCATCACCAATTTCAATCGGTGCAATTATCTCCCAATTTCCCTTTTTCTCTGGATGAAAACTGTCATCTGTATGAAAAACTTGACGCTTCTTTGGCTCAAGTGGATGATTCGCCGTCAGCAAGGACACATTAGGACCAAGCCAAACATTATCTCCAATCGTTATTTGTGCATAATCCATCATAATGCAATTATAATTGGCAAAAAAATTCTTTCCAACATATATGTTACATCCATAGTTAACATGTAATGGAATTTGAACCAAATACGGATTACCATCCATTGTTCCAAACAACTTTCGTAATAACCAATTTCTTTTTGGAATATTCCATAATGGAGTTCTATTTAAAGACCATTGAATCCATTCCGATTTTAACATTTTTCGAAACTCAGATTTACCAGATGCTTGGAAATATGTTCCTTTCATCCTATATTCCCCCTCTCCTCCTTAGTTGAATGAAACACCTCATCTGGAGTAACAACTAGGTGCACAACTTTCGCCTTTCCTATCCTTTTCTCATCTGTCAAATCTAATTGATAACCAATTCGTTCAATATCGCAAGCTCTTCGCAACTGTTCTTTCAATTCTTTCCAATTTTGTTTAAGACTTTTCCCATCTTTTTCTAAATCTACCCTACAATATTGAGAGTATTTTTCCATCAATCCCCAATACATATTGGTCATAACATGTACGAGTTCATCTTTTTTTACAAATATGTCATCCTGTTCTTCAACTCGAACCCCTTTACCTCTATGTATATAACAACGTTTAGCACCGACCTCATCATAATGCAATATTGTTGGCACTATCTCACAACGTGTCTCTTTTGCTAAACGCAGAATTCCAATATTGATATCTTGTATTAACCAATTTTCTGAGTTATGTCCATCTGCTAAATGGTGTTCATCAGCCTGTCCGTCATCTGCAAGATTCCAATATCCCTCAGGATAAATTATAATGTTTCCACCATGTTCAATCACATATTTCATCTTCTCATAGGTGGCTTTTCTACTAATGTCATTGTCTCTTTCCATTAGAATCATTCCATATGCCCACAACCCAATACCATTGGTCGTCTCAAGTGCCAAATATTTATTTCCAAATACAATATAGGCACTTTCCCCTACTGCATTTGCACCAAGAACTATATCATCTGCCTGTCTATGATTTATTGCAAATATTTTCCCTTTCTTAGTTCTTGTTATCTTTTCTCTTTTATGGATAACAAGTTTATAGTCGGTTTGCGTTAAATAAATTGCTCTCAAAAGACCTGCAAATATTTTACGGAAAAATATGCCTTTCTTTGAAATAGTTTTGGAAACACTATTGTCTAGAAGAAAACTTACACTATAGCTAGTTCTATTTACTATATCCTTTACTATATATTTTATCGTCCCCATAATATGTTCTTTCTCCTAAAATAAATCCTTTATCTTTATTAATGTTTAAATACACACTTTTCCTCATACTCACGGTTAAATGTCGGATATTCATCTAATGACGCCTTTATTAGTGCATCAAAATCTTCCTTATCAACATCACATCTCTTATATACACCACAAGTTTCCATTTGCTCATATTTCATAGTTGCCATAATATCGCGAAGTTGTGTGATGGCAGTTATTGCATCTTCATTAATTCCTATTGTTATAGGATCGCCCACTGTTGAATATATTTTAATTCCAGCATAATAAATTGATATGGGAACAATGGGTACATTTACTTTTGCGGCCATTTTTACAATTCCATATCTCATTGGTAACATTAGTAGATTATCCGACAGGTTCCATGTCCCCTCCGGAAACCACATCACACTACCAGCAGAACTTAATATTTTATATAATTTGTCTGTTGATTTTTTCCTACTCTTAGCAGAATGCCTATTCACCCATACGACACCATTCAGATTAAACCCAATGCTGTCAATCAATTTTTGCGACTTGGTTCCGGCTAATATGTAGGCTTGTTTATTTAATGTATGAAATACAACAGGCGTATCTGATACATTCGTATGGTTTACTGCATATATCACTGGTCCTTTATAAGACAAGTTGTTCTCAATTATCAACTCACCATGTATGTATTTTTTACTTATATTTTTCACAAAAGGGAATAATAACTCATGTAATTTTTTGAAAATCATTTTTCCTTCACCACCTATAAGTTACATCTATTTAATATAGCACCCCCTTTAAAGAAACTTTACATTCTTATTTTCCTCATAAATCAATTCATTATAATTCTTCGCTAATTTACATATTTCATCAAAAGTTTCCGCCTTTGCAAACGCTACTATATATTCTTTTGTTTTCGCAGAGGTCTTAAACCAGTGTCTATGAAACATATTGCTTTTCTCTTTTGTATTTATCCATAAATCTATACACGTAAACAGCAACGAACCTGATACAAGAAACAACAAAATTTCTTTATTATTCTCTACTTGATATGCAACTACAATAATATTTAACAACATAAAAACAATAGACCAAAAATTCATAAAATAGTGTAGTGCCATAAAAGCAGTTGCTAGCCACATCCAACCATTTACCCCTTTAATTGCTTTATTGATAAGCGTCTCAACTTCTTTAACATTATTATTTTCTTTCTCAAATCTAGTAAAATCAACTTTTGGATACTGTTCTCTTTTCGACCCCATATACAAAGCATATAGAATTGCAATAAGAAAACTAATTCCAAACAGTACAATTATTAATGTAATAATAACTTTCACACCTTATCCCCCTGTAAAACCATACACATTCCATTTTTACTTGTGTTTACTTCTAAAAATGCTTTTTGAACAAAAACAAATTATTCTTATTCGGCACTAGTTCTTCCATAAATGCAAATGCATCCTTCGGACTTGTAATTCCTTTCGGACGATATTTAGTATGAAGCTCTACTTCATAATCATAAAACTCAACCTCTGCCATCAATCCATCAATGAAATCATTCCAATATTTATCCGCCACTTCACCATACGGAAAATCATCTCTGTTAGCCACTCCATATTTCTCAATTAACTCATATTGCATAGTTGCCATTTTGTCACGAAGTATCTGTATTCCCTCTTCTCTGCTATATTGGCAAATATCAAATGCTTCCTCCGTTATGCCGTATGCCTTCTTCCCATTACGATAAGTTGCAATGGGCGCAACCAGAGCACCACTTTTCTGTGCCACATCATATATTCCAGGAAAGAGTCCACTCACTAGTTCATTAGGCGATTTATTCCATGTACCTTCCGGATACATTATTACGCTAGAACCAAGTTTTAAAACTCTTACTAACTTATCAATAGATGAAGCCCTACTTTCTTTGTCTGTTCTGTCTATAATTACCATCCCCGCGAGCCATGCGGTGATTCCATCAAATGAATGAAACAACTGTTTAGGAACACCATTTAACATATAGGCTTGTCTACCAGCCATAACAACCGTATGCTCAACATCCTCTCTAAACCCATGTGTTGCTGCAAAAATAACTGGTTGTTTTGGTAGTTTGGCCCTTCTCACTACTGTTAATTTGGAATTCGGGGTAACGAAAGGGACTACAAATCTTAACACCGGACTTATTATTTTTCTTATAATAATGCCCTTTTTTGAAATAACTCTCTCTGGGGCATAATCTAAATATTTTTCTAAGAATTTGTTATACATTTAATTTCCTTCTATTTATCGTTATAACTTTAAAATATTCTCAATTTACTTTTGAAATGTTCTGCAATCAACTATGTGCGGAGTTTTTTCTTGTGCAAACAATTACTTGACGCTCCTATAGACTCTCCATATAAAAAAAACGGGAAAACCAAATTTGGTTGATTAATTTTTTCAAATGGAACTGATAAATTAATACCTATTCCAGCTGGTATTCCTAACGATACATCAAACGACATTTGCTGATATGTTTTTTCAATAGATTCTAAATCTCTTTTATATTGCATTATTTTTATGGTTCTTCCCTCTTTTATGTCATCTTCTAAATCGCTTACCCACCTTCTAAAATCTTTTACCATTTTTAGGTTCCTTAATTCATTGACATTTTTAAACATATCTGTTACTGAATCTGCCGATTTACTTATATAATCTAATAAACAATTTGGATGAAATACCATTTTTGTTTTTGTTAGAATTTGATTTAGTTCTTCATAATATCTTAATATTTCTACGTCTACACGTTCAATTGCATCAATTCGATTATAAAAAATATTGAAATGTCTATATAAATCATTTTCTTGAATAAATGTTGCTCTATTCCCCAATGGCATATAACTTAGTTTCTTTTCATTAGCAAAATAAAGATATTCTAATGCACCTTGCGCAACTACAGAAGTATATTGCTGAGAGTAAAGCCTAAGATAATCACCTTTGGCATCTTTCAAAAATGTAGAATCACAAGTTGCATCAACTGGTTTTAGTTGTTTTAGGAAACTATATTCTTCCATATTTTCAACTATATATCTCCACCAACTTGAGTATCCATTATCGAAATAATATACATCTTCCCAAAGAACCATTGCTATCATAAGTGTCTCTACTTCTTTTGAAATCATATTTGTATTATTCGAGAAATTATCAATTATTCTTTCTATTGTCCAGTTATCAATTAACGCACTTCTCATTTGAATTACCTCTTCTACACATAACCATGTACTCTATTAATCCTCTTTAATCGCTCCACTTCCTCTGTTTGAAGTAATTCACCCCATGCATCCCATGGTAAATCATTAACATGATGGAACTGATAAAACTCACTGTCTGCTGTGTAAATATACTTACGCTCATCGTTTATATCTAAACCTGCAAACTTTATATTTTTATAATTTCCTTTCAAATAATTGATATAATCAAAATTTGTTAATTCACTTCTCTTAAACAAACCTTTAGCTTCTATCATTTCATATCTCATTGTAGATATACTTTCTTCATACTCATGTAATTTTTCCAACAAATCATCATTATCATCTACATATATTGGCTTGCCAAATCTGCTATGAATTTTTGTTACATTTTCTTTTTCTGTCGAAGTGTCATATGTAAATTCATGAACAACTGGTACTATAGGAACTTTTGCCTTTTTTGCTGTGTCAATAACTCCAAAACTTAATGGCAAATGTAATTTATTAGGAGATAAGTTCCATGTAGATTCTGGAAAATATGTTACTGAATGTCCTTCTAAAAGAACCTTTATCATATCTAATTTTGCATTATTATTATTCTTTTTATCTCCTTTTTTTACTAAAATCAGCCCATCAATAGTCTGACTTAGCAGTAATAATTTGCTAACGCCTTGTCCATGTAATATTAAACAATGTTTCTCCACCTCTGGCATCCATACAAAATTATCTAATACTCCTTGGTGTGTATGTGCAAAAATAACTGCTCCTGCTGGAATATTACTCTGGCCTTCACAAACCCAGGCAGCATTTTTATTTGAAAACACTTTTACTAATGATGAGGCTATCTTTGTAGCAAACTTCTTACATTTTGGAGCAATCGTTGTTGCTCCAATTGTTGTGTTGGTAAGTTTTCTTTTTAAAATGTATTTTCTTAAATTTTCATAATAGATACTTTTTTCCTCTAAGGAAAGTTTTTGTTCTTCTTTAAGTGATAGTACTTTAAAATTTTTATCCGTTATATCCTCTTTTTTCATTTTATCCTCACTATATCCCATGTACCCTATTAATCTGCTTTAATCGTTCTACTTCCTCTGTTTGACGCAATTCACCCCACGCATCCCAAGACACATCATTAATATGATGGAATATATAAAATTCATCATTCGCATCTCTTAAAGCTCTCCTCTCAGCTTCTAAACTCACTTTTCCAAGATTTAATGTTGCTAAATTACCTTTCATATAATTTATATAATCCACATTAGTTACTTCTTTTCTCTTGTATAGTCCTTTTTCTTCAATCATTTCCCACCTAGCAGTGGAGATTGCTTCCTGATATTCATGTAACTTTTCTTTTAAATTATCATTTATTTTTACTGTAATCGGTTTTTCATATCGGATATGAGCCTTTGTTATTCTTTCCTTCGATAGTGTCGTATCATATGTATACTCTATAATCATTGGAATTACTGGGACTTCTGCTTTTTGTGCCACCTCCAAAAATCCATAGCTCATAGTTAAATGTAATTTGCTTGGTGATAAATTCCATGCACCTTCTGGCCACCAAGTTATTGCATGTCCTTTTAATAAAATTTTGATCATATCTAATTTATTATTAACTCTACTGTTAGCATTTTCTGGCTTTTTGCTTACTAGAACTAAACCTGTATTCAACTGTGCTAATATCAGTAGTTTATTTACATCACCATGATGGAGCAATATACTATGCCTCGGATTTTCTGGTATCCAAATAAAATTATCCATAATTCCCTGATGAGTTACTGCAAATATTACTCCACCATCTGGAATATTTTCCTGTCCATCTGCAACTACTTCTATTTCTCCACCAGCCAAAATTGAGGACACCTTTTTAGCAATTTTTTCTGTAATTCCTTTTAACTTAGGTGCTATAGTTAATGCTCCTAGTGTTGTCGTACATAATTTTCTGTTACTACAAAATTCTTGCAATTTTGCATAATAGGCTTCCTTTTCTTCTAGCGATAATTTGCTTTCTTCCTTACTTGAAAGTATCCAATTTGGAATCTCTTGATTAGCTCTTTTCATAGTTCTTTTATCTCCATCACAATACAAAAACGTTTTTCGATTTAAGATTAACAATTTCGAAATTTATCTTCTGCAAATACTATAAATATACATTGTATACGCTTTAATATTTATAGTATAAAAGCAAACAAAATAAATATCAATAGTCTATTTTTTATCATAGATAATATTTGTAGTATATAACTAACATAATATGAATGACATTATCTATTCACTTATTAAACCACACTTGCAAAACCAAACCATTCTAAGAGGAGCAGACAAAAATGAGCGAAATCACAACCATTGTCGGACAACGACTTCGTCTAAGACGACAAGAATTAGGATATAGTCAAGAACTGACTTCTGAAAAAGCAGGCTTACATCCTACTTATATAGGTCAAGTTGAACGTGGTGAAAAGAATGCTACTATCGAAAGCATAGAAAAAATATGCATCGCTTTAGATTTACCTCTGGAAGATTTATTTAATAAAATCATTACTACAAATCCACAATATAATACTGCTCAAAAATGCTATGACCTCATTCTTAATCAGCCACTTGAAGAACAAGAAGAACTTTATACTCTTTTAAAAAACATTATCAAATACAAACACAACTAAATTCATGTAAAACAAAACTTCTTTAGATACATCTAAGAACATATCTAAAGAGGTTTTATCCTATTCTATATTTAATTTTTCTATTATTCCACCACCCACACAAATCGCTCTATACTGTTACAACCATATGTACGGTACTCTTAGAGATACCAAATTGCTTCGCTGCCTGTCTTACGGTAGCGTTGTTCTCGATAATGTAATTGGCTACTTCCACAGCTCTTTCTTCGATATATTTTTTCATGAGAAAACCCCTGCAACACGTTTTTTTACATTCTATGCAGGTGGACGAAACATTATGATTTATGTTATACTATATGATATGTAAGGATACATCGGAGGAAATTTTATGGACTGTATTATGATTGGAATTGCTGGTGGAACCGGTTCTGGAAAATCGACTTTTACCAATAGGCTAAAAGAATATTTTGGAGATGATGTTACGGTCATTTACCATGATAACTACTATAGAAGACGCGATGACATGACTTATGAAGAACGTACCAAAGTAAATTATGATCATCCATCTGCTTTGGAAACAGAGCTTCTCATCGAGCATTTGAAAATGCTAAAAGAAGGGAAATCCGTAGAATGTCCAATCTACGACTTTACACAGCACAATCGCTCAAACCAAACCTACACCATCCATCCAAGTAAGATTTTCTTGATTGAAGGCATTCTTATTTTCTCGGATGAACAGCTTCGTGACCTTTTCGATATTAAGATATTCGTAGAGGCAGATGCAGACGAACGTATCTTACGAAGAGTGGTGCGCGATGTGAAGGAACGTGGCCGTGACATCGATAACATCATGGAACAGTATCTTACCACGGTAAAACCAATGCATTATCTCTATGTAGAACCAACCAAAACCACCGCCGATATTATCATCAACAGTGGCATGAATGATGTCGCATTTGATATCATGCGTGCAAAGATTGAATTACTTTTAAAAGAATAAAAATAACAAAGGGGCTGTCGCACAAATATCAATTTGGCGACGCCCTTATTTTTATATTTTGAAATACATATACCGCTATATATCATATGCGTTTTCTCTCGGTTAAGACAAATGCTTATTTTCTATGAAACGCCCTTCTGGCTCTTGTGATTTTTTATGTCTTTCAAGAATTTTACAATCTGCGAAAGTATATCCGTGTGATGAAAGACATCATTACAGACTTTTCGTGTTTCTCTTAGTACGGCGGATTTTTATCATGTCATGTGCATGCTTGACTGTTTGAGGAGCCACTTTTGCTCCGAGTTTCAAGCATGCACATGTAATATCAACGATAGAAAGACGCCGTACTTAAAGAAACTAGGAAAGGATGTGTCGATGTCTTTCTCACAACGGAGCATACTTCGCAGATAGTAAAATGGTTGAAAGACACAAAACTTAAGCTAGAAGGGCGTTTCAAGAAAATATAGCATTTCCCTTAAATGTTCGAAAACGGATATGATATATAGCGGTATATGTATTTCTAAGCATGAAGAAAGGGCGTCGACAAATGGATATTTGTGCGACAGCCCTTTTCTATTATTTCTGCTTCATTATTTCACTCCAGTTACTTTGTAACCAGCATCCACAACAATCTGTGCCAATGCTTCATCCGAAATTTCTGCAGCAAGTGTTACAACTGCTGTACCTGTTTCATGACTTACGACTGCGTCTGCAATTGCTTCGTTTGCTTCCAATGCTTCCTTTACTCTGCCACTGCAATGTGGACACATCATACCTTCGATTGTTAATGTTTTTTCCATGATTGTTTCCTCTTTTCTATGTTTGATTTTTTTATCTCTATCTGTTCTGTAAACTTGGAACAGGTTTAAACGTAATGCATTCGTTACGACACAAAAACTGGACAAACTCATCGCCGCTGCACCAAACATCGGATTTAGTTCCCAGCCAAATACTGGAATCCAAAGTCCTGCTGCCAGTGGAATTCCGATGGCATTGTAGAAAAATGCCCAGAATAAGTTCTGATGAATATTCGTAAGTGTCGCACGCGAAAGTCGAATCGCTGCATCTACGTCAGTCAATCTACTCTTCATCAAAACGACATCTGCCGCATCAATCGCAACATCGGTTCCTGCACCAATCGCAATTCCGATATCTGCTCTGGTAAGGGCTGGGGCATCATTGATACCATCTCCTACCATAGCAACTTTTCCTTTTGCCTTTAGCTTACGAATCACTGCCTCTTTGCCTTCTGGTAAAACGCCTGCAATAACCTCATCCACACCTGCCTGTTTGCCGATAGCTCTTGCAGTCATTTCATTGTCACCTGTCAACATCACCACATGGATACCCATGTTTTGTAACTGACGAATTGCCTCAGGACTGTCCTCTTTGATGGTATCTGCAACTGCAATGATACCGAGAAGCTCCATCCCCTTTGCAAAAAACAGTGGTGTTTTTCCTTCCGCCGCAAACTGCTCTGCAACTGCGATTGTATCATCATCTAAGGCTGGTCCCACGTAGATGTCTGGGCTCACCCAGCGCAGAGGCTCTAGCTTTTCTTCTACAAACTTTCGATTTCCACCATAGACCTCTGCCTCACCAATTTTCGCCTGAAGTCCATTTCCTGGTAGAATTGTAAATTCGGTTATTTTCTTTGCAAATACTTTTTCTTCTTTTGCTTTTTCTACGATAGCATGTGCCAATGGGTGCTCGCTCTTAATTTCCAAAGAATATGCGTAGGAAAGTAATTCTTTTTCTTCTAATCCATTCATTGGATAAATATCTGTCACCTGTGGTTTTCCACTCGTAATCGTACCCGTTTTATCCAAAGCAATGATTTGTGTCTTTCCTGTTTCTTCCAAAGACACTGCAGTTTTGAAAAGCACACCATGCTTTGCTCCCATCCCGCTGCCTACCATAATCGCTACTGGAGTAGCAAGCCCAAGTGCACATGGACAACTGATGACAAGCACAGAAATCGCTCTTGCAATAGCAAATCCAAAGGTCTCACCTGCCAACATCCATACGATAAATGTAACGACTGCTATTGAAATTACAACTGGCACAAAAACACCAGATACTTTATCTGCAATCTTCGCAATTGGTGCCTTGGTTGCGGCTGCATCACTAACCATTTGAATGATTTGACTCAGTGTCGTATCTTCGCCGACACGTGTCGCCTTGCAACGAAGAAAGCCAGACTGATTCACCGTCGCAGCACTTACCTTATGCCCTGGTTCTTTATCTACTGGAAGACTCTCGCCTGTCAAGGCAGCTTCATTGACCGCTCCACTTCCTTCTAGCACAAACCCATCCACTGGGATATGTTCTCCTGGGCGAACCACGAATTCATCTCCGATTTGCACCTCTTCAATCGGAACCATAACTTCTTCGCCCTCTCGCAAAACAGTAGCTGTTTTTGGTGCCAATTCCATCAGACTTTTTAGTGCATCTGTCGTCTTTCCTTTGGAACGAGCCTCCAGCATTTTGCCCACTGTAATCAAGGTCAAAATCATCGCCGCTGACTCAAAATAAAATTCATGCATATATTCGTGTGCCAAAGTCATATCGCCCTTTGTCACTGCATCTGACATTGCAAATAGTGCATAGGTACTATACACAAAGGATGCGCCTGAGCCCATCGCCACAAGCGTGTCCATATTTGGAGCCTTATGCATCAGACTCTTAAAACCGCTGATAAAAAACTTCTGGTTAATCACCATAATGATGGCAGATAAAATCAACTGTAAAAGTCCCTGTGCAAGCATATTATGGGCAAAGAACTCTGGCACTGGCCAGCCCCACATCATATGTCCCATGGAAAAGTACATAAGTATGATTAAAAATCCCAAGGATGTGAATAATCGTTTTTTCAGTATTGGAGTTTCATGATCTTCCAAGGCTTCGCGAGCTGCGGAGTAATCGATGTGGTTGGCAGAAGTACTTGGCTGGTTTGCGCCATTCACGCCATTTGCTCCTGTTCCATTTCCACCTTTCGCACTCGCCCCGTATCCCGCATCTTCCACTGCTTTTATAATTTCACGTTCTGCTACATCACCTTCCACTCCCATAGAATTGGTAAGCAAGCTTACCGAGCAGGAGGTTACTCCCGGCACAGCATTTACCGCCTTTTCCACACGAGCACTACAGGCTGCACAGCTCATACCTGTTATGTTGTATTGTTTCATTCTATTTCCTCGTTTCTAAACTTAACACTTATTATATCATACTATATTCTTATGGGCATCTGTCAACTCAAATAATTTTCCACTAAAATATGCCTCGGCCTTAAACCGAGGCATAAATCTTAATCAAAAAAATTACGTTTATTAAATCCAGCAGTCATAAATCTCCATGCTGCTTTTCCATTGGTAAGCCATTCAATTTTGGCATTATTCTTGTCATTTTTCATCATTCCAGCTACGAGGAATTCCGCTACAACATCTGGATAATCACCTAAGATATTGTAAACCTTTTTGGTCTTTTCCGGAAGCTCGATAGCTTCTTTGTCACCAAGAGCTTTTACTGTGAAGTCTGTAATCATGATACCTGGGCTGATAAGACCTACGAGCACACCTGTTTCACGTTCTGCGCTCTCCTGTGCAAGTGCCTGCGTAAAATGAGTTACTGCACGTTTGGATGTGCCATAAAGGTTAAGTCCAAGCATCTTCGCATCGTTACTTCCATAACCTTCTACATTATAAATTGCACCCTTACCCTGCTCTTTCATGTGAAGCATAGCAACCTTGGAACCCATAATTGCACCACGAAGGTCGATATTTAATACTGCATCAATTTCGTTTTCTTCTAATTCCCAAATTGCACGCATTGGCTGATTGACACCGGCATTGTTGATCCAGATATCTACTGTGCCACAAGCATCTGCTGCAACCTTCCAAAGCTTTTCTAAGTCTTCTGTTTTTGCAATATTTCCAGCACATGTGAACACTTTTCCATCTCCTGGCATAGCAGAAAGTTCTTTCTGTGCATCTGCGAGACGCTGCTCATTGATGTCATTAAGCACTACATTATAATGATTTCTGTGGAACACCTTTGCCATTTCAAATCCAAGACCGCGTCCACTTCCTGTAATAACAACTGATTTCATGGGATTTCCTCCTAAACATTTTATGAACACGTTCATTTTATCCCATTCATAAATAGAAAGTCAACACTATCTTGTTAAAAAATAAACAAACTTATTTTTGATAACTCTGATACAATTTCTCAAATGCCCCAAAGCTTCTCTGAATCATTTCTTTATCCACACAATAAGAAATTCTCACATATCCAGGACAGCCAAATCCATCTCCCGCTACGATAAGCAAATCTTCTGTTTTCGCTCTTTCACAAAACGCGTTCGCATCCTCTTCCAAGGCTTTTACAAACATATAAAAAGCGCCCTGTGGCTTGAAACATTCATAGCCAATTTTCGTCAAACCTTCGTATAAGAGGTCTCGATTCTTCTTGTAAAGCTCGATATCTCCCGTCTGCCCCTGACACAAGGTAATGACTTTTTGCATCATGCTTGGTGCACATACATATCCTAATGAACGGCCAGCACCAGCTACGGCTGCATAAAGCTCCTTGCTTTCATAAGCCTCCTGTGGAACCAGAATGTAACCGATTCGCTCGCCTGGCAACGATAAGGATTTACTGTAAGAATAGCATACTAACGTATTGGCATAATATTGGGTGACAAAAGGTACCTCTACACCATCGTATGCGATTTCACGATATGGCTCATCTGCAATGATAAAAATTGGATGACCATATTCTGCTTCTTTTTTGCCAAGCAGCTCTGCCAATCTTTCAATCGTCTCGCGAGAATATACCGCACCCGATGGATTGTTTGGAGAATTGATGATAATACCTTTCGTATTTTTATTTATCATTTTCTCTAATTCTTCAAATCGAATCTGGAAGTCTTTTGTATCCGCTGGCACCACCTTTAAAGATGCCCCTGTTACCTCCACAAATATCTTATATTCTGGAAAATATGGTGCAATCGCGATATACTCATCCGCCTCAGATGTCGTAAGTGCATGGAACGCAATCGACAAAGACGCCGCAGCTCCCATCGTAATATAGAAATCATTTGCCTCAAAATGAGTACCATGTGTTTGATTCAAAAAATCTGCAATCGCTGCTCTTGTTTCAACATCTCCCTGTGCAGAAGTGTAACCGTGTAATTTGATACAGTCCAATTCCTCCGTTAAACGACGAATCGTTTCATCTACACAATCCGGTGCTGGCACGGTTGGATTGCCAAGAGAGAAATCATAGACATTTTCCGCCCCAACAATTGCTGCTCTTTGTTTTCCATATTCAAATAATTCTCGGATAGCCGAACGCTTGCTTCCAAGTTCATACGCTTGTTTGTTGTAAATCATAGTATTACCTCCAAATTGGTATATACACGATATATTTTGTATGTATATATGTATTTATGGTAGCACTCTTATTTCGCAAAATCAATCATTCTAAACATGAATTTTCTTTATACAAAACATAATTTTCCACATTCGTTAATTAGAATCTCTTTATTTCTTCCTGTAGCATCCTTGCAGACATTCGTAGTGCTCCCTGACTTAGAATTGTCAGCTGCTCCAAATTATCATTGGTTGCAACTGTGATTTTGTATTTGCTTACTAGTTCATGTACGGTTCGCTCTATGTATGCATCCGCCGTTTCATCCTGCTTCGTGTGAACAACTTCCAAATCAAAATACTTTTCTGCGGAACCCGGATTCCCTTTTTTCCGGTATCCATCGAAAACAACTATTAGACGACATCCTTTATAGCCCTGATAATTTGCCAGCATATCCTTTAACGCATCTTTGGCTGAATCAATATTCACCTTTGATAATTCTTTAAGTTCTGGTATCGCAAAAATAATATTATATCCATCCACAATCAAAAGTTCTTCCAAAATCGGTTTCTTTGGATAGATTGGATTTCCTTTTTTGTCAAACTTTTGATGTGGTGTACTTTCCTTTTTCTCTGACTTCTTCGCCCACTTTCGGCGCTCGTAATCCAGCATATCGTCCTTGTTCATACCAAATTCACGGGCATAAATCTGTTGCAATTCCTGATCCAATTCCCATGAAGATGCACTAGCTGTTTTGGCTAAGCGAGCCGCTTCCCGACGTTCTGCCAACTCACGCAATTCTTCTGCCTGCTGCTCCAATTCATAAGCCAGTCCACCCATTTGCTTCACATGGCCTTCGGCATCACAAGCATATTCCAAATGCATATAGTCAGGTACTTCATTCCAAGGCACCACAAATCCTGCTCCATGTGCACAAAACACACTTCCCGTTGGATTTGCTGTATCCTCCTCACTGTCATAGCCGATACGTTCCACTACCTCTGCACTGTTGTGACAAACATCATAGCCTTTTAATTCCAAAGTCAACTGTCCCTGACCTTTGGTATAGGCATGCACCTCGGTCACATAATCCTGCATCGTAGCTACTGGTGCAGTCCCTGTCAAAATAGCTACATCGCCATCTTCACGTGTCACATATTCTGGTGCCTCATGCTTCCCGAAACGACTACGAATGTCTGTCATCGCACGACCGATGCTATCCACTGGTACTTCCAACACAAACGCATAGTATGGCTCTAACAATACACTCTCTGTCGATTTCAATCCCTGACGAATCGCACGATAGGTCGCTTGGCGGAAATCTCCGCCTTCCGTATGCTTCAAATGTGCTCGTCCCGTCACAATCGTAAACTTGATATCTGTAATCGCAGAACCTGTCAGCACCCCTGGATGCTCACGTTCCAAAATGTGAGTCGTAATTAGTCTCTGCCAATTTAAATCTAATATATCTTCACTGCAGTTTGAGAACACACTGATACCACTGCCTGGCTCTCCTGGCTCCATCCAAAGATGAGCTTCCGCATAATGACGCAGCGGCTCAAAATGTCCTACACCTTCCACTGGCCTTGCAATGGTTTCCTTGTACACGATATTTCCCGGTCCAAAAGTCACACGCACACCAAAGCGATCCAAAATCACTCGCCCAAGTACTTCCATCTGCACCTGGCCCATGAGCTGTGCATGAATCTCCTGTAGCTGCTCATTCCAAAGAATATTGAGCTGTGGATCTTCTTCCTCTAGCTGCTTTAAATTACGCATCAGCTCCACTGGATTTACGCCCTGTGGGACAATAATCTGATAATTCAAAACTGGCTCCAAAATCGGCATAGTCTGCGTCGTATTTGCACCAAGCCCCATACCTGCATAGGTCCGGTCCAAACCCGTTACTGCACAGATTTCTCCTGTCTGCACTACCTCCACGGTCTCGAATTTATCACCTGAATAAATGCGAATCTGGTCAATCTTTTCTTCCAAGCCGTTATAGATAATTTTATCTTTTACATGTAAACTACCACTCGTTACCTTCAAATGCGTAAGTCTGGCTCCTCTTGCATCACGGCCGATTTTGTACACGAGAGCACCAAATTCTCCTTTGGAGAGCTCCTGCCTTCCTCGCGCACCGGAGTCTTCCATACTAGTCCCATTTGCTCTTTCGTATTCGCCTCGTGCAAAAGTCTTGATTCCATCCAAAAGCTCTTTTACGCCTTCTAATTTGAGTGCAGAACCATAAAAGCATGGATAAAGAGAACGTGCATCAATCGCACCACGAATTTCCTCTTCCGACAACGTCCCCTGTTCCATATACGAATCCAGCAACGCATCACTACACATTGCAATTTCTTCGTAGACTTCTTCTCTCACAGCCCCTGCAACGCACGCTCCACAACTCACCCCTGAAAAATCTACACATCCATCGGATAGCTGTGCCTTTAGCTGTTTTTGAATCTTCTCCTTATCCGCTTCATCCAAATCCATCTTATTCACAAAAAGAAACGTTGGAATCTGGTAATGATTCAAAAGTCTCCAGAGTGTCTTGGTATGCCCTTGCACCCCATCTGTTCCACTAATAACTAAAATTGCATAGTCTAGCACCTGCAAAGTACGCTCCATCTCTGCCGAGAAATCCACATGCCCCGGAGTATCCAAGAGCGTAAGCTTAACACCCTCAAAGCTAAGCTGTGCCTGTTTCGAGAAAATCGTAATTCCGCGTTCCCTTTCTTGGGAATCCGTATCCAGATATGCGTCCTGATGGTCTACGCGTCCTAACGCACGGATTTTCCCTGTCTCATATAACAAGGCTTCTGATAAAGTTGTCTTTCCTGCATCTACGTGCGCTAAAATCCCTAGTACCATGTTTCCTCCAAATAATGCCACCCTCAACTGAGAGTGGCACTCTAATTCTATCCTTCTATTTCGCTAACAATGTTTCGAGCTCTGCTCTACCCTGCTCATAGTTTTTAAAATGTATCGCATGTAATCCAAATTCACGTGCACTGATAATATTCTTCTCACTATCATCTAAGAACACAGCTTCACTTGGATTGATGTCATAACGACTGCAAATAATATCATATATCTTTTTATCTGGCTTAATCACAAGCTCTTCAAAAGAGAATACGACACCATCCACAAGTGGCAAGAAATTCAGCACATTATGCTGACAAGAATCGTATGCCGGCTTTGACCAGTTCGATAAAATATAAATGCAATAGCCACGTTCTTTTAATTCTTTTATCCAAGGAATCGAATACTCATATTGCTCGAGCATTTTGGTCATATCCTGATAAATGCGTTCTATATACTCGCGGTATTCAGGTGCTTCCTTTGCAAAGGCTTCGATTGCTTCTTCTGTGGTAATGATACCCTGATCCAAATCCTGCCAAGCCTGATGACGCACCGTAGCATCTGCAATTTTCTCAAACGCTTCTCCCTCTAATCCGAAGCCATGAAACATCTTCTGCCAACAAAAATCTACCAACACATTTCCAATATCAAAGATAACTGTCTTAATCATTTTCAGACCTCCTACAGGGTCGTATTTACTCCATTAATCGTTGCCTGTTCGTTTTCCTCCATTGGAATCACGATACATTTCTTGCCGTCAATCACAGAAGAATGAATCTTACTTGCCTTCTCTGGCTTCACATGAAGCACAACATCATAGTTGCGTGTTTCCGCCATGTAGGTTTCGATTTCTTCTTCTTTCTCTTTTAGCTGAACGGTTCGTTCCTCTAGTTCTACATTTTTATCTTCTAACTGCTTATTGAGTGTCACAATCTGACTCTCCATCTCTTTTTTCTCGAGGCGGATTTCATTCTGCACGAGTGCCTTTGCATCGATTACATTTTCAGCAACAGGAACTTTATCCCCAAATGCTTCATCCATCGATTTCTCGATTCGGTTCGCTTTTTCCTCTGGCACATTGCTTTCTTCCAAAAGCTTACCTAAAGTATCCTTGTCTAGCACAAATGCATCCGCATCTTCATCATGTGTTTCTTCGTATTCATCAATCATGTCAGCCAGATTCTGCTGGATATCCATCAGGATATCTTCGGTATGCTCATCTTCTGCCCCCAAGACATTTCGTACGATGGAGTGGAATGCCATCTTCTGCTCCGTCGCCGTACGTTCTACGCCACAGCCAAGTCCATTCGCCATAAATTCAGAATGTGGCTCCTTAGTATTCTTGGTGTAGAAAAGTGTCGCATGAATATCAGTACTTCTATCCGTAAACGCTGGGAACAAGAACGCCGTATCAGGTGCGCCTACCACCCAGTCTCGAATACGTGAACCAATACGTCCTTCGGATTCTAAATAACCCAATCCTGGCTTTGATAATGCTACTGGACAAATCGCACAAATCAAATAGTTATATACTTCTTCTGACTCATCCAAATCATCATTGTCACTCGTACGTGTCATGACATCATAGCTATCATGATAAAGGAGAATCAAATAATTTCCCACTTCATCGTATGTATCAATAATCAAATCATAATAGGCATCCAAAAGATTTTCATCTTCTAACTTGCTCTCGCGAAGTGCCATAAGAATCTGCTGTCTGCCACCCACTTCCTCTTCCTGTAATGGGAAAGAAAGCTCTAATAAATTATTCCCCAAAGTTCCGGAAAGTGCTTTGTTCGCAATCTCCAAATATTTATAATATTCCTCTTCCTCAAGGTTCAAAAACTTACCGCCAAATTTGCAGATTTTGTTTTTGTTTCCATCCACATAACAGCCTACCAAACGAGTAAAGCTTGCCTCTTCCTTTTTGAAGCGACGTTTGATTTCTAATATTTCTTTCTTGTTCAAAACTCTATCCTCTTAGAACAATCTACATTCTTGTTCTCTTCCAATAATATTTCATTTTGTAATCTTCGTTAAAAGTAATCTCTCTTCCAAAATAGTTCGGAACCACAAAATCCTTGGCATCCTGCTCCGTTGGAAATTCAATTTCCGCATAATAGAACGACCAATCGGTTCCTGGGTCTACACAGGCAACTTCTAGTTTCCATGGACCTAATTTATATTTTTTGTAATCCTTTACAATCATATTGGCATCCAAAAAGTCCACCGTATCATAATAAAAGTCACTTGTGATCTCAGTCTCTATTTCACTTCGTGTCAAATCACCATCTCCCTTAATGGTAATACGATACTCTTCTTTTCCTGTGTGCCTATCCACAGCTTTACGAATACGCACTTCTGGGTCAAAACTCACATATCCCTGTTCAATATCTACTTCACTAATTATCTCTAGTCCAATCGGAAAACCATCCATCAAAAATTTACGTTCAATTTCTAACATTCCACTCTCTCCTTATATTCTATCAAAATCACTCCTGTGCACTAAGGAAAATATCTAATACGCACTCCTGCTGTTCTTCCCTTGTAATCGTGGCAGTTCCATCTCCATCCTGTGCTCCATAATGCGCATAATTGGCATGATTACCGCCTTCAATGACTTCTTCTACGACATCTTCTGGAAGGTTGCTATAATACTCCTCATATTTCTCCATATTCAGCACCTTATCCTCTGTACCATAAAAAGAAAATACTTCGATTTCTTTCTCCGTCAAATCCTCGGTACTATATGCTGCCAAAAGTACCAACTGGTCTACTTCTGCATCATGCTTTGCACTAAAGCTGGCTGCCATCGCTCCGCCCAAAGAATGTCCCATCATCGTCCACTCCTTAATATGCGTCGCATCCTCCATGATATCCTCAGCCGCATTCATTCCGAAGATTGCAAGCTTTGCAGGCATCTTCACCAAATAAATCTCATAGCCCTGCTCAGCTAATTCAAGTAACATCGGTGCATAAGCTGTTTCTTCTACTTTTCCACCCGGATAAAAGATAATGCCATTTCCATGTTCCGGTCCTCTGTAAGATGATGTTACAGGTGTGGAAAACTTATAATATCCACCTTTGTCTTTTACTTCAACTACATCACTTCCTTGCATCGCCTTTCTTGCTACAGGTTCTGCACGATAGTAATCGTTTGCATACATCAGCCATGCAAAAACACCTAATGCACATATCGCAACCACCGTCATTACTTTAATAACGTTTTTTTCGCCCTTGGTTAGCGTCTTCTTTTCCTTATTCATCTCTCACCTACCAGCAAAGGACTTCTGCTCCGTCCTCTGTTACTAATACCATAATTTCCCACTGTGCCGATGGCTTCCCATCTGCCGTATATACTTCCCAATCGTTTTTCTCATCGATATAAATTTCTACACCGCCCATGTTTACCATTGGTTCAATTGTAAAAATCATGCCAGGCACCATCAGCATATCTGTACCACGTTTGGTATTGTAGCCTACCCAAGGCTCCTCATGGAATTCCAGGCCTACCCCATGCCCGCCAATTTCACGTACTACCGTGTAGCCATTGGCGTAAGCATGATCATGTACCGCCTGCCCCATATCTCCTAAAAAGCCCCAAGGTTTGACCTCTTTCAAACCTAACTCAACACATTCTTTTACGACTTCTACCAGACGTTTTTTCTCTGGACTCACATCTCCAATACAGAACATTCTTGAAGAATCGCTGAAATATCCATCCAAAATGGTAGAGCAGTCTACGTTAATAATGTCGCCTTCTTTTAACACGACATCCTCCGAAGGGAACCCATGACAAACCTGCTCATTCACCGATGTGCATACACTGTAAGGATATCCGTTATAATTCAGTGGTGCAGGAATGCCTCCCATCTCTGTTGTCATGTCATATACGATTTTGTCAATTTCTGCCGTATTCATCCCAGCATGAATATGCTCCCCGATATAATCCAAAACCGCCATATTGATTTTGGCACTTTCCTTTATCTTTGCAATCTGCTCTGGAGTTTTGATAATATCACGCGATGGAACCTTGTGTCCCTGTGCTGCAAAACGAGCAATCTTATCATCAAATGCTGCATGACAAGCCTTATATTTTTTCCCACAACCGCACCAGCATGGGTCATTTCTTCCAATTTTTACTGCCATATATTTTACCACCTTTATTCATGTATCAATGTAATATCCCCGAAATCCAATCGGTTCAATACCTTGTCATTTACTTCATATTCATAATCACTTAGAAAATCCAAGAACACTTCTGAATCATAATCTAAGTCTTCCTCATCCACTGCTAATATCCCTGCATAAACCAACTGTGCCTTTTGGGAACATGCGATTTTGTACATGGTGTTGTAGACATCTTCTTTTCCAATGCCTAACCTCGTATCCTTTTCCTCGTCTACCAAATCTGCCCAAAAATCATCTGCATTATTCTGGATGAGAGATAAGTCTTCCTCCGAAAAATCCATATCCAGTTCTTGATACAATTGATAAAAAAGTTCATCGTGAATTGCCATGGACATTGCTTCATTTCTTGCTACCTGATTAACAAACCCCATGTCGGTCCGAACATTCCAATACTTTCTTGTGTCATCCATATCATAGGCAAACGCCAAATCCTGTACCGCATCCTCCTGATGTGCAACATAAACTGCAAAGTCACGCAAAGTAAAATCCTTCCCCTGCACAGTTGCTACCACCATATCCAAAGATTCTGGATACACGATTTCCTGACGGCTAAGACGTGATTGGTTTGCAGCAAAAGCTAAAATTGCAAACACCAACACTAAAATCCATAACACGCGAAACTTTTTCATGCTTTCCCAAAAAGTCTTCATCTTATTTCCTCTATAATACTCTTCGAATCGCAGTTATCGTGCTACATGTTACATCTCTCGTACAGGTAATACCTGCTTTTGTAGACTGCGCCTCTACGATTTTGCCATTTCCAATATAAATCGCAACATGTCCTGGATATACCACAATATCACCCGCTTTTAGATTTGCAAACGCTACTGGTTGTCCATAATATTTAAATAAAAGGGACTGTCTAGGTACATTTTTAAATCCAAAATGCTTATAAATCAAATTCACAAAGCCAGAGCAGTCACAACCATTGGTAAGACTATTGCCGCCCCATTTATATGGATTGCCTACAAACTGCAACGCATAATTTACCAGTTCCTCACCGCTTACATTTGAAGTAAAAGCTGGGTCATAGGATGGATCGTTTAAATATCCTCCTGCGGTAACAGGACCACTATTGTTACTACCTGTATTACTATTATTGTTATTATTACCGCCCTGCTGCTGTTGTTGCTGCTGTTGCTGCTGTTGCAACGCAATCAAACGGTTCTGCTCCGCGATATAATTCGACAATTCTCTTGCACGACGTTCTGCATTTGCTAACTGTTCCTGTGCATCCCCTGCTTCTTCTTCCAATTCCGCTAATGCGATTTCTAATGCTGCTTCCTGATGCTCGAACACTTCCTGCAAAGCAACCAAGTCATTCATCTGTGCTTCTAATTCTGCTGCAATCATCTCTACTTCTTCTACCGCAGCCTTATACTCTTCCATAAGATCTCGGTCCGACTTATGTACTTGTGAAACATATTCCACACGATTGAGCATGTCCACAATTCCATTCGCATTTAGGATTGCATCAATAATCGAATCCTGTGTGCTATTCTCATACATATATCGAATACGAAGTTTCATTGCCTCATACTCTTCCTGTTCTTTTTTCTTTGCGGCAACTAAATCTTTTTCCGCCTGGTCAATCGCAACCTGTGTGGCATATATTTCATTTTCGAGAATTTCCTGTTCCGCCAACAAATCACTGAGCTCTTTCGCTTTATCACTCATCTGACTTTCTAATTCGGCAAACAAATCCTCCATGTCATCCATTTCATTTTGCAGGTTGTCCAACTCATTTTGTGCATTATCTCGATCCGTGGTAGATGCAAAAATCTCGCTCTCGCCCCAGTTTTTCCAATCTATATTTCCATTTGTTACTGGTATTGCCAACAAGAACGCACCTACCAAAACCAAGGATAAAATCTTTTTAAATTTCATGAAAACCTCCACTTGCATACACTTAGGCATACTACTATATATTGTGGCATAAAGAGGGCAAAAATGCAAGATGAGGCTGTCACAAAATACAAATTTGTTGACAACCTCATCTTCTCATTTTTATCGTACTTGTTTTACAACTAAAACCTTATTTCCAATCTCTATCATATGATCCGTTGTCGCGTGATATTTCTTTGCAACATCCCACAAATCCTCTCCTTCGCGACGAACATATCCTATCATTCCCGGCTGCTTTTGCAACACTTCCATATCCAGAGGTTCTTCTTCGATATCTACGATATTTGAAACATATTCGTAGTTCAATGCCAATACCGAAATCTGAATCAAAGCTTTTACTTCATATTCCGAATTATCCAAAAGATTGACCTGTAGTTGTTCCACATTATTACTCATCCAGTACTGGGAATTCTCCTTAAAGCCTTCTACCTCAATAAACTGTTCAAAAGGTATATGACTGCTGGTATGTGCATACGGCATGGTATCCTCTGCAGTATGATACAAAATATGTACATTTAAAACACCTTCCACCTGGAGTCCATTTTCCCTTTTCTGAACACGGTCGATGGTGACATTCCCGCTACTCCCACAGATTTGTAAAATCTTCTGTTGATCTAGTTCTAGCTGTTCCTGCTCCATGAGGCGTATCTTGGAAATGTTTTTCATCAAAAGCTGGCTGATTGGAATATGCTCTCTTTCAATCAAAAGTTCCTTATCCAACGCATACGCATCCTGCAACATCTGACAGCTCTCTTCTCTGTAAATCTGTATTTCGACCGAAAAAATCATATCTAGTCCTAGCATACGATTTTCGCCATCGTAATCTCCTCTTGGTTCTAGTTCTACTTCAAGTGGAACAATTTTGGCCCAAAAAATTTCGTCTCCACGCAATGTATCCACATCGATTTCACCGCTAAGTGGAACTGTTGTCTCATAACATTCGTACTCTCCCGTACTTTCACTTCGGTATAAAACCCAAATCTGTGCATCCATTTTTACTAACGCAGTATCATCCTGTAAGAGAACTTCTTCATTTCTAAAATCTACCTGATAAAATGTCAGTTGTCCAATATTCGACCTCGCATTTGGCAAAAGCATTTCCTTTTGCATACGCAGCTGATTTTTCGCATTTTCTACGAGACAAAGCATTGGAACTTCCACCTCTTTTTGCTCATACCCCGGAGCTAAAATCCCACAAACAAGCCCAAAATCCTCTTCTTCTAAATTTCTTGCCGTCACATTCACAACCGCACGAATCGCCAGCTTTCGGGAGTTGATAATTCCAATGGATAAATCTTCAATCTCCATATAGACAACTACATCGTCGCCCTCTTCAACCTCATCCATAACAACCTTTTCTTGAAAAGGCACTTCTCCACTTATGCTTTCCAGACGATGGTTTTCATCATCACTTTGATACAGAACCGAAAAATGGAGTTTTCCGGTAATCCATAACCCCTGATTTCCAGCCTTTACTTCCTCAACCAAGACATTTCCCTTGGAATAAATAACTCGCACCACATCCGGCTTATTATCCCTTACAATATAATCAT
Source organism: Agathobacter sp. (assembly GCA_017409825.1). GTDB lineage: Bacteria > Bacillota > Clostridia > Lachnospirales > Lachnospiraceae > Roseburia. The sequence continues at coordinate 355 of JAFQRZ010000025.1, read as the reverse complement.
CATCCATGGTAATCTGCGAAAAGCTCTTAGCTTTCTCTATCAACTGTGTACATATATGTCTGTTTAAATCCATAATAATCCCCCTCACTACAATAGAATGTCTATGAAATACTTATGCAGCAAAGCACTATTATATACCTTCCATTCACAAAGTAACAGCTTCGCAAATTCTGGTTTGCCGTCGCCTTATATTTAAATTTCGAAATATATTTTTCTCTGTATCGTGGATGCATTTCCTCACAGTTAAGAAAAACGCTTTATTTCTAAGAAACACAATTACGGCTCTTGTGATTTATTATGTCTTTCAAAAATTTTACAATCTGCGAAAGTATATCCGTGTGGGACAAGACACCCT
>JAFQRZ010000024.1 GCA_017409825.1 Agathobacter sp. | reverse complement strand
TTGCGAGAGAGACAGCGGTACATCCTTTCCTAGTTTCTCTAAGTACGGCGTCTTTATAAATGATATTACATGTGCTGGCTTGAAACTCGGAGCAAAAACGGCTCCTCAAACAGTCAAGTCCAGCACATGCCATAATATAAACCCGCCGTACTAAGAGAAACACGAAAAGTCTGTAATGCTGTCTTTCATCGCACGGATATACTTTCGCAGATAGTAAAATTCTTGAAAGACATAAAAAATCACATGAGTCGGAACCATGTTTCTTAGAAAATGAGCCCTTTTCTTAACAGAGAGAAAATGCGTCTGTGAGATAGAGGAATCTGCATTTCGAAATATAAAAATAAGGGCGTCGACAAATTGATATTTGTGTGACAGAGCCCTTTTATTTTAGTTATTGATTTTATAACTACAAGTTATAGTGCAAATAATGCTTGACAAATACAAATTATAGTAATATTATCTATTGTATATTAAAAAATACATATAAAGGAAATGGTTATGAGAAAGCAAGTTTACTCTCTTTTAGTTGAGAATAACCCAGGTGTTACCAGCCGTATTTCAGGGCTGTTCAGCCGTAGAGGTTACAACATCGACAGTTTCTCATCTGGTGTGACTGCTGACCCACGTTATACACGTATTACTATTGTGGCGACAGGGGATGAGCAGATTTTAGAGCAGATTGAAAAACAGGTCGCGAAGTTAGAGGATGTCTTGGATATCAAGAAACTAGAAGATGGCACTTCAATTACACGTGAACTTATTTTAGTTAAGATTCGAGTGGCAGAAGACCAGAGACAGTCGATTGTAAGTGTGACAAACATTTTCCGTGGAAAAGTTGTAGATGTTTCTTTGGATTCCATGATTATCGAATTGATTGGTACACAAAGCAAATTAGATGCTTTTCTGGAATTGCTGGTTGGTTATGAAATCTTAGAACTGGCAAGAACAGGTATAACAGGACTTACCAGAGGTTCTGCAGATGTGGTTTATCTGGATTAAAAAGGATTTATTTTTAGGAGGATATGTAAATGTCAGAAGCAAAAATTTATTATCAGGAAGATTGTAACATCTCATTATTAGAAGGAAAAACAATCGCAGTTATTGGTTACGGTAGCCAGGGTCATGCACATGCATTAAATGCAAAAGAATCTGGATGCAACGTAATCATCGGTCTTTACGAAGGCAGCAAATCTTGGGCAAAAGCTGAAAAACAAGGCTTTGAAGTATTCACGGCTGCTGAAGCTGCTAAAAAAGCAGATATCATCATGATTCTTATCAACGATGAATTACAGGCTGATATGTACAAGAAAGATATTGAACCAAACTTGGAAGCTGGCAACATGCTTATGTTTGCACATGGTTTCAACATTCACTTCGGTGCTATCAAACCACCAGCAGATGTTGACGTAACTATGATTGCTCCAAAAGGACCAGGACATACAGTACGTTCTGAATACCAGGCTGGTAAAGGTGTTCCTTGTTTAGTAGCTGTTGAACAGGATGCTACAGGAAAAGCTTTAGATATGGCTTTGGCTTATGCTGCAGCTATCGGTGGAGCAAGAGCTGGTGTTCTTGAAACAACATTCCGTACAGAAACAGAAACAGACCTTTTCGGTGAACAGGCAGTACTTTGTGGTGGTGTTTGTGCACTTATGCAGGCTGGTTTCGAAACATTAGTAGAAGCTGGATATGATCCAAGAAACGCTTACTTCGAATGTGTACACGAAATGAAACTTATCGTTGACTTAATTTATCAGTCAGGTTTCGCTGGCATGAGATACTCTATCTCAAACACAGCTGAATACGGCGATTACATCACAGGACCAAAGATTATCACAGACGATACTAAGAAAGCTATGAAGAAAATCCTTTCTGATATTCAGGATGGTACATTTGCAAAAGACTTCTTATTAGACATGTCTCCAGCAGGCCGTCAGGTTCACTTCAAAGCGATGAGAAAACTTGCTGCTGAACATCCAGTAGAAAAAGTTGGTGAAGAAGTTCGTAGCCTTTATAGCTGGAATAACGAAGAAGATAAGTTCATCAACAACTAATCTTAATATTGCAATGAATGACACACTTAGAATCTTGCATTCTAAGTGTGTTTTTTGTTATAGTAAGGAGAGAAAAAAGAGCGAGGAAAAAGTATGATTTATACAATAACCTTTAATCCATCCTTGGATTATGTAGTATCTGTAAATGAATTTGAAGCAGGAAAAATAAATAGAACAGTAACAGAGTCCATTTTTGCAGGTGGAAAAGGGATTAATGTGTCTATTGTCTTAAAAGAGCTTGGGGTAGAGTCTGTTGCACTTGGGTTTGTTGCTGGTTTTACTGGTCAGGAATTACAGAGAAAACTGCAAGAACAGGGGCTAAATACAGATTTTGTTGAGGTGCAAGAGGGACATACAAGAATTAATGTGAAACTAAGAAGTGACATTCTCATTGAACCAGAATCAGATGGGATTTGGCATCAGGAGACAGAAGTGAATGGACAGGGTCCTGTAGTTTCAGAGGTGGAATTAAAGCAGTTATTTCAAAAAGTGGATGGTTTATCAGCAGAGGATGTTTTAGTTATATCCGGTAGTGTATGTCGAGGCGTCCCTCAGAGTATTTATGCTGATTTGGTGAAGCTGTGTAATGAAAAACAGATTCGTGTGATTGTAGATGCATCTAGTGTATTACTTTGGAATGTCTTGGAACATGCTCCGTTTCTCATTAAACCGAATAAGGATGAATTAGAAGACCTTTTTTACCGTGATATTGAAACAAAAGAAGAAGTTATTTTCTATGCGAAAGAATTACAGAATCGTGGAGCAAAGAATGTGCTGGTATCCTTAGGAAAAGAGGGGGCAGTATTGGTTGCTGAAAATGGAGTAGTTTATGAGATGGAGGCACCAAAAGGAGAAGTTATTAACTCAGTTGGAGCAGGGGATTCTATGGTAGCTGGATTTTTAGCAGGATATTTACAAGAAAATAACTATGAAAAGGCATTAAAGATAGGGATTTGTGCAGGTAGTGCAACAGCTTTTTCTGAAGGACTTGCATGTAAAGAGGATATTGACAAATTTGTACGAAATAAGTAAAATTTATCTATTGACTATTAGAAAAATAATATGTAAAGGAAATAGTGAACTATGGCAGAATTGTATAATCATAAAGTGATTGAGAAAAAATGGCAAAACTATTGGGAAGAGAATGAGACCTTCAAGACCGATGTTTGGGATTTTAGCAAGCCAAAATACTATGCGCTTGATATGTTCCCATATCCATCAGGTGTAGGCCTTCACGCAGGCCATCCAGAAGGATACACAGCGACAGACATTATGTCTCGTATGAAACGTATGCAGGGCTACAATGTCCTTCATCCAATGGGCTATGATTCCTTTGGTTTGCCAGCAGAGCAGTATGCGGTTTCTACAGGTAATCATCCAAACGGATTCACACAGGAAAATATTGAGACGTTCTCGAAACAGTTGAAAGAATTAGGCTTTGACTATGACTGGTCGAAAGTAATTGCAACTTCTGACCCATCATTCTACAAATGGACACAGTGGATCTTCAAAAAATTATATGAAGATGGTTATGCAAAGCTTGTTGATATGCCAGTTAACTGGTGTGAAGAATTAGGTACTGTTTTATCTAATGACGAAGTAATCGACGGAAAATCTGAACGTGGCGGTTATCCAGTTGTTAGAAAGAAAATGAAGCAGTGGGTAATTGATCAGCCTGCATTTGCTGAGAAATTATTAGAAGGCTTAGAAGAAATTGATTGGCCAACCTCTACCAAAGAAATCCAGAAGAACTGGATTGGTAAAAGTACTGGTGTAGAAGTTGATTTTGAAATCGTTGGTGGTGGTAGCTTCTCCATTTTCACAACTTGTATCGAGACGATTTATGGTATTACATTCATGGTACTTGCTCCAGACGGAGAAATCGTAAAAGGCCTTATGGACCGTGTAGAGAACAAGGAAGAAGTACAGGCATATATCGATGAGACTTTAAAGAAAAACGATATGGACCGTACTGAATTAAACAAGACAAAATCAGGCTGTCCATTAAAAGGATTATATGCAATTAACCCTGTAAATGGCAAAGAAGTTCCACTTTTCATCGGTGACTTCGTACTTGCAAGCTATGGTACAGGTGCAGTTATGGCGGTTCCTAGCCATGACCAGCGTGACTTCGAATATGCAATTGCGCATAATATCGACATGATTCAGGTTATCGAAGGTCGTGATGTTTCTGAGTGTGCATTTGAAAAACAGGATTACCTTGGAAAAGGCTGTAAGTTAATCAATTCAGAAGAGTTTACAGGTCTTACGGTAGAAGAAGCAAAAGAAGCTATTACTGTTAAATTAGAGAATAAAGGTGTTGCAAGAAGAAAAGTAAACTATCACTTCCGTGAGTGGATTTTTGCACGTCAGAGATACTGGGGCGAACCAGTTCCATGTGTTTACAAAGAAGATGGCGAGATTTACTTTATTCCAGACGAAGAATTACCACTTGTTTTACCAGAATTGGAAGATTACAAGGGTAAAAACGGTAAAGCACCTCTTGAAAACGCAGAGGAATGGAAACAGTACGATGCAAACGGCGTAAAAGGTATCCGTGAAACATCTACCATGCCAGGTTCTGCAGGTTCCTCATGGTACTATATGAGATATATTGATCCAAACAACGATGAAGAATTTGCAAATCAGGAATTATTAAAACACTGGCTACCAGTTGACTTATATGTAGGTGGACCTGAGCATGCAGTAGGACACCTTATGTATGCACGTATCTGGAACAGATTCTTATATGACAAGGGCTTATCACCTGTAAAAGAACCATTCCAGAAATTAGTTCACCAGGGTATGATTTTAGGTGAAAACGGTATTAAAATGGGCAAACGTTTCCCAGAATTCGTTGTAAACCCAAGTGATATCGTAGAAGAGTACGGTGCTGATACATTGAGACTTTACGAAATGTTTATGGGACCTTTGGAAGTATCCAAACCATGGAACTCTAATGGTGTAATAGGTGCTAGAAAGTTCATCACTCGTGTATGGAATTTCTTCACTAACCCAGAGAACATCACAGAAGAGAATGATGGTACACTTGAAAAGGTATATCACCAGACCGTTAAGAAGGTTACCAGTGACTTCGAACAGCTTGGCTTCAATACAGCAATCAGCCAGATGATGATTTTTGTAAACGAAGTTTATAAGGCTGGTAAATGCCCAAGAGAGTATGCAGAAGGTTTGGTTAAAATGTTCTCTTGTATTTGTCCACATGTCGGAGAAGAACTTTGGACAAAGCTTGGTCATGATGATACAATCGCATACGAGCCATGGCCACAGTATGACGAATCCAAGATGGTAGAAGCTACAGTGGAAATTGCTGTTCAGATTAACGGCAAAATCAAAGCAACCATCGCAATCAATAAGGATGCAGACAAAGATTCTGTAATCGCACAAGCAAAGGATGCAATCGCAGATAAGCTTACTGGAAACATTGTAAAAGAAATTTATGTTCCAGGTAGAATTGTGAATATTGTAATGAAATAAAAACTAAGGTCCAGCTAGGTACCACAGATAGAACGACTCGAGGCGACAAGTCGCTTAACCTCGTCTTTTCTATCTGTGGAATCTAGTTGGAATTTTTTATTTCTAAATAAATATTTCATGCAATTGTATACAAGTTTACAAATAAATACTACATATAGTAAAATATAGACATCAAATTAAGGGAGGTATAGACCTATGAAAAAGACTATGAGACGCCTATTTGCAATTCTGATGACGTTAGCGATTGCGATTACGGCTATACCAACGATGGAAGCGAAAGCGGCAGAGGAGTATATGATTGAATCTGCGACACTTCCAGTAGATACCGTTACATTGAATAATGAAAATCCAGTGGTATCTCATGAAGGTGTAGAATTTGAAATCTCTGGCATAAATGAAAGTGTAAGTTATGTACAGGCTATTTACATTTGTGAAGAAGTAAATGAGTATGTTGAAGCTCTTTTGTATGAATCGGAGGAAGCAGGAGTATATACGGGTAAATTAACCTGTGACCCTGATGCTAAGAGTGGTGTATATAAATTAAGTTATGCTTTTGTTTACTTTGAAGGTGGCTCTAGTACGAGAATCTATACGAATATTCCAGAATCTTCTGTAATTGTGGTGAATAATATTGTGGATAATGAACCACCAGTGATAGAAGGTGTTGCATTTGAGCAGAATGGACAGACGTTTAAATATGGTACAGATGCTGTTATTGAAATTACTGCAGAAAATATTGCCGATGCAGAAGGCGGTGCTGGGATTGATTTTAATTCTGATGATGCTTATGCATTAATTGCACCAGTAGTTGGTATAGGTTCCAGGATGGTACATTTTGTTCCGCAGCCAGATGGTACTTTTAAAGCAAATCTAGATGTAGATGAATTGAGAAATACAGAATGGTATGTATATGAAATATATGTAGCAGATTGGATGGATAATAAAACTTATTATTACCCAATAGAAAATGGGCAGTATTGGTACTTCTATGTGGAAGATGAAAATGGAGTTTGCAATACAGAGAGAACCATTACAGTAAACTTTTGTGATAAAAATGATGAGGTATTAAAAGACGAGGTAGTAACTTCTAATACTGGAGAGATCGTTTTAGCAGATTTGTTAGATGAAATTCCAACATATGAAACTGATTTGGGATTTGTTGGATGGAAATGCGAAGAAACAGGACAGATGTTGAAAGAAGATGTAATCTTTATTTCAACATCGACAGAAACTGAATTTAATTTCTATCCTGTAACGGAAAAGGTGCATGTTACAGTAGATTTACGGATTTTAGATGAAGATGGTAGTTGGAATTGGACAGGATATGAAGATTATTTTGTTGATGCAGATATGACATATAAGGATTTAGCTGCAATACTTCCAATACCTTCGGCTGTAAATGGTTGTACATTTGTTGAATGGGAATTGTTTGGATATGAATGGAATGATTTAATCGAAAGTGATTGGGTTGATTTTAAAGCAGTTTATGATAAGAAAATTATTGAGATGAATTGCTTTTACATGAATTCTGAAGGAAAATTAGAAGGAGATAACATTTCGTCAATATTTGAGGCAGATGAAAAAGTTACATATAAAGACATTTTAGATGCAATTCCAAACTATGAAACCTATGAAGGTGTTACGTTTGTAGAGTGGAGATTGCGGGGAGAAGAAATTGACTTAACCAAAGAAGTGGAAGATACATGGTTGGAGTTAAGGGCTTACTATGATAAATACCCTGTAACGATTGAACGTACTTATGTAGATACAACCGGTAAAACCAAAACAGATAAAGTAACCAAGTTGTATCCAGCAGGAACATCATTAGCAGATGTTTATGAGGAATATGCAGTGACACCATCGGATGCATCGACTGCACTCGAGATTTCATCATGGGAAGTTACAGGTGGACTTCCTGAGGCCATCAATGAAGACAATAACTATCTTTCTTTGAAAGCAGAATATGCGGATTGTATTATTATAGATGTTGAGTATTATTATATTGCACCAATGGATGATCATGGTGTAGTGAAGTACGAAAATATTACAGAAGTAGTTAGCAAAGAAATTGCTGCCGATGCAGAGGAATTGAAAGCTTATTTGAAAGAAAATGTGGAACCTAAGATTAACGCTACCCATTATGAGGGATATGTTGTTTCTGGATGGGAATATTACGATGTAGTGGATACGTATGGAGATGGTTATTTTGATTATGTTATGGTAGAGTCTAAAATAAATATGGATGATGTGATTACACTTTATCTTGATATTGAACCATTAACAGATGAAGGAATGACGTATGTATATCTTGTAGATGCAGGAGAAACGATAGAGTTGCCTTGGCAATATAATGGAAATTATCTATTCTGGCTAGAGCCTTTTGAGGATGGATGGAATAAGATTGATGGTTATGCATATACCATTCCAAAAGATTCTATGAAAGGTGATATAATTAGACTTATTGGAGAGCCTGAAAAGAAAATATCAGGGGAAGCAGATACCTCAGCAGAAATTGTAGATGAAAACAATGTATTGCCAGATGGTGTAGTGATTCGACCAATTGAATTGAAAGAAGGAAATGAATACACCGAATCAAAGAAATTGGTAGAATCTAAAATAGAAAATGTAGAGAATCTTGCAATTTATGATATTACATTAGTGGGCACAGATGGTGTTTTGATTGAAGAATTAAATAATAAAATTAAAGTTACACTGGATTTACCATTTGAACTTACAGAAGGCAATGAAATTGTAACATTCCGCGTAGAAGACGAAAAATTAATCGAATGTGAAACTACAGTTTCGAATGGCAAATTAACATTCTTAACTAACCACTTCAGTACCTATGTATTTGTAGAAAGGAGTACGAGTATTGCTGTTCCACCAACTGGTGATACTACAAATGTACTTCCATACATGTTACTTCTTCTTTTCGGAGCAGGTGTGTTTATGGTAGGAAACAAACGTCGCAATTTTGTAAGATAATTTGCAGAATACGATAAGAAACATATTGTATCAAACATATTTTTGCAATATAATATTGTTTAACGAGATAGGCTCTGGGCTTGTGTCCGGAGCCTATTAATATGTTTTAAGGAGAAAAGGAAAATATGAGACAGTTAATCAACATTAACTCAGGCTGGTCTTTCCTCAAAGACACGAAAGAAATTCCAGCGACACTTCCAACTGATTGGGAAGTAGTAAACGTTCCACACACATGGAACAATATTGATGGTATGGATGGGGGCTCTGATTACTTCCGTGGTACATGTAATTATGCAAAAGTAATCAAAAAAGCAGATTTACCTGAAGCAGAATGCTATTATTTAGAAATTAATGGTGCAGCTTCGTCCGCAGATGTTTATGTAAATGGAAAAGCTCTGGCACACCATGATGGTGGTTTCTCTACATGGAGAGTAAATATCACAGAAGAGCTTACCGACGAAACTCTTATCGTAGTAGCGGTTGATAATGCTGCTAATGATACTGTTTACCCACAGGTAGCTGACTTTACCTTCTATGGTGGTATGTACAGAGATGTAAATATCATTGCAGTAGCAGAATCGCATTTTGATTTAGATTACTATGGTGGCAAAGGTTTTGTAATTACACCTAGAATCGTAAATGATACAGATGCTATCGTTCGTTTACAGGCTTATGTTGCAAACAAAAAAGAAAATCAGTCGGTACATTTTATTATCAAAGATGCAGAAGGTAATGTTGTAACTGAAACTACTAAGGTGGAAAAGGCAAATGATGCTCAGAACTTAGCCGCAAATATTGCATTAATTGATTTGGAACAGGATATCAAAAATGTGCATCGTTGGCATGGACGTAAGGATCCATACCTTTACACAGCAGTTGCTGAATTAGTAGAGGATGGAACAGTAGTAGATACTGTAGAAGCTAGATTTGGCTGCCGTTCTTATGAAATCGATCCACAGAACGGCTTTATTTTAAATGGGGAAGAGTATCCACTTCGTGGTGTTTCTCGTCATCAGGATAGAATTGGATTTGGTAATGCTTTATTAAAAGAACACCATGATGAAGATATGGATTTAATTTGCGAAGTAGGTGCTACAACTATTCGTTTGGCTCACTATCAGCATGACCAGTATTTCTATGATCTTTGTGATGAAAGAGGTCTTGTAATTTGGGCAGAAATTCCATATATTTCAAGTCACATGGCAACTGGTCGTGAAAATACGATTTCACAGATGAAAGAGCTTGTAGTGCAGAACTATAACCACCCATCTATCGTTGTTTGGGGCCTTTCAAACGAAATTACAATCAATGGACACGATGATCCAGACCTTATCGAAAATCACAGAATCTTGAATGATTTGGTACACGACATGGACAAGACACGTAAGACCACTATGGCTATCGTTTCTATGTGTCCAATGGATGCAGAATATATCCAGATTCCAGATACGGTATCTTGGAACCATTATTTTGGATGGTACGGCGGAACCACAGAACAGAATGGTCCTTGGTTTGACAAGTTCCATGAAAAATTCCCTAACCTGCCAGTAGGCTGTTCGGAATATGGTTGTGAAGCGTTGAACTGGCACAACTCTAATCCACAGCAGGGGGACTATTCGGAAGAATATCAGGCATATTATCATGAAGAACTCATTAAGCAGCTCTTTACTCGTAAATATCTTTGGGCAACTCATGTATGGAATATGTTTGACTTCGGTGCTGACTCACGTGGTGAAGGTGGCGAAAACGGACAGAACCATAAAGGTCTTGTAACTATCGATAGAAAGTACAAGAAAGATGCATTCTATGCTTACAAAGCATGGTTATCTGATGAACCATTTGTACATCTTTGTGGCAAACGTTATGTAAACCGTGTAGAAGATGTTACGAAGGTAACGGTTTACTCAAACCAGCCAGAAGTAGAACTCTTCGCAAACGGGGTATCTCTTGGCAAGAAAACAGCAGAAGATCACTTCTTCTACTTTGATGTACCAAACGCTGGTGAAACAAAACTTGAAGCAGTTGCTGGCGAATGCAAAGATGAAAGTGTAATTAATAAAGTTGAAGAATTTGATGCAAGCTATCGTCTTGTAGAAAAGAACGCAATCCTGAACTGGTTTGACATCACAGAAAGAGAAGGCTACTGCTCATTAAATACAAAGATTAGCGATATCATGGGAACACTCCGTGGTAAGATGTTTATCGCAAGCATGACAAGCTCTTTGATGAAACAGATGAAGCAGAATAAATCTGAAGATGGAGAAAATAAAGGTGGCGGATTCAATATTGACCTTAAGAGTGATGGCATCATGGCTATGGTAGGAAGCTTCACCATCCTTCGTATCTCTTCTATGGGCGGTATGGTAGGCATCGAATTTACCAAAGAACAGCTTCTTGACATGAACAAGAAACTCAATAAGATTCCATTGCCTAAAAAGAAATAGTGTAAAGGAGGATACGATATGTATCTTTTAACGCAGGATAAAAATAAATTACTCGAATTTGAGCGAATTGAAGTGACAAAATCATTTGGAAATTATTGGATTTCTGCTTATGGAAAAGGAAATGCATCTTATGTAACTGCCGGTGAATATAAATCGGAAGAAGAAGCTAGAGCAGAGTTTCGACATATTATAGATGCACTGAATAGTGGCCAAATGGTTTATGAGGTGAGATAAGTATGTATTTGATTTCTCTATATTTTGATGATAAAACAGAAAATCAAATACAGTCTTATATCAATGATGTTGCAAAACAATGTGGAAATGCATTTATGATTGACAATAATGTGCCACCACATATTACGATTTTTGCGTTTGAAACACTGCATGAAAATACTGTTTTAGGTGCACTAAAATCTGCAATATTAAATATCAAACGAAATAAGATTGAATGGGTTACAGTAGGGACATTCCCTACTGTAATCTTTATTCAGCCTGTCCTAAATGAGTATTTACATCATTTATCTATTGTAATATATGAAGGTATTGTAAATATACCAAATACAAAGATAAGCAAATACTATAAACCATTTAGTTGGCTTCCGCATACCACGATTGCAAAGCAGTTGTCAGAGGAAGAAATGCGAAATGCATTTGATGTGTTGCAGAAATCCTTTGAAGTGTTTGAAGGGGAAGTAGTTCGAATTGAACTTGCGAAGAAGAATCCATATCGCGTGATTGCGAGTTGGGAATTGTAATAAGAACGGGAGTAACGCATGAAGTTGCGTTACTCCCGTTTGATGTTACCTTTTTAATTGATACGGTGGTAAACTAGGGTCTGTCCCTTTCATCTTTTGCATACCGCGTTGTACGGCGTCTTTGGAATCTTTCCAATCAGCATCTTTGTTTTTGTAATCGTATTTCTCTATAAACCAGGCGATATCCTCATAGACACGCTCCATGTTCGCGGACTGCAATGGAAGGAAACGTTTATAGAATTCCTCTTGCTCAGCTGGTTTTAAGTACTGGTCTGCGCCTTCGCATAGATTGGCAAAGTGAGAGAGGCATACACCTTTGGTTGCGAAGAATTTCTCACGAACACTTGTATCTTTGCTGTACATGGTAAAGAAGGTCTTTAAATAGGCATCAAAGGTGTTCTGGACGCTGTTACAGATATAGCAGCTACATTCTTTCTCGCGAATCCATGAAACAATCGAATTCGAGGCATCTGTATCTGCTGCCTTTGAAAACAAGCCTTTTTTTGCGGGTTTTCCTGGTTTAAAGTTCTTAAATTCTTTGTTCATTTCATCAATGATGCGACGATAGTGGGTTTTTAAAATCCAAGCATTTCCTAAGGAATTGCCGTAGTCGAACATTTTCTTATAATGTGCACGACAGAAGCCAGCTTTGTCGGTCATTTCTCGGATGTCAGCTTCCATATATGAAGCTCCATGACCTAATACGAAGTTCATGGCGTGTTCTTCGGTACGTCGTTCGATATAGCAGAAGAGGCATTCGCCAGCATTATCGAGGGCATCGTTAATTGGTATGGTATGTATTTGTTCTTTCATAGTCTGAACCCTCCCTTATTCCTCAGATGGCTCAAAGTTTTTATAGAAATCGATAAAGCTATCCAGTGCTTTTGAGAGTTTTACATTTTCCTTGTATGCAAAACCAACTTCACGTTTTGGAATGGATATTTCTAGTGGGATTTCTTCTAATTTTCCTTTAGCTAATTCGCGAGAAACGAAACTCTTAATTACACAGGCAACGCCAACACCGATTTTGGCAAAGTCGATAAGTAAGCCCATGTCGGAAATGTCGATGGTGTCAGAAACATCAATGAGGTTTTCCTGGAAATAATCATCAATATATCGACGGGTTACGTTATTTTTGTCTAAAAGCATGAGGGTAGCATGCTCGAGTACTTCGTCCTTTTCAATACCACGTTCTGCAAGGTTTGCAAGGTATTCTGGAGTTGCAACGAAAATATCTTCAATATCAGAAAGGGGGTCGAAGACAAGACCTTTCAAGCTTTCCGGTTTACCAATCAATCCAATGTCGATTTTGTTGTCGTCCAAAAGACGAAGTGTTTCATTGGTAGACTGACAACTAATGGAAATACTGATGTGCGGATTCTGGTGAATGAACTCACTTAAGTATGGTAAAAGCATATATTTACAAAGGGTAGAGCTTACACCAATCTGGATATGTCCAACGCCAAGTTCAATTGAACGTTTTAATTTGTCTTCGCCCATGCTTAAGGTTTCAAATGCTTCTTTTACATGGTCGTAGAGGAGATTGCCTTCATCAGTAAGGATAACGCCTCGTGAGCTACGAGAAAAGAGCTTACAGTTTAAGCTTTCTTCTAATTTCTGAATGGATTTACTGATTGCAGGCTGGCTGATATAGAGCTCCTTGGCTGCTTTGGAGATGTTTCCAGCATTTGCTACCGTATAAAAAATCCAATATGATGATAAATTTTGAGTCATGATTTGGCCTCCGTTTCTATAATAAAAGATATAACTCAATTAAAGGTTTAGATATAGTATATCATAAGATAAGGTTATGGTAAATATGTTTATTATGTATTTTCATTATATATTTTTGTGTGTTACAATCAATTCAGTGATTCAGAATAAAGGAGGTTATTTCCATGGGAATGACAATGACACAGAAAATCCTGGCTGCACATGCAGGTTTAGAATCTGTAGTGGCAGGTCAATTGATAGAGGCGGACTTGGATTTAGTATTGGGTAATGATATTACTTCTCCAGTTGCGATTCATGAAATTGAAAAGATGAAAGTAGATGGAGTATTCCATAAAGATAAAATTGCTTTGGTAATGGACCATTTTACACCGAACAAGGATATCAAATCTGCACAGCACTGCAAATGTGTGCGTGAATTCGCTTGCAAGAATGATATTACGAACTATTTCGATGTTGGTGAAATGGGAATTGAGCATGCATTATTGCCAGAAAAAGGATTAACGGTAGCTGGTGATGTTATCATCGGTGCGGACTCCCATACTTGTACGTATGGTGCGTTAGGTGCATTTTCGACCGGCGTTGGTAGTACTGATATGGCGGCTGGTATGGCAACTGGTAAGGCTTGGTTTAAGGTTCCATCTGCAATTAAATTTGTTTTAACAGGAAAACCAAGTAAATGGGTAAGTGGTAAAGATGTCATTCTTCATATCATTGGTATGATTGGCGTAGACGGTGCGTTATATAAATCTATGGAATTTGTCGGAGATGGCATCCAGTATCTTTCTATGGACGACAGACTTACGATTGCAAATATGGCGATTGAAGCTGGTGGAAAGAATGGTATTTTCCCAATTGATGATGTGACTAGAGCTTATATGAAAGAACATTCTACAAGAGAATGGGTGGAATACGAAGCAGATGAAGATGCAGAGTATGATGAAGAATATGTGATTGATTTATCTACATTGAAATCAACCGTAGCATTCCCTCATTTGCCAGAAAATACACATACCATCGATGAAATTAATGCGATGGATGAAATCAAGATTGATCAGGTAGTTATCGGTTCTTGTACAAATGGTCGTATGGATGACTTAAGAGCTGCTGCCGAAATCATGAAGGGAAAGAAATGTGCAAAGGGAATTCGTGTGATTATTATTCCTGGAACACAGAAGATTTACTTAGATGCGATAGAAGAAGGTTTGGTTCGTACCTTTATTGAGGCGGGTGCCGTAGTTAGTACACCAACCTGTGGGCCATGTCTTGGTGGTCACATGGGTGTTTTAGCAGAAGGTGAAAGATGCGTATCTACTACAAATCGTAACTTCGTAGGTCGTATGGGCCATGTAGAATCCGAAGTATACCTTGCAAGCCCAGCGGTTGCAGCCGCAAGTGCCATCACAGGTAAAATTTCTGGACCAGAGGAGGTAATGTAAGATGAAAGCAGCACAGGGTACTGTATTTAAATATGGTGACAACGTAGATACAGACGTTATCATCCCAGCAAGATATCTGAACTCTTCAGACCCAAAAGAACTTGCAACACATTGTATGGAAGATATTGATAAGGATTTCGTAAACAAAGTAAACGAAGGTGATATCATTGTAGCAAATAAAAATTTTGGATGCGGTTCTTCCAGAGAACATGCTCCAATTGCAATTAAAGCAGCCGGTGTTAGTTGTGTAATTGCAGAAACATTTGCACGAATCTTTTATCGTAATGCGATTAACATTGGTTTACCAATTATTGAATGTCCAGAAGCGGCAGTAGCAATCAAAGCTGGCGATGAAGTAAAGGTGGATTTCGATAGTGGTGTTATTACAAATGTAACGACGGGCGAAAGCTTCCAGGGACAGGCATTTCCACCATTTATGCAGAATTTAATTGCATGTGGCGGACTTGTAAATTACATCAATAATAAATAAAATAAGCGAGCACTATGTGCTCGCTTTTAAATAATCTAGGTATTTAGGAGATATCTTCAATTTTGTGTAGATTTTCGCATATTCGCTGGCTGGTAGGTCTTCGATGTAATTCGTAGGGAAGTTCTTTTGAATTCCATACAATTTTGCTAAGTCTACGGCTTTGTTATAGGCGATAGCAGCCTTGGTTTCCGTAGAATAAGTTCCTATCGTATAATTTCCATTGATGTGGATTTTGACACGATAACGGGATTGGGCCTTTCGAGTATACTGAGATACACCATAATAGCGATTTACAAGAACTACATTGGAATAACGCAAATCAGTCTTATCTCCATTGGCGAAGTAATAATCTCTATCACAGACACTGTGGTTTCGGATACCATAGCGGGAAAGCAGAGAGACCTGCATTCCATAGTCATTGACATACAAATGTCCCTGACGACGCAGAATACGATGACTAGAGTAGTAGAATAAGTCATCAATATCGAATTTCAGTTCTTCATTTTCGGAGAGATAATAGCTGAAATAGTTCTTTCGCAGATAAATTGGTGTCCCAATATATAAGCCATTATCACGGAAATTGATCAATGTAACGGCTTTATCAAACGGCAGATGAAGAGTTGCGTGTGCGACATCCTCCAAGGTAAGAGAAGAATATAAAAACATACTTGCCTCATTATAGGTTTGATGTGCCTGTTCCTCGGTATCATAACTGCCAAGGCTGATGTGTTTATTTTTGTAGGTTAAACTGGAACGATAATAAATCGTGCCATCCTTCTTTTTTGCAAGAAATACACCGGGTTTCATATTGTTGGATTACCTTTCTGTGATAAAATGATTACTTTGCATGAATGTGTTATATGTAATATAGCACATATATGAAAAAAAAGGAAGAATAACCTATGAAAACTACTAAGTCTAGTTGACACTATCCAATGAAAAAACTATAATATACAAAATATAGAAACGAAATAACGAATGAGGTAATAGGTATGAGTTTAATGTATTCAAGTACAAGAAATAAAAATGAAAAAGCGACAGCTTCCGAAGCTATTTTGAAAGGTCTTGCAACGGATGGTGGATTATTCGTGCCAGATAGCATTCCAACCTTAGATGTAAGCATAGATGAGCTTGCGAAAATGAGTTATCAGGAAACTGCTTATGCAGTTATGAAGCAGTTCTTAACAGATTTCACAGAAGACGAATTAAAGAGCTGTATTGCTAAAGCGTATGATAGCAAATTTGATACAGAAGAAATCGCTCCATTGGTAGAAGCAAAGGGGGCATATTATTTAGAATTGTTCCATGGTTCTACAATTGCGTTTAAAGATATGGCACTGTCTATTTTGCCACATCTACTCATTACCTCTGCACGTAAAAATAAAGTGGAAAATGATATCGTAATTTTGACAGCGACCTCTGGTGATACAGGGAAAGCTGCATTGGCGGGTTTTGCAGATGTAGAAGGTACAAAAATTGTAGTATTCTATCCAAAGAATGGTGTTAGCCCAATTCAGGAAAAACAGATGCTGACCCAGAAGGGATCGAACACACATGTCGTAGGAATTCATGGTAACTTCGATCAGGCACAGACTGGTGTAAAAGAAATGTTCTCGAATGCAACATTAAAAGAAGAGCTTGCGCAGGCTGGATTCCAGTTCTCATCTGCAAACTCGATTAACATCGGACGTTTGGTACCACAGATTGTTTATTATGTATATGCTTATGCGAAATTGTATGCAAATGGCGTTATTGCAAAGGATGAAGTGGTAAACGTAGTTGTTCCAACGGGTAACTTTGGTAATATTTTAGCTGCATATTATGCAAAGAATATGGGGGTAAATATTGGTAAGTTAATTTGTGCTTCCAATGAAAATAAAGTATTATTTGATTTCTTTGCAACAGGCGAGTACGACAAGAATCGAGAGTTCATTTTAACAAATTCTCCATCAATGGATATTTTGATTTCTTCGAACTTAGAAAGATTAATCTATCGTATTGCTGGAAATGATGCAGACAAAAATGCAGAACTTATGAAATCACTTTCTTCTAGCGGTAAGTACGAAATTACTGCAGAGATGAAAGAAAACTTAAAAGATTTCTATGGTAATTACACCAATGAAGCGGAAACTGCTGCAGTTATTAAGAAGCTTTATGAAGATACTGGTTATGTGATTGATACACATACTGCAGTAGCGGCTGGTGTATATGATAAATACAAAGCAGAAACTGGTGATGTAGAAACCAAGACAATCATTGCTTCTACGGCAAGTCCATTCAAGTTTACCAGAAGTGTTATGAATGCAATTGATAGCAAGTATGATGCTTGGGAAGATTTCGAGCTTGTGGACGAATTAAGCAAGCTTGGTAACGTAGCTGTTCCAAATGCAATTGAGGAAATTCGAAATGCTGAAATTTTACACAATACGGTATGTGAAGTAAATGAAATGGAAGCAGTTGTAAAAGCGTTTCTTGGAATGTAATTAAATATGAAGTATGTAAAAAAGTCCTTTGGGAATGCCCATAGGACTTTTTAGGCGTTGTGATGGAGTGTTTATGAAAGAGCGAAAGGTATACTTATCCTTGGCACGTGTCATTTGTGCGATTGTAGTAGTAATAATACATACCAATGACTGTTTTTATGAATTTAATATAGATCGGTGTTGGGCCTTGGCAAATGTGATAGAATCAGGTCTTTGCTTTGCAGTTCCTGTCTTTATAATGGTTTCAGGTGCAACATTGATGGATTATAGCAAACGTTATTCTACCAAGGAGTATTTTAGAAAAAGAGTAGTTAAAACGGTAATTCCATATCTGGTATGGAGTGTGATAGGCAATGTGTTGGATGTTAGTGGAATCTTTTTTGTTTATTATTTCTTCCTTAACTTATTTGGAGTATATTTGTGTATTCCACTGTTTAGTTTCATAAAAGAAGAATATAAAGAAAAAGTAATTACTTATGTAGTAGCTATATCATTTGTATTTAATTATTTCTTCCCTTTTTTGTGTTCTGTAACTCGAATTAATTATGTGTTTAAAATACCATTAGATTTGGCAAATGGTTTTTTGATTTATGCACTGGTAGGATATTTGATTCATAAAAAAGAGATTTCATACAAATGGAGAGTAGTATCATATATAGGATCTTTAATAGGTTTTGTATTACATATTGGTGGAACATATCTGTATTCGATAGAAGCAGGTGCAATTGACAGTACGTTTCGTGGTTACACGAATCTGCCATGCGTATTGGCATCTGTAGGCGTGTTTGTGTTCATTAAGCAAATCGGACAAAAAATTACTCATGAAAAATTGGTACGAACAGTGGAAAAATTGAGTAGTTATACCTTTCCAATTTATTTGATTCATTTTTATGTTATTGAGCTGATCATGGAGGTTATTTTGGCAGATTATGTCCACTTATGGATTTATAAATTGACAACTCCATTTATAACGATTATGATAAGTGTCGGAATTGCTTGGGTTATCCGAAAAATACCAGTAGTTCAAAAGATATTACCATAGAGAGAGGCATTTATATGAAAAAGTTAATTGCGCAGATTTTGAAATTTGCGGTTGTAGGCGGCATCAGCTTCGTTGTTGATTTTGCGGTATATACAATTATGTGTAATGTATTACATATTCATTATATTATTGCTGGAATATCGGGATTTACGGTATCAGTGATAGTAAATTATATTCTTAGTATGCGATTTGTCTTTGTTTCAAAAGAAGATATGAAAAAAGATAAAGAATTCGTAATATTTGTAGTATTAAGTTTGATAGGAATGTTATTGAATTCGGTTCTTTTATTTATCTGTATTGATGTAATCTACATGAACTGGTTGTGGTTAAATCAGATACTTCCAATTGATTGGATGAATATTGTGGCAAAAGTCATTGCAACAGGAATTGTAATGGTTTATAACTTTGTAACTCGTAAGATTTTCTTGGAAAAGAAGGAAGAGGCATAAGAGGATGGAAAGAGTAAATCCTATCAAAACAGTGTTAAAAATGCTGGGAATGGTAGTTGGTGCATCCATAATTGGTTTGGTACTAATGTGGTTCGTATATTTACTACCGGTTGAACCAATGGCAGAGCATATACTGGATTCTTATGAAACGATTCGTGAACAGGATACCTGGGATGATGATTATCTGGCTGCTTTGGAATGGGCAGAGATATTAGATACAGGTACTAATATCATTATGTTTCATGAAGTAATTTATCCAAACACAGGGAATGCATTTGAGGATTCTTTGCTAGCTCCAGGTGGAGATGTCTGGTTCGATATGATTGGGGACTGGACTGCAGGCCTTATGGATTTTGCAGAGGACAGGGAATATACGGATAATAATTCCATTACTTATGCAAGATACTGGCATGGATATTTAATATTCCTAAAACCGCTGTTTTTATTGATGGAATTAGATGGCATATATATAATAAATACGATTGCTTTGCTTATATTGCGTATAGCAGTTTTATATCTGCTGTATAAGCGAATAGGGATGTATAGTATTGCATATCTGGTTGCACTGCTTACGATGCATCCAGAGAATATCGTAGTATCATTCCAATTATCATCGATTTTTTATGCACTTAATATTACATTGTTATTGCTTTTGTGGAAAAAGGATTGGGCAAAGGAACAGGTGCTATACCTATTTTTGTTTGATGGGATATTAGTTGCTTTTTTTGATTTTTTGACCTATCCGTATGTAGCAGTAGCCATTCCACTTTTGGTATACTATTTGATGCATAAAGAAAACGATATCAAAAAAGATTTCATAACCATGTTCACACAAGGTTTAAGCTTCATTTTTGGTTATGCTGGGATGTGGGCGATGAAATGGATTTATGCAACTCTTTTTACGAGCGAAAATGTTATTATAGATGCGATTAACAGTGTATTACATAGAACAGGTGTAACAGATAGCAATGCAGATGTCATGAGCTCTGGTGTTGGAGAATCATTATATCGAAATGTATATACATTTTTTGATGATGGAAACATCCTTGTGCTTGTTGCTGCCATAGTTGTTGCTGGAGTAACTTTATGGATAAAGCGAAAATCAGTGGCTGTAAGTAAAGAAATGTGTGTATTTTGTGGACTTATGGTGCTTTCGCCATTTGTATGGCTGATAGTATTAAGTAATCATTGTTCATTGCACCCTCATTTGGAATGGAGAACCTTGTGTATTGTAGTGTTTGCACTTGCAGTGTTTGTGATAAGCATATTGCCTTATGCAAAACAATTGGAGGATAAATAACCTATGGATAAAATAGCAGTTTTAATTCCTTGCTATAACGAAAGTCAGACCATCGAAAAGGTTGTATGTGATTTTAAACGTGTATTGCCAGAAGCAGTGATTTATGTGTACGACAATAATTCTACCGATGGCACAGACGAAATTGCACGAAAAGCAGGAGCTGTGGTACGTTATGAGCATCAGCAGGGCAAAGGAAATGTTATTCGAAGAATGTTCCGTGATATAGATGCCGAGTGTTATGTGATGGCAGATGGAGATGATACCTACCCAGCAGAATTTGCCGAAGAGATGGTGAATAAGGTATTAAATCGTAATGTGGATATGGTAGTTGGTGACCGTTTGTCGTCTACCTATTTTCAGGAAAATAAGAGACCTTTTCATAATTTGGGAAATGCTTTGGTCCGTTATGCGATTAACAAGCTATTTCAGACAGACATCAAGGATATTATGACAGGATACCGAGCATTTAGCTATTTGTTTGTGAAATCTTTCCCTGTGGTTTCCAAAGGGTTTGAAATCGAGACAGAGATGAGTATTCATGCGGCAGATAAGAATATGTTCGTAGAAAATGTGGTAATTGAATATAGAGATCGTCCGGCAGGGAGCGAATCTAAGCTCAATACGTTTCAGGACGGATGGAAGGTAATTCGTACGATTTTACGTTTATTCCGCACTTACAAACCAAAGACTTTTTTCGGTTTAATGAGTACAGCTCTCATGGTATTAGGTGTTGGATTTATGATTCCGGTTTTGGTAGATTATTTAAATACAGGATTGGTAGAACGTTATCCTACTTTGTTTGTATGTTGCTTTGTTATCTTAACCGCTATCATTTCATGGTTTTCGGGTCAGATTTTACATACAATACGCTGGAAAAACCGTCAAGATTTCGAAATGCGTTTACATGAAGTAAAACTTGATTATGATAGACTTATGTGATAAAGTGTTTGTGGTTTCTAAATAAATTTATGTTTTTATACAGAAGGGAAAAGAAAAATGGCAATCAGTGTTGTTTTATTAGCATATCGTGAAGCAGAAAATTTGAAGATTTTGCTTCCACAGATTAAAGAACAGGTAGAAAAATGTGGGGAAGAGTATGAAATCCTTATCGTAGATGGTGCAACAAGTGCGGATAATACGGAAGAGGTTTGTAAAGAGATGGGTGCTCGTTATGTAAACCAGAAGTATCCAAACTTTGGTGGTGCATATCGTACAGCAATTGAAGAAGCAAAGAATGACAAATTTTTAATCATGGATGCAGACGGCTCACATCCTGTAACAGCAATTCCTGCAATCCATGAGTTATATACATCTGGAAAGTATGATGTTGTTATTGGTTCGCGTTATGTAGAGGGCGGCGTGACAAACGACTACCCAGTATCTATTTTCTTATCACGTGTATTAAATATCATTTTCCGTATTTGCCTTGGCTTAAAAGGAAAAGATTTATCGACCGATTTTAGAATGTACGATACAAAGGCTTTAAAGGAAATTAAATTAGAAAGCCAGTATTTTGATATTGTGGAAGAAATTCTTTTGAAATTAGAGTTAAACAAAAAGGATAAAACAAAACTTCGCATTGGTGAAACTCCAATCTACTTTGATAAACGTATCAGCGGAGAATCAAAACGTGATATGGGTAAATTCATCATCGGTTACTTAAAGACAATCGTTCGTTTGACCTGGATGCGTATTACATATGCATTTAAGAAGTAATAGGAAAGAGATATGAAAGAAAGAAAATTATTTTCATTTGTTGCAACTTGGTTTTTGTTTGTCGTTGTACTATGGTGGAAATTTTATCAGGAAGAGGTGGAGATTATTAATACCACCTCTTTAGCATTTCACTATGGATATGGTTTTATTTCCAGAGGTTTGATGGGAACTATCTTCTTATTGGTTGATAAAATCTTACCTGGTAATCAAATGACCTACGATGGTGTAATGGGCTTTACACTTGTGACAACAATGTTATATTTTGCATTGTTGCTTTGGTTCTTTATTATTGTGTTAAAGAAATGTTCCATTGAAATATGCAATAAAACAAAATATATGATACTGTTCTTTACGATGTTTGCAGTATCTATGTTTATTACCAAATACAATTTTGGTCGCTATGATATGTATTGCTTGATGTTATCCATTCTTGCGGCGATTCTCATTATTTATGAGAAAGCAGAGTGGCTTGTCATTCCGCTATCTGCCTTGGGCGTTATGATACATCAGGGGAATGTGTTTTATCTGTTCAATATTATATTGATTATATTGATTTATAAAGCATTTTCTACCGAAGGCAAGAAACGTATGAAGTACATCCTTTTGTTTGGTGCAAGCTTTATTGTAGGCTCTGTGCTTTTCTTGTATTTTGAATTTTTCAGTCGTGCAGATGGTGCGGCGATTTACGATACGATTGTAAAGGTGGCAGAAGGATTGCGTTTTGATGGGGATATTCATGAAGACATTATTGATCATGAAATTCTGGGGATTGATTTATCAGATCGTGAATTGAAGTATAGATATAAGAATTTTGTGGAATTTCCAATTTTCTGTATCTTCATGAGTCCATATTTGGTAATGACATTTAAGTTTTTTAAGAATCTTATTCAAAAAGCGGCTACTACATTAGAAAAATGGAAATATTTCTTTGTTGCTGCTGGCTCTGTAACGATGGTTCCAGCGCTTCTGATGAAATGTGATTTTGGTCGTTGGATGTTTATCATCATTGCATATTATTTTGTGGTGATTTTGTCTTTGCTTGCAATGCAGGACAAACTGGTAGAAACAGAAATTCATGCCTTAGGTGAAAGAATCCGAAAGCTGGGAATTGCAGGATTGGTACTTTATATTTATCCAGCATTTTTCCTGCCATTTAAAGATGTTGTAATTTCGCAGACATCTTATAATGTTGCAGATATTATCAATACGTATTTCCTTCATTTGTGGAAATAATACAGTATCTGGAAAGTGAAAGGGAAGTATGAAATTAATAAAAAATGATGGTCTGGATCGTGAATATTGGGATATTGTCAAAGGGATTGGTATCATCTTAGTGGTGGTAGGACATTTTTGTTGGGATTTGACGCAGTTTATTTATTTGTTTCACCTGCCATTGTTTTTCTTTGTATCTGGATATTTGTATAACGAAGAGAAATACGGGGACAATCCTTATTTAAATGTGGCGGCACGATTAAAAAGTTCCTGGATGAAATATGTTCTTATATTTTGGGTGTTGATATGGACACATAACCTTTGGATTCAGCTTAAAATTGCATGGGTGTATCCAGGTATATATGATATTGCAGACATTGCACGAGAGATGATAGAAGCATTGTTTGGGCAAGGCGGGGAATCATTTGGAATTACCCTGTGGTTTGTACCTGTTTCGGTTTTATCGACCTGTTTACTCGGTTTTGTGGTGAGTTTTAGTCGTAAGATTGCAGGTACTGTAAAGCAATCAAATATAAAATATTTCGTACAGTTCGTTATTTTGTTGCTATGCACCTTGTTGGGATATTACCTGGAGAAAATGAAAGTGTCACTTCCGGCAGAAGCACAGGTTTCTTTTGTGGTTATGCCATTTTTGTGGGTAGGATATTTGATTCGTAATGTGAAATTAGATATCAAAGCATATTTAAATCCAATAATCGCTTTTGTGTGCGGTGTTATTGTTTGGTTGGTTAGTACGGAATTTCGTATGGATTTGGCAATGAAATGGGTGTATCCAGCAATGCATATAATTGCTTTGTTTGGAATTTATATGTGTCTCTATCTGGCGAAAATAATACAAAGAATAGCGAGTATAAAAGATGTTTTTGTTTTGTATGGCAAAGAAACCTTTGGCATTATGTTTATTCATTTGCCATTATGTCGCTTATTTGATTGGTGTTTTATTCAGTTGAACTATCCAGAGCAGTTCGAAGAGCTATATTATGTTATAGATACCGTTATATTCCCAGAAAGATTCTGGGGACTTTACCTTTTTATTGGATTAGTTCTTTCATTGGGAATTTGTATTGGTTTCAAGTATAGCATCCGATGGTTCAAATGTGGAGTCACCTGTTTGATAAGATAAATTTTGATTTTAAAGAAAGTGCTTCCATAAAAAGAGGACAGTCAGTAAAGACTGTCCTTTCTTTTATTTTCCGTAAAGTGTTTTGGAAATTCTATAGTTTTTCTTTTCCCCAAAATAAATAATAAGGGCACCTAATAGAAGGTTAATTGTGCAAACAATGCTATATTGCAATACGGTGTTATTCATATAGGTTTTATTATCATGTAAAAAATATTCCATCAGTTCCATAATTGCAAAATGCATTGGATATATCAGTAAGCTTAGATTTTGCAAAAAGCGTGCCATAGAGATGAATTGTTGATTCGTAGTTTTGGGAAGTCGTAGCAATACCTGCACGATATAGTATACGGTTGGAATGAGGAAAAGCATTGCACCATAACTTACACCGAGTTTATAATCGCGGATAATAGTTGTTTCTACAAATAATAGAATCGTTGCAAGAAGTGCTTTTATCAAATCAATCTGCAAGGTGCGGTTTTTCTTCTTTGTATGGGCAATATAAAAACCGATGGAACAGAAGAAGAAGCCAAAGGTAAGACCATTTGCCAGCCAGCCAAAGACTGCAACAAGTCCATCGTTTATAACCTCCATCCACGCAATATCTTTAATCAAAGAAAAATATTCCGTTTCCAATGCAGCAAAGAAGAAGAGTGGAAAAGAGATTAATAAGCATAAATAAGGACCAAATTTTTTGCCGATCCAGTATACGAGTGCAACTGCCATCATGGTTGCTGGGAGAAACCATAAGGCTCCATAGGGACCTTTTAGGCATACAGCTTGTACAACCAACCAAATAAACTCAGGAATATCCGAAGCAGTGTCCCAAAGACGTGAAAGTACCACAGGACTATGTAAAAGTAGCCAGATACCATAATATTTGGCCAAATGTCTTTCATTTTTCCAGAAAATTTTGGCGTCCCAATTGGTTTGGATTAGCTTGTCAAACAAGAAGTATGCCGAAAGTACGAAAAAAGATGGTACCGCAATTCGTGCAAGACAGTTATTGGTATAAAAGGCCAAATCACCAGAAAAGGGTTCTACATGAATGGCAACGACCAATAGTGCTAATATAAATTTATAAATTCCGACGAAAGGATTGTACATTTTATTTCTCCATAAGTTTAATATAAGTAGTTTCAAGTTTCTTAATAATAGGTACTTCGCATAACCAATGAATTGCTCTTTCCCAAAGAGGAGCGAACAAAGTATAGTATGCTTGATATATCAAAAATGCCCCAAAGATGCAGAATACGATATAAATGAAAAACAGTCCAAAAAATTCAGAGCTTGGTAAGTAAGCAAGGAATTCGCAGCTCTTGATTTCAAAATACCAGAATACACACATGACAGTTTCGTGTAGCAAAAATACAAATAGTGTAATCTTGGATGCTTTATGTATGATTGGTATATATGGGACTTCAATGTCTTTGAATATGGTAAATAATGCGATACCACTAATTACACCAAGGATATTATAACGACCATGAGCCCACTGGAAAATTTCATTTTCAAATTCTAAGGATAAACCATTATTTGGCAGTTTAAGCAACAACGAAATAACGGTGATTGCTACAACACAAATTGTATATATGCTGAATAAAATAATTTTTTTGTGTTTTTTATAAAAAGAACTTGGTTCATGCTGCATCAGACAGGCCATGAGAAAATATAAGAAAAGGAACATGACGCAGTCATTAAGCATAATAGTTAGGTTCATGTATTCATTAATCAAAAACCAAAGTCCCAACAAGGCGGTACAAATATATAAGGTCGTTTTTTTGCAATGATAGATAAAATGATTGAGTAGTGGATAAAAAATCATCAATAATACATAGGGATATACATACCACCAGGCACCTTTTAAGAAAAAGGTATCAACATAATAATTCATCATTTTTCCAGGGTATAAGCCATTAATTACTATATTTTTAAATAGAAGCAGAGTAAGAAGTAGTGCTACAAAATCCAATACCTTTTTCATGCTCCAATTTGATTTCTTTTTTAGCAAAAAGAAGCTACTCATTGTAATAAATGCGTAGAGGCAGGAGAAGGATATTCCAGTAAATGGAATAATGGATATGAGATTATTGATAGAATTATCTGCGTAAAAAATACCATTATATAAAAGCCAATGATAAGTAGGAATAAATATCGTTAATAAAATTCGAAGTAATTCATAATTGGTCGATTTTTTACTCATTTGTTCAAAATCCTTTCCTAACAAAAACTATGAATCATTATAAAGCAATAGCCAGAAAAAGTAAACTGTGCTAAAATGATTCTGTATCGATTTTCAATGTAAAAAGAGAAAAGGATAACCTACGTTATGAAATGTGTTATTTTGGCAGGCGGTTTTGGGGACCGTCTATGGCCTTTATCAAGAAAAAAATTTCCGAAACAGTTTTTGACCATGGATAGTGGTAATTCTTTGTTTCAAGATACAATTACTCGAAATATGCCATATTGTGATGGGTTTTATATTGTAACAAATACGGCATATCAAGAAATTGTGGAAGGACAAATGAAACAGTTTCAGGGCATCAAATATGAGGTTCTGCTTGAGCAGGAGGCAATGGGAACTGCCCCTGCATTATATGCTGTATCACGAATGCTGCCAAAAGAAGAGGAACTTTTGATTAGTCCAGCAGATTTGTTTGTGCATGGAGACGGATATATGTATGCCATTTATAAAGCAAAGGAGCTTAGTGCAAAGGGGAAAGGTGTTTTGTTTGGAACCAGAGCAGAAGAACCTAGTACGATTTATGGATATATCCGCTATAAGGGAAACGAGGTCATTCGTTTTATTGAGAAACCATCTTTGTCATTAGCGGAGCGTATTTTTTCTGATGATGACATTTATTGGAATAGTGGAATGCTTTTGTGTAGTAACGAGTTTTTAAGAAAAGAGTTCAAAGAACATACACCACATTTGCGTAAAACGATAGAACGAATTCATGTTGAAAAGGCAATTTTAGAGCATTCAAAGAATTTAGCAGTCGTACCGCTTCGTTGTAAATGGTGTGATATTAGTAATTTTGATACTTATGAGAGTCTAGCACAGGAAAAGCAGGATCAAAATGTAATTTCTTATGCCTGCGAAAATACATCGGTTATAAATACGACGTCGCATCAGCTTGTTGTAACGAATCATTTGAAAAATGTATATGTTATTAATACTAATGATGCAATTTATATTACAGATAAGTCGTGTGAACAGGATATCAAAGGCATTATGGCACTTGAATCAACAGATAAATACAATGATTATTTTGATGTAACGCCAATGGTTTATCGTCCATGGGGAACGAGAGAAGTGATTTCGCAGGAGCATGGCTATCGTGTAAGAAAATTACATGTTTATGCAGGAAAATCTTTGTCAAAGCATAGTCATAGCAAACGAAATGAGAACTATTCCGTGGTAAAAGGTATTCTTTCGGTAGAACTGGAAGATGGTATTCATGAAATCCATGCAGGAGAGAGTATCAATATTCTTCCAAAGACACTGCATCGTATTTATAATGAGACATCAGAAGATGTAGTGGCGATTGAAGTAGATACAGGTGCAGAAATTGATGAGCAGGATATGATACATTTGGATGAGGATATAGAAAAGACGGAACTTCCAAATATTTACCGTCTGGAGCCTGCGTACAAGGATTATTTGTGGGGCGGAAATCGTTTGGTCGATGTGTTCCATGAAAATAGTCCGTATGATGTAACTGCAGAATCATGGAAATTGTCTGCGCATAAGGATGGACAGAGCCGTATTGTTGGCGGCGAATTCGACCATACATATTTTGGTGATTTTCTTAGGGAATATGGTAGTAAGGTTTGTGGCTGGAAAAACCAATCGGAGGAGAGATTCCCTATTTTGATTAAATTTATTGATGCAACCAATCCACTCTCGGTACAGGTGCATCCATTCGATGATTATGCATTTGTGAATGAAAACGAATTCGGGAAAAATGAAATGTGGTATATCATGGATGCAGAGCCAGGCGCATATTTGTATTGTGGTTTTTCTAGAGATGTTTCAAAAGAAGAAATTCAGAAGCATATTGAAAACCATACAATTACAGAGGTGCTAAATCGTGTAGAGGTTCAAAAAGGAGATGTAATCTTTATTCCTGCGGGAACCATTCATGCGATTGGAAAAGGCTTGCTTATCTGCGAAATTCAGCAGAATTCGAATAGTACGTATCGTGTGTATGATTACGAAAGAATGGATACAGAAGGAAAATGCCGTCCATTGCATATCGAAAAGGCGTTGGATGTTTTATCCTTGGAAAAATATCAGCTAGATGCTTATGGTCTGGAAGAACCTGTAAAGGAAGGCAGTACAACAATACAGAAGCTTTGCTTATGTAAGTATTTTGAATGTACCAAATATGATGTAGAAGAAGAAATTATGATTTATATGGATGATGCATCATTTGGGTCTATCGTTTTCTTATCAGGAGAGGCGAATATTATTTGCCAGGAAGAAAATGTAGAAGCCAAGGCTGGGGATAGTTTTTTCATCTCTGCTGGGCGTAAGGTGCTTACAATTCAAGGGGTATGCGAATTTATTTTAACGAATATCTAAAACAAGGAGAGATACAATGAATATTTATGGTGTAATAATGGCTGGTGGTGGCGGAACCAGATTCTGGCCACTTTCCCGTCAGGAAGAACCGAAACAGCTTTTGAATCTAAGTGGGAAAGATTTGATGATTAATGAGACCATTGATCGCATTGCCACGATAGCAGATAAAGAAGATATTTTTGTGGTTACCAATGTAACACAGGTGCCTAAGATGAAGGCAGCAACGGCAGGTAGATTGCAGGAAAACCACATATTAGCAGAACCATCTGCACGCAATACATCGGCTTGTATTGGGTATGCTGCGATGGAAATTGTAAAGAAATATGGAGATGGTATCATGTGTATTTCTCCAGCGGATCATTTTATTAAGAATCAGGCTGAATTTACACGTGTATTGAAAGAAGCGGTAGTTGTAGCAGAGAGAGAAGATAAGCTGATTACGATTGGTATTCAACCAACCTATCCAGCGACAGGTTATGGTTATATTAAGTTTGATAAAGCAGAAGAGACGATTGCGAAAACGGTAATTGAATTTAAAGAAAAACCAGATTTAGAAACTGCTAAGGAATATCTTGCAAGCGGTGCGTATGCTTGGAACAGTGGAATGTTTATCTGGAAAGCATCTACCATTTTAAAGAAATTTGAAGAATTACTTCCAGATGTATATGCTTGTATTGAGAAAATTGGAGAGGCTATGAGTACACCTGTAGAAGAAGAAGTGATTCAGGAGATTTATCCGACGATTCCGAGTAGTTCTGTAGACTATGGTATTATGGAAAAAAGCAGTGACGTACTTGTTATCTCAGGTGATTTCGGCTGGAATGACGTAGGAAGCTGGGAAAACATGGATGTTATCTATGATGAAGATGAAAATGGTAATATTCTGGTAGGAAATCAGATGAATATTGATACCAAGAATACAATATCATATTCTAAGAAACGCTTGATTACTACGGTAGGTGTGGAAAATCTAATCATCGTGGAAACAGAGGATGCGATTATGGTTTGTGACAAGTCAAGAGCTCAGGATGTGAAGCTTATTGTAGATCAGTTAAAAGCCGATGGAAGAAATGAATACTTGTAATCAGGAGAATAGTGATGAATTATAGAGACGTATATACACAATGGTGTACCGATTCTTATTTTGATGAACAGACGCAGGCAGAATTAAAGGCATTAGAGGGCGATGAAAAAGAAATCGAAGATCGTTTTTATCGTCAGCTAGAATTTGGAACCGGTGGACTTCGAGGTGTCATCGGAGCTGGTACGAATCGTATGAATATTTATACGGTGCGTCAGGCAACACAGGGCCTTGCAAATTATATTCTTTCTCAGAATGGACAGGAGAAAGGGGTTGCGATTGCATACGATTCCAGAATTATGTCGCCAGAATTTGCAATGGAAGCAGCGCTTTGCCTGAATGCAAATGGAATAAAGACCTATCGTTTTACAAGTCTTAGACCTACGCCAGAGCTTTCGTATGCGGTTCGAGAGCTGGGATGTATTGCAGGGATTGTGTTGACAGCGAGCCATAATCCGAGAGAATACAATGGATACAAGGTATATTGGGAGGATGGTGGACAGATTACGCCACCTCACGACAAAAATATATTAGCGGAAGTTGCAAAGGTTACTTCTTTTGACCAGGTACAGACGATGTCATTAGATGCTGCAAAAGAAGCTGGACTTTTCTTTGAAATCGGCGAAGAAATCGATGATAAATATATGGAAGAATTGAAGAAACAGTCGATTCATCCTGAGATTATCCAGAAAATGGCGAAGGATTTTACGATTGTTTATACGCCATTGCATGGAACAGGAAATCTTCCGGTGCGTCGTGTCTTAAAGGAACTGGGATTTGAAAAGGTATATGTGGTAAAAGAGCAGGAGCTTCCAGATGGAAACTTCCCGACAGTAGCATATCCTAATCCAGAATCGCCAAAAGCATTCGAAATGGCACTTGCTCTTGCAAAGGAAGTAGATGCAGATATTGTACTTGCAACAGACCCGGATGCGGATCGTTTGGGCGTTTATTGTAAGGATACAAAGACAGGAGAATATGTTTCCTTTACAGGAAATATGTCTGGAATGCTGATTGCAGAATATATTTTAAAAGAACGTAAAGCTACTGGAACGATGCCAGCTAATCCAGCATTGGTAGAAACCATCGTCACCACAGATATGGCAAAGGTAATTGCAGAAGCATACGATGTGAAATTAATTGAAGTATTAACTGGATTTAAATATATTGGGGAACAAATTCGATTGTTTGAAGAAAATCATACATATAATTATGTATTTGGCTTGGAAGAAAGCTATGGATGTCTTGCGGGAACTTATGCGAGAGATAAGGATGCTTGTGTTGCGGTCATGATGCTTTGTGAAGTTGCTTCCTGGTATAAGAGTAAGAATATGACGCTTTGGGATGCGATGCTCGCCATGTATGAGGAGTATGGATATTTCAAGGAAGGTTTAGAGACCATTACACTAAAAGGGATGGATGGCGCGACTCAAATTAAGCAGATGATGGAACATGCTCGTAATCATCCTCCTGTTCAACTTGGAGATTATAAAGTACTTGCTGTAAGAGATTATAAGGCTGACACGAGAACGGATATGATTACTGGAGATGTTGTTTCTACTGGATTACCGATGTCGAATGTACTTTATTATGAGTTAGAAGATAACAGCTGGTGTTGTGTTAGACCTTCTGGAACAGAACCAAAGATTAAGTTTTATTTCGGAGTAAAAGGAAGTAGTTTAGAAGACAGTGAAGAGAAATTAGAAAATCTTAAGGTTTCATTACTTCAAATGTTTGCTTAAAATTAGAAACCGCCATTCTATTATGAGAAAGATAGAACGGCGGTTTCTTTTTATGGCTTTAAATTATATACTGACAATTTCCATTATGAAATAAATAATGCCAAATGGATAGCAGATTGGGAAAAGATATGTTGCATTTTCAAAATTAATAATGGTGTTTGGATGATGTCCAAGTACTCCAATGCTGAGTTCGTTCAAACTATCATTGGAAGCATTTACTATAAACAAACCATTATGAAGGTTCAGTAAATCTTCAATAGAAGCCATGACATATTCATCCACCTCGTGGTATGGTTCACCAGAATAACGTTCTGCAAAAGCAATGGCAGTAGCTTCATCCATGTTGAAATAGGTATTTACTACGTAACGTCCTTCAATCGTTTGCGAAACGCAACATTCTGTCGCAAATTCGGTACAAAGACTTGGTGGAAGTGTTGAGAAATCATCCCCAATGTAGCGTACAAAGTTATTAAATAATAATTCCAGATAAGATTTACCGAATTCAGGAATGGCTGCTTCGGAAATAATAGAAAAGTCTTCAACTAAACGATGGAAGTCATTTCTATTTTCCTCATTTAACTCAAAATCTAAAAATTCTGTCTGAGAACGGTAGTCTGTTAAAATGTTCTCAAATTCTTCATAAGAAAATACACCATCATTAATAAGAATTTGACCAAGGATTAAGAAATCAGGTGCTTTCATATTCAGTAGATCCATGACCTGATGCTGAGTCAAATATCCATATTTAATAGCGATTTCGCTGAATTTTTTGCCTTCTTCTTCCTGTAAGTCGATAACATGCTGGATTTCCTGTGCAGACATATACCCAGAATATAAAGCTAATGTACTTACATGCATCATCGCTTTGGATTGGCGAGCGAGAGCAGGTAAAAGCTGTTCCTTGGTTACATGACCATTAGAAAATAAATAATTTCCAAAAAACTGACTAAACATAGTTTTTACCTTCCGAGATATTTATTAAGTGCATCAATAATTTGAATTTTATTGATTGGTTTTTGGATGAAATCAGTGGCACCAGCTTCCAATGCACATTTTAACTGAGAATGTGTACCAACAGAGGATACGATAATAATAACAGCATCCTTATCGTAATCCATAATTTCTTCAATTGCGATATTTCCATCTTTCTTTGGCATAACGATATCTAAGAATACTAAGTTAGGCTTGTGTGCTTTGTACATTTCAATTGCACCTTCGCCATCGGATGCTTCTAAAATGGTAGGGTTACCTACGATAGAAATAATATCCTTAATCTGTTTACGTGCTAAAATAGAATCATCACAAATTAAAACTTTGCCTTCATCAATACTCATTTTTAAAACCCCTTTTCCCTAAAAATAAATATATGTTTATATTACACCTTTAAAAAGGGAAACGCAAGTTTTTATGGTGAAAAATGGAAGAGGGTATTGACGAAAATCATCACTATGGATATAATATGGATTGTATTAACATGGATGACTCTCGATTGTTATTTGAGAGAGTTTTCAAATAGTTAGCAATGAAAAATAATACATAAAGAAAGAGGTAAAGATTATGGCAAAAATCGATTTATCTAAGTATGGTATTTCAGATGTAACTGAAATCGTGTACAACCCATCTTACGAAGTTCTTTTCGAAGAAGAAACTAAGCCAGAATTAACAGGCTATGAAGTTGGTCAGGAAACAGAACTTGGTGCAGTTAACGTTATGACAGGTATTTATACAGGACGTTCTCCTAAAGATAAATACATCGTTATGGACGAAAACTCTAAAGACACAGTATGGTGGACAACAGACGAATACAAAAACGACAACCACCCAATGTCAGAAGAAGTATGGGCAACTGTAAAAGATATCGCTATGAAAGAACTCTCAAACAAGAGATTATTCGTAGTAGATGCATTCTGTGGTGCAAACGTTGACACAAGAATGGCAGTTCGTTTCATCATGGAAGTAGCTTGGCAGGCACATTTCGTTAAGAATATGTTCATCCAGCCAACAGCAGAAGAACTTGAAAACTTCGAACCAGATTTCGTTGTATATAACGCTTCAAAAGCAAAAGCTGAAAACTACAAAGAATTAGGACTTAACTCTGAAACAGTTGCAGCTTTCAATATCACAAGCAAAGAACAGGTTATCTTAAATACTTGGTATGGTGGAGAAATGAAGAAAGGTTTATTCTCAATGATGAACTACTTCCTTCCATTAAAAGGTATTGCTTCAATGCACTGTTCAGCAAACACAGATATGAACGGCGAAAATACAGCTATTTTCTTCGGTCTTTCTGGTACAGGTAAGACAACTCTTTCTACAGATCCAAAGAGACTTCTTATCGGTGATGACGAACATGGTTGGGATGACAATGGCGTATTCAACTTCGAAGGTGGATGCTACGCTAAAGTTATCAACCTTGATAAAGAATCTGAACCAGACATCTACAACGCAATCAAGAGAAATGCTCTTCTTGAAAACGTTACAGTTGATGCTGAAGGCAAAATCGATTTCAAAGATGCTAGTGTAACAGAAAACACACGTGTATCTTACCCAATCGACCATATCGAAAATATCGTACGTCCAGTTTCTGCAGCTCCAGCAGCTAAGAACGTTATCTTCTTATCAGCAGATGCTTTCGGCGTACTTCCTCCAGTATCTGTTCTTACACCAGAACAGACAAAATACTACTTCCTTTCTGGTTTCACAGCAAAACTTGCTGGTACAGAACGTGGTATTACAGAACCAACACCTACATTCTCAGCATGCTTCGGTCAGGCATTCTTAGAATTACATCCTACAAAATATGCAGAAGAACTCGTTAAGAAAATGGAAGAAAACGGTTCTAAAGCATACTTAGTAAATACAGGATGGAATGGTACTGGAAAACGTATCTCTATCAAAGATACTCGTGGTATTATCGATGCTATCCTTAATGGAGATATCGAAAAAGCTAACACAAAGACAATCCCATACTTCAACTTCGAAGTTCCAACAGAACTTACAGGTGTTGATACAGGCATCCTTGATCCTCGTGATACATACGCAGATGCTGCTCAGTGGGAAGAAAAAGCAAAAGACCTTGCTGGACGTTTCGTAAAGAACTTTGCTAAATACGAAGGAAATGAAGCTGGTAAAGCACTTGTTGTTGCAGGTCCACAGATCTAATTAGGTCGAAAAATTTAAATCAAGATGATTTTTACAAAAGCGAGAACTATGTTTACATAGGTCTCGCTTTTTAAAATCTTTTTGGCGAGAATTTTTCGATTTTATGTATAGATTTACCAATTGAATTTTTATGTGTTATCAAGTATAATCAAATTAACAAAAGAGAAACGGGTTTTTACAGTATACAAAAGATAAAATACAAAAGATAATTGCCTGGGATGTTCGACAATCCTATATATTTAGAACCTACATCACTTTGAACGGGATTCCTATATGAGCTGCCGGATGTCAGGCCTCCTAGTATCAGTGGAAGGCAGAAAGCAGACTGCGGTTACCCACCTAGCATTTGCTAGGCGTCTAAATTGTAGGAACCGGCATTTCGGGTAATTATAAAAGACAAAAGATAAATTACATATTTACTTAAGAAAAGGAGTTGCTTAATAAGCAACTCCTTTTATGATTTCAAGTAAAGGAACAAGATATGATATGAAAGGGATTTTTAAGAAGAAAATTACATTGGTTATCCTGTTGTTAACAGTAATTAGTCTTATTTTTACAGGGATAATTTTGACGAAGATGGTGAAAGATACGAGCGGAGAAGAGCAAAGATTATGGTTTTTTGAGGAATCGATAAAAACCGGACAACCCATTGTGTTGGAAAATGCTTACATAATATCAAACGAAGGAGAAAAGCTGACATTTTTGTATGATTATAAAACCTACGAGGTAGAGGGGCAAATGTCACAGGAGTATGATGGGATTGCAGATATACATATTGATGGAGAACATGTTTCTAAAATATCCATAAAACCAGATAGCATAAAAGGAGTGTTACAGTCTTATACAGAAGGTGAGATTGTATTAAAGGAACATGGTGTAGAGCGAAAGAATACTTCTTTGCCTATTTATCAGGTTGTGGATGGACAAGTAAAACAAAGAGAATGGACACAGATGATTCTTGGAGTTTCGAGTATCCAATGCGTGATGGAAAAAGGAATCGTATGTGGCATTGTTTTGCAGGAAGATGTGGTTCCGACAGATATACGAGTGGTGATGAAAAATGGGAGTGATATTTTTCATCCACAGATTTATGTCAAAAAGCAGTCAGATGGTTCGGTTGTCCATGTAAATCAATATATGAGTGATGCAGGAATTACTTCGTATACGTTAGAAGATGCGAACGGAATGATGCTATGTGATGCAGAAGAAAATGAGGCGGGCGTCTTGTTTGAGGGAAAGCTGCATTTTCATTTGGAGCCAGAGGGAATCGTTTTGGTGAATGAGCTGCCAATGGAGCTTTACTTAAAATATGTAGTTCCTTCTGAAATGCCGAAAAATTTTGGAACAGAGGCGTTAAAGGCACAGGCTGTTTGTGCACGTACCTATGCGTATGCACATATGAATAATCAGTCTTATGCAAAATATGGAGCTAATATGGATAATACCACCAGTTTTCAGGCATACCATAATACAAATCGAACGGAAGAGACAGATGCGGCAGTAGATGCGACATTAGGAGAGGTTGCTACTTGTAATGGGGAATTAATATCTTGTTATTATTTTTCCACGAGTCCAGGAGTGACTAATGATTTATCTTCTTGGGGGAATGGAGAATCGGATTATATTGCGTGTGCCGGTTTTGAGTTTTCGGAAGGATTAGATTTAACAAAAGCCGATGATTTTTCCAGATTTATGACGCAACAGGAGGTTTCCTATGATGCGGTATCGAATTATTATCGTTGGAAAGCTGTGTTGGACATTTCTACGATTCGAGAGAATGAAAAGGGTGCATTGAAAGCTGTTACAGTAAAGAAACGAAATGCAGGGGGCTATGTGACAGAGCTAGAACTCTCTTATGAAAATTCCACTGAAGTTTTACAAAAAGAAACAGAAATACGAAGTACACTTGGGAAATATTTGCAGGAAGTAATTCTGCAAAATGAACAGGTAAGAACAGACATAACGAGAATTCCAAGTGCATGCTTTGAAGTGCTTGTGAATGCGGATGGACAGATTGTGCTTCGCGGTGGTGGAAATGGACACGGTATTGGTATGAGTCAGTATGGTGCCAGAGGAATGGCAGAAAAAGGGTATACATATAAGGAGATTATCGACTATTATTTTGAGAATGTGGTGGTGAAGAAAATCTAGAGATTCATTGACACAAATTATATTCGATGGTATTATAATATATGAAAAGGTGCTACCGATGACGGTTCACCTGATATAATGATTAGTTGAAATAACCGCTCATGTTTTGTCAGGAAGATGGGCGGTTATTTTTGCGTCTTGGAATCATGTTGCCCATGCACATAACCAAGACCATAAAAAGTCGCACACAGTGCAAGCACTGCGATAAGGTTATCTAAGGTAGCTTATTATAATCATTCCTGCCAAATTTAAAAGACTAATTATAATCGAAATAATAGTATATTTTGTGTATATATATTTTTGATTGGCTTTAATATGCTTCGTGCATATATACGATTCATAGAAAAGCCCTATTAGATTTAGGATAATAGTTGTAATCAATAAAAGTATAATAAATGTTTTATTCTTTATATCAAAAAGCGATATGCATAAGAAAAAGACAAATGGTGTTGTAATGATTACTACTGCATATATAAGGGTTATGAATAGGTTCTTGTATTGGTTTTTGACTTCAATGGTATCAAATTTAAGTTGGATTTCTTCTTTAAGTTTTAAATTAATAAAAAGAACATAGATTATAAAATTTATAATATGAATAAATAATAAAAAAACATGGTATTGTATCGCTAGATGAAAGATAATGCCCATGAATACGAGTAAGGATAGTGCTAAAGATGAAGCCAAATAAAATAGTTCAATATTGTGTAACAGCTTTTTAAGAGCATGTTTATTTAGACTCATTCCTCGAGTAAATGAATCGATTAGAGATAAATTGTTTTTGGATAATAAGCTTTCAAATGTAATAAATATAATTGTCGACATAACAAAAATCATTATTAAAAAACATAATCCAATGAGACTATTTTCTGTCTTATGAATTGTTAAAATATATATTAATATAGCGATAGATAGGATTGCATTTATTAAATATAAAAATGCAGATAAATTTTGTCTCTGTTTCGCATGATTGGATTCTAGTGATAAAGATTTTGCATTAAGGATATCATTTATTTCTACATTAAAGATAGTAGAGATGTTTTGTAATGTATATATATCGGGTTGTGTTATGTTTCGTTCCCAGTTAGAGATAGCTTGTCTTGAAATATTTAATTTTTGAGCTAATTCTTCTTGCGACATATTGTTTTGATTTCTTAATTGTGCGAGAGTTTTTCCTAAATTATGTTTCATAAAGACTTTTCCTTTCCTATTTGCTTTACACATAAAGCATAGCAAAGAGTGTAAGTTTACACAAATAAAAATGCATTGCATTGCCGCAACAATTTGTTGCGTGGAATACTTTGAGGTCTTATGACAAAAACTAGATGGTGAAGAAATTATAGATTTTTTGTTGACAATAACCTATTTAATTGGTATGTTTCAAAATAGATAGATTAATTAGTCAAGTTTGT
Source organism: Agathobacter sp. (assembly GCA_017409825.1). GTDB lineage: Bacteria > Bacillota > Clostridia > Lachnospirales > Lachnospiraceae > Roseburia. The sequence continues at coordinate 299,494 of JAFQRZ010000024.1, read as the reverse complement.
ATTCTATAAAATTATTATAGGAAATATTTATGTAGGAAATTTATGATGCGATTGACACAGAGGTGAAAAATTGAAAAGAATAATTGGTTTTGCATGTATTTTATGTGTTATAATCTTATTTAGTGGTATGATACAAAAAGATGCGGAAGTAGAGCTTGGTGATTACTATATGGAAATAGACCCAACAATACCACCACCATGTGTCTCGATTACGGATGAACAAATTTGGTTTTTGTATGATTATATGAGCAGTAACCTAACACTTGGAACATATGTTGTAGAAGGCGATATTTTAACCATGACTACAGATGACGGTAAGGAAATATATGTATTTAAGGTGAAAGGGGATACTTTGGTATTTCAAGCGAGAAAATCTTCTGAATTAAAGTATGTAGATGAAGAAAATGCATTTAAGGTCTATGACGGTGCGAAATTTAAATTAGGAGAATGGCTTTTAGATAATTAAGAACATAAAAGAATAATATTTAATTTGACATAACTAATGTTCAATGTTAGAATGGAAAAAGATTTTGAAAAGACAAAGGCTATGAATGTGTCCAGTAGATTGTAATTATCTTTCAGAGAGAAGGAATCACCGGCTGAAAGTTCCTTTAAGCACTAATTATGATTCGAATTTCCCACAGGAGCTGCTTGGATGAAGTCGTTATGACGGTAGTTCAAGACGAGTCACTGCACGTTACGCAGTCAATGAGAGTTCGTGTTTTGTAGGATGTTATTTTGGCAGAATACAGAAGGCGGGAATCAGGGTGGTATCGCGGATTATATTCGTCCCTATATGTTTGTGCATATAAGGACTTTTTTTATTGCGAAAATTCTTATGCCAAACAAAAACCAAACGAAAATATTTATAGAAAAGGAGCACATGCAATGAACGCAAATTTAGAAGCAATTAAGCAGGAAATTATTGCAGGAGCAGAAGGACTTAGTTCTTCCAAAGAAGTGTATGAATTCAAGAAATTATTCTTGGATGGAAAGACTGGTAAAATCGGTCTTTTGATGAAAGAGATGAAAAACATCCCTAACGAAGAAAAAGCAGCTTATGGTAAAGGCGTAAACGAACTGAAGGCTTGGGCATTGGAATTCTTAGGCGGTCTTGATGAAAAGATGAAAGCCAAAGAATTACAGGCTCGTTATGAAGCTGAGAAAATCGATATTACATTACCTGCGGTTGAAACAACAGAAGGTAATTTGCATCCAATCACATTGGTTCGTAATGAAATTATCGACATTTTCGCAGGTATGGGATTCGAAATTTTCGAAGGCCCAGAAATCGAAACAGACTATTACAACTTTACAGCATTAAATACTCCACAGGATCATCCAGCGAGAGATATGCAGGATACATTCTATTTATCTCCAGAGTTCTTGCTTAGAACACAGACATCTGCTGGACAGATTCACGTAATGGAAAAGAAACAGCCACCTATCAAGATTTTATCTCCAGGTAAGGTATTCCGTTCCGATGATGATGCGACACATTCACCAATGTTCTCACAGATGGAAGGTCTTGTAGTTGACAAAGGCATTACCCTTTGTGACTTGCAGGGTATGTTAGATAAATTCGTAGAAAAGATTTACGGAGAAGGTACTAAGACACGTCTTCGTCCTTCTTACTTCCCATTTACAGAACCATCTGTAGAAGTAGACTGTAGCTGTTTCGAATGTGGTGGTAAAGGCTGTAAGCTTTGTAAAGGTACAGGCTGGATAGAAATCCTTGGTGCTGGTATCGTAAACAATCACGTATTAGAAAACTGTGGTGTTGATCCGAACGAATACAGCGGTCTTGCATTTGGTATCGGTATTGAACGTACAGCTATGCTCAAATATGGTATCAACAATATCAAGATGTTATTTGAATCAGACGTAAAAGTATTAGGACAGTTAAATGACAAATAATCGGAGGTAAATAGATATGATAGCACCATTAAGTTGGTTAAAAGATTATGTAGATATCGACATCACTCCACAGGAATTGGAAGAAAAATTATTTTCTTGTGGTTTTGAGGTGGAAGAATTATATGAAGTAGGAAAAGATATTAGTAAGGTAGTAGTAGGTCACGTATTAGAATGTGAACCTATTCCAGATACACATCTTCACGTATGTCAGGTAGATTGTGGCGAACACGGCACCTTCCAGATTTGCTGTGGTGCGGACAATGTAAAGGCAGGTGGAAAATACCCAGCAGCTTTGGTTGGCGCAACAGTTTATGCGACAGCAAAAGACCATAAGACAGTAGAAGGCGTTATGACAATTGGTAAGGGCAAACTTCGTGGCGTAGAATCACATGGTATGCTTTGTTCCGGTGTAGAACTTGGTGTAAATGAAAATATGTATCCAGGTGCAGAATACAATGGACTTTTGGTATTCCCAGAAGATACACCAGTAGGTGCAGATGTAAAACCAATTCTTGGTTTGGATGACTGGATTTTTGACATCGGTATTACTGCAAACCGTCCAGATTGCCAGAGTATTGTAGGTATCGCTAGAGAAATCGCTGCAGTTCTTGAGAAACCATTTAAAGCGCCAGCTTTGGACTATACAGAAGATGATGTAACTATCGACAATTTTAAAGTAACGGTAGATTGTCCAGAACTTTGCCACAGATATAGCGCACACTATATTCATGATGTAAAAATCGAAGAATCTCCACTTTGGATGAAACGTAGATTAAACCTTGTAGGTATCGGTGCAATTTCTAACGTAGTAGATATTACAAACTATATCTTAAAAGAACTTGGACAGCCAATGCACGCATTTGATTACACCACATTAGAAGGTGATGCAATCAATGTTCGTCGTGCAGCAGAAGGCGAAAAAATCATTACATTAGATGAAGATGAACTTACACTTACAACAGAAAATATGCTGATTTGTGATGGTGTAAAACCAGTTGCTTTAGCAGGTGTTATGGGTGGTTTAAACTCAGAAATCAAAGATAGTACAACAACAGTATTATTTGAATCTGCTAAATTTGCTCGTGACAACATTCGTCGTACTTCAAGAGCTGTAGGTAAATCCTCTGACTCAAGTGCTCGTTATGCGAAGGGTGTTGATGAATATGCAACTGTTATGGCTTTAAAACGTGCCTGCCACTTAATCGAAGAATTAGGTTGCGGTAAAGTAGGTAAATTACATGTAGATGTAAACACAGGAAATAGTGTAGAACCACGTGAAATGTCTGTAAGCATTCAGAAAGTAAATGCAGTACTTGGTATCACTGTTCCAACCGAAGATATCATTCGTATTATGACAAACCTTTGTTTTGAACCAAAGGTGGATGGAGATACATTAACGATTCAGGTTCCTGCATATCGTGAAGATATGGAAGGCTATCAGGATGTGGCAGAAGAAGTCATCCGTATGTATGGATACGAACATATCACACCAACCTTCTTAGCTTCTGCAACTGTTACATCTGGTGGAGAAACAGTAGAACAGAAGACCGAGATGAGATTGAAAAAAGCACTTTGTGCGACAGGTGCACATGAATGTATTCATTATTCATTCTTCTCACCTTCAGACCTTGATTTGTTACGTTTGCCAGAAGATGCCCCAGAACGTCATGCAATTCGTATCATGAATCCGCTGAGCGAAGAAATCTCTATTATGAGAACTACACTTGCGGCTTCTATGATTCATGCAGTAGAACGTAACCAGAAGAAGGCAAACTTAGAAGGAAGACTTTACGAGGTTGCTAAGAAATTTATTGCAAAAGAGCTTCCACTTGTGGAATATCCAGAAGAACGCCAGACACTTTGTGTATCTGTATTTGGCGAAAAAGAAAGCTTCTTTACATTAAAGGGAATTGCAGAAACAGTAGCAAAGACTTTACATGTAGAGTTTGAATATGCGCCAGCGACTAAAACATTCTTGCATCCATTCCAGACTGCAAGTATTAGTTGTAATGGTGAAGAAATCGGTTATCTTGGAACACTCAGCTATGAAATCATGGATGAATGTGATATGCGTGTACCAATGTACTTGATGGAAATCGATTTAGAAGCATTAACGAAGTATTATGGTAAAAAAGCAATGTTTACTCCATTGCCAAAATTCCCAGAAGAACAGCGTGACCTTGCTATTGTAGTAGATAAGAACGTTTCTTGTGGTGAAATTGAAAAAACAATGAAGGAAGCTTGCAAATATATTACAAGCATCAAATTATTCGATATTTACGAAGGTGCTCAGATTGGAGAAGATAAGAAGAGTATGGCATTTACAGTTCTGTTCACTCCTAAGGATGAAGCATTCGGACCAGAATCTGTAGATGGATTTGTAAAGAAGATTTTGAAACAGCTTGGTAAGAATTTAGGAGCAGAATTAAGAAGTTAATTATGGAACAATTATTAAAATCTGATTTTTATTTTGATTTGCCAGAAGAATTAATTGCACAGGATCCGTTAGAGGATCGTTCCAGTTCGCGTCTGCTTGTGTTGGATAAAAACACAGGCGACGTGGAACACCATACATTTTGTGATATCTTAGATTATCTTCAAGAGGGGGATTGTCTTGTTATTAATAATACCAAGGTAATTCCTGCTCGTTTGATGGGAGAACGTGAGGGGACAGGAGCATCCATTGAGGTGCTTCTTCTCAAACGTAAGGAAAATGATGTATGGGAAACTTTGGTAAAACCGGGAAAAAAAGCTAGGCCTGGAACGAAGATTAGTTTTGGAAATGGCTTGCTAGTTGGTGAAGTTATTGATATAGTAGAAGAAGGGAATCGATTGATCCAATTCCATTACGATGGCATTTTTGAAGAGATTTTGGACCAGTTGGGACAAATGCCTCTTCCACCTTATATTACACACCAGTTGCAGGATAAGAATCGTTATCAGACTGTTTATGCAAAGCATGATGGTTCAGCGGCAGCTCCTACAGCAGGTCTTCATTTTACTCCAGAACTTTTGGAAAAGGTGAAAGCAAAAGGTGTTGAAATTGCAGAAGTAACTCTTCATGTGGGTCTAGGTACCTTCCGTCCTGTAAAAGAGGATAATCTGCTGAATCACCATATGCATTCCGAGTTTTACAATATTGAACAATCGGAAGCAGATAAGATTAATAAAGCAAAAGCAGAAGGAAAACGTGTTATCTCAGTTGGTACGACAAGTACTCGAACCTTAGAATCCGCTGCGGATGAAAATGGAATGTTAAAGGCTTGTAGTGGGTGGACAGAGATATTTATCTATCCGGGATATCAATTCAAGGTGATTGATGCCTTGATTACAAATTTCCATTTGCCAGAATCTACACTTGTGATGTTAGTTTCTGCGTTGGCTGGAAGAGAACATGTATTAGCAGCTTATGCAAAGGCGGTAGAGGAACGATATCGATTCTTTAGTTTTGGGGATGCTATGTTTATAGCAGACATAAAAGGAGAATAAGCTATGGATGAGAAAAGAAATAGTAGACGTTTGGATTTAGACGTAACCGTTGAATTAGAACGTATTGATGATCATCAAGGCGTTACTACATTGAAATTGGTTCATGTAGACATTACCGATTTGTCAAAGAGTGGTATTGGTTTTGTAGCAAAGGCACCATTGGATTTAGGAAGCTATTACAATACGAAGCTTCAAATTTGGACAAAAGAAACGATTGAAGCAGTTATTGAAATTGTTCGTCGTGAAGAAACAGAAGAAGGCTATCATTATGGTGCAAAATTTATCGGAATGATTGAATCAGATGCACTTAAGATTGATATTTATCAAATCTTTTATGAATATAACGAAAATATGAGTAGATAGTGTTAGGTGGAAATGAGTAGTAACGACATATATCAAGTAAAAAAAGTTGAACAACCACATGATATCGAAACCTTTGTTCCGGGTTCCAAGAGTATTACAAACAGAGCTTTGTTAATTGCGGCTTTGTCAGAAGGTACGAGTGTACTTCATGGTGTTCTTTTTAGTGATGATTCTCGTCACTTTATGCAGGCGTTATATGACTTGGGATTCCCAATTCATATCGATGAAGATGAGGCAACCGTTACCATTGAAGGCTTTGGTGGTGAAATTCCAAATGAAGAAGCGGAAGTTTATGTAGGAAGTGCTGGGACAGCGGCTCGTTTTTTGACGGCCTTTTTAGGCTTGTCTAAGGGTAGATATCGCATGACTTGTTCGGAACAGATGAAAAAACGTCCGATGAAAGAGCTTTTGGTTGCTTTGGAGGAGATGGGTGCTGAGATTTCTTATGAAGAAGAGGAATATTGTTTCCCATTTACCATTGGTAATTTTGAATGCAAAAAGAGCAAGGTTACGATTGACGTAGAGAAAAGCAGCCAATTCCTTAGTGCGCTTTTGATTAGTTCCGTTCTCTTACCACAGAATTTTATGATTAAAATGAGTGGTAATCATGGAATGGCGTATGTCAGCATGACGATGCGTATGATGCAGCAATTTGGCGTTGGTGTTGAACGTACCATTACTGGTGCATATCGTAGAAAAAATGAGAGTGGATATGAGGCACGTGAATATGTCATTGAGCCAGATGTATCCGCAGCTTGTTATTTCTATGCACTTAGTCCATTACTTCGTGTAAAAGTAAAAGTAAAGAATGTACATATGGATTGTTTACAGGGAGATATCAAGTTCCTGAAGGTGTTGATTCGTATGGGATGTAAGATAGAAGAGGAAGAGGATGGTGTACTTATGCTTCCTCCAAAGGATAAATTCTTAGGAGGTTCCTTTGATTTATCCAGCTTTTCAGATCAGGCACTTACGCTTGCAGCTATCGCACCATTTGCGAATTCAAAGGTTTGTATGATGAATATCGGGCATATCCGTTACCAGGAATGTGACCGCATTGATGCAATTGTGAAGAATTTGGCGAAAATGGGAATTGCAGCGATTGAACAGAAGGACAATGTGTTTATCCTGCCAGGCACACCGACTGCCTGTGAAGTAGAGACCTTTGAGGATCATCGTGTAGCGATGGCATTCTCTCTCGTAGGTACATTGGTGGATGGTATTGTGATTCAAAATCCAGAGTGTACGAGAAAGACGTTTGAGAATTATTTTGAAGTCTTAGAAAAAACTATCTATTAAAAATGAAACTCTCCTGAATCTTCAGGAGAGTTTTCTTTTAGCGTCTATGTACGATATAGTTTTTCTCAATCAGCAATTCGGCTGCCAATTCCACCGATTCCGCATCATAAAATTCGATGTGCAATACACCTTCTTCAAATTCACGGTTATGAACAATGCCAATATTCTTGATAGAAATACCCTTAAATGCAAGAATACTTGCGATAATAGCAATTCCACCTGCTTCGTCTGCAAGGTCGAGGAAGAGCTCGTGTACTTTGTTGTAGGATTTGACATTGCGAACAGTGATGGAGTCGCGGTAATCCTTCGCACTTTGGAATTTATCTAACAAGGTCTGTGAAGCAGAACCTTGGATATCGTTGCGCAGTTCGCTAAGGGAAGCGATGTATTTATCCATGAGTCTGAGTAATTGCTCTTGATTTGTCATACAAATGCTTTCCCACATCACAGGAGAAGAGGATGCAATTCGTGTGATATCTTTGAATCCGCCTGCTGCGATTGTTTTCATGGTTTCATTTTCGTCATCGATATCTTTTACCAGATTTACTAAGGTATAGGCAATCATGTGTGGTAAATGGCTGATAGAAGCAGTTGCATAGTCGTGTGCCTCATAATCCAATATCATTGGGATAGAACCCAGTTCCTTTACCAGTGCATGGAAATCATCAATCTGATTCTGTGTATTCTGAGAAGTAGGAGTGATGATATAGTATGCATTTTCAAGTAAATATTCGTTTGCATTAGAAATTCCAGTTTTCTCAGAGCCGGTCATAGGATGTCCGCCGATAAACTGTTTTTCAAGTCCAAGTTTGATTACTTCTTTATGTATCTGTGTCTTTGTGCTGCCTACATCCGTGATGATGGTGTAGTTTGAAATGATATTTTTTAATTCACGTAAGTAATCCAAATTCTTTTCGACTGGTGCACAAAGGAAGATTAAGTCACAATCTGCAAATGTGTTAAGCGAAAGTAATTCGCTATTTGAGATTAACCCCATTTCAAATGCTTCTGTAATCGTTTCTTGGCGACGTGCAGTTGCGATGATATCACAATCCGGATGGTTTGATTTTATTTTCTTGGCAATCGAGCCTCCGATAAGCCCGAGACCGATAAAACCGATTTTTTCTAACTTCATATTTTAATCCTCCGCGGAATATGATTTAAAAGATAATATATTGAATATTGTACCTTATTTTCTTGATTATCGAAAGGTATTTCTATAAAAATCCCTAAAGAACGTTTGGAAATTGTTTGAATTGTATATTAATGTTAGAAATTCTTAAATTTTTATGTAAAAATTACATAAAACAGTTGTGAAATCCTAAAAAAAATAGTACAATAAATCCATACTTATTTTTGGGAGGGTTTTTAAAATGAATGTTTACACAACAGACAAAATTAGAAACGTGGTTCTTTTAGGACACGCAGGAAGTGGTAAAACTTCATTAGTAGAAGCTATGGCTTATCTTGCTGGTATGACGGGCAGAATGGGAACTGTTGCAGACGGAAATACTATCAGCGATTATGATAAAGAGGAGATCAAACGTAACATTTCTATCCATACTTCATTAGTTCCAATTCCTTGGGGTGACGTAAAAGTTAATATCTTAGATACACCAGGTTCTTTTGATTTTGTCGGAGAAGTAGAAGAGGCAGCATCTGTTGCTGATGCAGCAATTATCGTAGTATCTGGTAAAGCTGGTGTTCAGACTGGCACAAAACGTGCTTGGGAAATTTGCGAAAAATACAAATTACCACGTATCTTCTTTGTAACAGAAATGGACATCGATAATGCAAGCTACAGACAGGTAGTAGCTGATTTACAAGAATTATATGGAAAGAAAATTGCTCCATTCCATTTACCAATTCGTGAAAATGAACAGTTTGTAGGCTATGTAAACGTAGTTCAGCAGACTGCAAAACGTTGGAATGACAAGGGAACAGTAGATAAATTTGATGTTCCAGATTATTCAAAAGATAATCTTGAGCTTTGTAGAGAAGCATTATTAGAATCAGTTGCTGAAACTTCAGAAGAATTTATGGAACGTTATTTTGAAGGTGATGAATTCTCAGAAGATGAAATTCGTCAGGCACTTCGTGTAAATGTAGGTGATGGCTCTATCGTTCCAGTACTTATGGGTTCTAATACATTGGCTCGTGGTATGTATACACTGATGGCTGATATCGTAAAATATTTACCAAGCCCAGACAAGAGAAAAGTAGCTGGTATCAATACCGTAAATAACGAAGTATTCAATGCAGACTATGACTTTGCAAAAGCAAAATCTGCTTATGTATTCAAGACTATCGTTGACCCATATATCGGAAAATACTCTTTAATTAAAGTAAACTCTGGTGTATTAAAAGCAGACGATGTTTTATACAACTATCATAGAGAATGCGAAGAAAAGACAGGTCACTTATATGTTCTTCGTGGAAATAAGACAGAAGAAGTAACCGAATTACATGCTGGTGATATCGGAGCATTAGCGAAATTACAGAAAACACTTACAACAGATACTTTATCTGCTAAGAATAACCCTATCGCTTACATCCGTACTCAGATGCCAAAGCCTTATGTGTCTATGAGATACAAAGCAAAGAATAAAGGAGATGAAGACAAGATTTCCCAGGCTTTACAGAAAGTGTTAATGGAAGATTTGACACTTTTGAATGTAAATGATGCAGAAAATGGACAGACTTTATTATATGGTATGGGTGATCAGCATCTTGAAGTTGTTGTAAACACATTAGCAGAAAAATACAAAGTAGAAATCGAACTTTCGAAACCAAAGGTTGCATTCCGTGAAACCTTACGTAAGAAATCAGATGTAGAATACAAGTACAAAAAACAGTCTGGTGGACATGGACAGTATGGACACGTTAAGATGACATTTGAACCATCTGGCGAAGATGAAGCTTATGTATTTGAACAGTGTGTAGTTGGTGGAGCGGTTCCAAAGAACTACTTCCCAGCAGTAGAAAAAGGTATTGCAGAATCTGTTAAGAGTGGTCCTTTGGCAGCTTATCCAGTTATCGGCGTAAAAGCTGTATTATACGATGGTTCTTACCATCCAGTAGACTCTTCAGAAATGGCATTCAAGGTTGCAGCTGCTCAGGCGTTCAAGAAAGGCTTCATGGAAGCTTCACCTGTATTATTAGAGCCTATTTCTACTCTTAAAGTTGTTGTTCCAGATGAATATACTGGTGACATCATGGGTGATTTAAATAAGAGACGTGGTCGTGTAATGGGTATGAACCCAGTTGGAAATGGCAATACAGAAGTCGTTGCTGATATTCCAAACCTTGAATTATACGGATACAACACTCAGCTTCGTTCTATGACAAGTGGTAGTGGTACATTCTCTTATGAATTCGCAAGATATGAACAGGCTCCAGAAGAAGTTGCTAAGAAGCAGATTGAAGAAAGAGCGAGTGAACTTGTTAATATCGAAGAATAAATTGTGTGTTTTTAGTCTGGTCCTATTCTTGGGACTGACAACAGTATCAAAACAAGATAATGATATGCCTGAGGATAAGAAATTGTCCTCAGGCTATTCTGTTATTCGGGGGAATATGGTTAAAATTGACAATTATGCAAATGTAAAGAATTATGCATACAAGCTGGAAAATCAAAAAAAGACAGATTCTCGTGAGAAGAGATTGGTTGAGTTAAACTATCGCTTTGTAGATGAAATAGATATCTTTCATTCGTTTGAAGATTCCGAAGAAAATGTATATGAGTATGACGAATACCCACAAGGGTTATGTATGACGGATGAGTATGTCTTTATCAGCTCTTATTCAGGTGAGTATGGAGGTCTTGGCAAGGTCAAGGTATATGATAAAACAAGCGGAGAACATTTGCTTTCGCTTGGGATGGATGAGAATAGCCATTTGGGTGGTTTGACTTATGATGGAAAGCATTTATGGGTATGTAATTCCTCAAAGATGATGCTAGAAAAAATCTCCTATACATTTGTAAAGCAAATGATAGCAGAAAACAAAGGGCAGATGATAGATGTTCGAAATTTGATGGATGGATATCGAGTGAATAATATTCCATCCTGTGTCACTTTTTATGATGGAAAGCTTTGGGTGGCGACGCATTCAATTTGGACAAATTCGATTATGATAAATTATACATTTAGAGAAAAGGACGATGTATTAATGGCGGAGGATACCATGCGAATACCACCAAAGGTACAGGGGGTGGCGTTTGCAGAGGATGGAGAAGTGTATATGAGCACTTCCTATGGACGTAAGAAATCTTCCTATATCAAAAAATATCATTCCGTTTATTCCATGATAAATGATTTGGGTGACTATACGAAACAAATCGAATTGCCTCCTTGTTCGGAGGAGATTGTATGGGAAGAGGATAAACTTTATGTGCTATTTGAATCTGCAGGAAGAAAATATATGGAAGGTATGGATGGAAAAGGGAAGAGTTCCATGCCATTGGATAAAATTTTAGTGATTCAAAAATAAAGAAAGCTATCGCACAATTTGAGGCGTTCATGCGATAGCTTTTTTCTTTACTTTAACATCATAGACATAATTTTGTTTATTTTTGTTTTTTCGGCAGGTGGTAAATCTTTAGAAAGAATCTCTGCGATTAATTGAATTTCCGGATTGGAAAAGCGGATGTTTTGCTTCTTTGCCTGATTCATATTGGCTAATAGAAAAGGCATAGCATCACGCATGTTGGTTGGTTTATCTTTCGCAGCAAAATTCATAATAAACTGTAATTTTTCCTGGTCCATTCCCTTTAATAAGGGATTGTTTAATAAAAAGTCATCCAATGCTTCGTCCTCCTTTAGGATGAAAAGGTATCATAGTTTTCCATCACACACATAATATTCAGCAAGGTATCAATGGTTTCCTTTTCTTTAGGCGTACAAAATTTGCGAAGGGTTTGTATCATGGCACTTCGTTTGTCGGGCTCGTTATGTACAGAGCAGGCGGAGAGTACATTTGCATTGTTTTGAAACATTTGAATAGTATTACGAAATTCCATAGATTGAATCAAAATCGCAAGTGGCATTTGACTTCTAACATTTGCAAATGGAAGAAGGGATTTTAACATTTGTAATTCTCTTGTTTGCACAAGTCCATCGTATTCGGTTACATATTGTTCATGTTCCATAAAAACTCTTTTTTGTTTTCAGTTTATGTGTGAAGTGGCACAGTTATGCTCAAAATTTCATAAGATATAAAAAGAGTAAATGGAGAGCATACAATGGGAAAATTAGTTATTGATGGGAATAGTTTTTTTGAAATAGATGAAGAATGTATTAAAAAGAAAAAAATATCGAAAAATTGTGGATTGGATAAATATTTAAAAGATTCGTATGAACAGAAACCACAAGAAAATAAGAAAAAAAGAGGCGACGGGTAATCCGTCGCCCTTTTGGGATGATATTTCATGAAAAATTAGAAACAGCCGTTATTGTTTCCGCATCCACCGCCACAGAAGAGGAGAAGAAGGATGATCCATAGACAGCTATTGTCGCCACCACAGCCATTGTTGCCAAAGCCAGAATTGCCGTTGCCACAGCAGCATAAAAGGATGATAATCCAAATAATAGAATTACCATTACTGAATCCACATCCACATCCATCATTACATCCACAGTTTGTTGCACTTAAATCACTCATAAGTGACCTCCTAAAAATTTATGTTTACAGTATATGGTATGTGAAAGACAAATAATGGTTACAAAAATATTGACTTTATTGGAGGAAATCGTTAAACTTTTAACTGTAATATTATAACTTCGAGGTACTAGATATGGAAAAAATTAAAATGATTATCCCATTGGTTGAAATGGATGGGGATGAAATGACAAGAATTCTTTGGAAAATGATTAAGGATGAACTGATTTATCCTTTTATTGATTTAAAATCCGAATATTATGATTTAGGGTTGGAAGAAAGAAATCGTACCAATGACCAGGTTACATTCGATTCAGCTTATGCGACAAAGAAATATGGTGTAGCTGTGAAATGTGCAACGATTACTCCTAATGCAGCACGTATGACAGAATATAATTTAAAAGAAATGTGGAAGAGTCCAAATGGAACAATTCGTGCAATTTTAGATGGTACAGTGTTCCGTGCTCCTATTTTAGTAAAAGGAATTGAACCAAATGTAAAATCATGGAAGAAACCAATTACGATTGCGCGTCATGCTTATGGTGACGTTTATAAGGCTTCTGAAATGAAGATTCCAGCTGCTGGTAAAGTAGAACTTGTATATACAGCAGAAGATGGAACAGAAACAAGAGAGCTCATCCATAATTTTACAGGTGCGGGTATTGTTCAGGGACAGCACAATATTGAAGCATCAATTGAGAGCTTTGCACATAGCTGTTTTAAATATGCTTTAGATACCAAACAGGATCTTTGGTTTGCAACAAAAGATACGATTTCTAAGAAATACGATCATACGTTTAAAGATATCTTTGCAGATATTTATGAAGCACAGTATAAAGAAGCATTTGAAGCGGCAGGTATTGAATATTTCTATACTTTGATTGATGATGCGGTTGCACGTGTTGTAAAATCAGAAGGCGGCTATATTTGGGCTTGTAAGAACTATGATGGTGATGTTATGAGTGATATGATTTCATCTGCTTTTGGTTCGCTTGCAATGATGACTTCTGTATTAGTTTCGCCAGAAGGCTATTTCGAATATGAAGCTGCACATGGTACTGTACAGAGACATTATTACAAACATTTGAAGGGTGAAGAGACCTCTACGAACTCTGTTGCAACCATCTTTGCTTGGACTGGTGCGCTGAGAAAACGTGGGGAATTAGATAATATTCCTGAATTGAGTGCTTTTGCAGATAAGTTAGAAGCTGCATGTGTAAAAACAATTGAGTCCGGAAAGATGACTAAGGACCTTGCGCTTATTACGTCGTTAGAAAATGTTACTGTATTGAACAGTGAGGGCTTCATCAAAGCAATTCGCGAAGAATTAGAAGTGATGTTATAATCAGAAACGGGGGAAGAGATTGTGGAAAAAGGAATCTCACAGGCAGTTGTAAGACGTATGCCAAGATACTATCGTTATTTAAGAGATCTTTTAGAACAAGGGGTTGAACGAGTATCTTCAAATGAATTGAGCAAGTTAATGAAAGTAACGGCTTCGCAGATTCGCCAGGATTTGAATAATTTTGGCGGATTTGGACAGCAGGGCTATGGATATAATGTTCGCTTTTTGTATGAAGAAATCGGCAAAATTTTAGGATTAGACCAGACCCACAATCTTATTATTATCGGTGCTGGTAATCTGGGGCAGGCAATTGCAAATTATGGTAGATTTGACAGCTTGGGATTTGTTACAGTTGCTTTGTTTGATGTAAATCCGGAAATCATCGGTAAAGAAGTGCGTGGGATTAAAATCCATGCATTGGATGAGCTAGAGGTGTTTTGTCAGAATCATAAGGTTGATATTGCAGCGCTTACTATGCCGAAACAAAGTGCAGATAATACAGCACAGCGCTTGGTCGAATTAGGAATTCGTGCGATTTGGAATTTTGCGCATGTGGATTTGGATGTAGATGATGAAAGCGTTGTAGTCGAAAATGTTCATTTGTCAGATAGCTTAATGCAATTATCTTATAATATTGTAAAGAATAAACAATAGTATTTAAGGATGCTTTTTATGAAGGAAAGACAGGATTTTAAGTCTGCTTTAATTGGTAAAACGGTTCCACTTTTGGTATTAGACCAAAAGTGGCATCGTTTGTTTGCGGTTCATGGCAAGACAGAAGAAATTAAAGAATTAGAATCAAAACTGAATACTCTTTTAGCAGAACAGGGTAGGCTGAATAACCGTCTGAAAGAACTGAAAAAGCTTAAAGGCAGACTGTTGGATGAGATTGTTCAGGGGATGGACGATAAGGACAAGAAACTTGAAGAGAATAAACGTCTGATTGATGAGATTAATGAGAAGTTGGATGAATGCGAAGATGAGCTTATGGATATTCCGCATCAGATTCGTGAAAACAATGATGAGTTGATGTTGTTATCAATGGATTATTTTTATGAAAAGTTGCGTCTGAATCAGACAGAGTCGGCAGAAATAGAGGAATGGATTAATCAGGTTCGTATTGATTTAAAGAAAAATATTATTCGTAAGCAGAATCGTGATATCAATAATCGTGAGATTTATGCATATCTTCATGATATTTTTGGTGCGGAAGTCATAAACATCTTTGATATCAAATATGATGAAGATAAAAAGGAGACAACTTGAAGTATCTTGTAACAGGAAAAGAAATGAAGCTTCTAGATCAGAATACATCAAACTATTTCAAGGTGCCAGAATTGGTACTGATGGAACAGGCAGCGATGCACTTTGTCTGGAGGCTTTGTGACGTTTTTAAAGAGACAATTAAAAAGGAAAATCCAAAGGGGATTGTATTCTGTGGAACGGGGAATAATGGGGCAGATGGGTTTGCAATTGCTCGTTTGCTGAATCAAAAAGGCATTTATACAGAAGCATGTGAAGTAAATGTGTTATTAAAAGAGAAGTCAGATACATCCGTTTCCAATCAAATGCAAAAAGAGATTTATCAAGCACATCGTTATCCTATTATAGAAGGGTTTAAACCAGAAGGCTTTGATGAAGAGTATGATTTTATTATTGACGCAATATTTGGGATAGGATTGTCTAGACCACTGAATCAGGCATATATGGGGCTGATTGAAATGATAAATCATATCAAAGGTATGAAAATTGCAGTGGATATTCCTTCTGGAATTAATGCAGATGATGGGCAGATAATGGGTGCTGTGTTAAAATGTGACCATACCATTACGTTTTCGTTTGGAAAGCTAGGGCAGTATTTGTGGCCTGGCTGTGAATATGCTGGAACAGTACATGTGGTTGATATGGGTATTACAGAAGCAAGCTGGCTTGAAAGGAAACCTTCGATGGCTTCCTTGGAAAAAGCAGATTTATCTTTTCTGCCAAAACGTCCTGCACATTCCAATAAAGGTACGTTTGGAAAGCTTTTGGTAATTGCCGGAAGTGTAAATATGGCAGGTGCGGCTATCTTTGTGGCCAAAGCGGCGTATCGTTGTGGTGTTGGTCTGGTAAAGGTATTTACAAGGGAAGAAAATCGAGGCATCATCCAAGAAACACTTCCAGAGGCGTTGGTTTCTACGTATACAGAAGCTTTGAAAGAGGAACAGTTGATAGCAGAGATAAACTGGGCAGATGCAGTCGTGGTTGGACCAGGGATTGGAATGTCCAAAAATGCAAAGGAACTGGTTCGAATTGTTCAAATGGCAGCAAGTGTTCCAGTTGTTTGGGATGCAGATGCACTGAATATTTTGGCAGAAAAACCGGAAAGTTTACTGCTTCCACATACAGAATATATTATGACGCCTCATCTGGGTGAATTTTCTCGTTTGACGAATAATTCGGTTGCTTGGATTCAAAACCATTTGGTGGATTCGGCAATTGATTTTGCTAGAACCTATGATGTTCTTTGCGTGTTAAAGGATTTTCGTACCGTAGTTGCAAATCCATACGGGCTAAGTTATTTAAACCTAGCTGGAAATAATGGAATGGCAACAGGTGGTAGTGGTGATGTATTGGCTGGTATCATAGGTGCCTTGTTAGCACAGGGACAAAAAGGAATTGATGCTGCAGCATTTGGTACATTTATCCATGGATTAGCAGGCGATTATGCCCGAGAAAAAATGGGTACCCATTCTATGATGGCGAGTGATATAATAGAGTCATTAAAAGATGTTTGGAAAGGAATTGACTATGCAGAATAGTAGAGTATATGCAGGTATCAATTTATCTGCAGTTTTACACAACTTAGAAGAAATGCATAAGAATATAGATAAGAATACCAAGATTGTAGCTGTAATAAAAACCGACGGCTACGGTCATGGGGCTTTGCCTATTGCGAAGGCAATTGAGCATGTTCCATATTTATGGGGATATGCGGTGGCTACGGTTGATGAGGCAATGGCACTTATAGATGATGGTAGAAAGAAACCAATCCTGATTTTGGGAATTAGTTTTGCTGAGCAGTTTGATGCGATTATTCGCAATGATATTCGTCCTTGTGTTTGTGATTTTGATACAGCAAAAAAATTATCAGAAATTGCAGTAGCAAAAAATAAAATTTGTCATATCCATATAAAAATTGATACGGGTATGAGTAGAATTGGTTTCCAAGTAAATCAGGAGACAGCAAATATCATTGCCGATATTTCGAAACTTCCGAATGTAGAAATAGAAGGGCTTTTTACACATTTTGCAAATGCAGATGAAGCAGATAAAACACTTACCAAAGGTCAGATGGATTTGTTTCAGCAGATGTGTCAGATGCTTGCAGAAAAGGGGGTAAAAATTCCGATTAAGCATTGTTCGAATAGTGCGGGTATCGTTGATATCCCGGAAGCGAATATGAATATGGTGCGTGCAGGTATCATTTTATATGGATTATGGCCTTCGGACGAGGTGAATAAAAGAAATATGGATTTGCAGCCGGTGATGTCTTTGAAGAGTCATATTTCCTATATCAAAGATTTGGAAGCAGGACGAAGAGTAAGCTATGGCGGAATCTATATTACCCCAGAAGCGCAAAGAATTGCTACGGTTCCTGTTGGATATGGTGATGGATATGCAAGAAGCTTATCGGACAAAGGTTATGTGTTGGTGCGTGGGCAGAAAGCTCCGATTTGTGGCAGAATTTGTATGGATCAATTCATGATTGATGTGTCGCACATTGAAGGGGTGCGCGTAGGGGATGCAGTTACTTTGTTAGGACAGGATGGAACAGAGCAGATTACCATGGAAGAATTAGGTGATTTGTCTGAGCGTTTTAATTATGAATTTGCTTGTCTGATTACACCTAGAGTACCTAGAGTGTATTATGAAAAATAAGAGAATATAGTTCTTAGAATTGGAAATACTACTCCTATACCAAGTAAATGGAGTGTGACATGATGATTTTAAGAGGCGATATCTATTATGCAGATTTAAGACCGGTGGTAGGTTCCGAACAGGGTGGGATTCGCCCTGTGTTGATTGTTCAGAATGATGTGGGGAACCGTCATAGTCCAACCGTGATTTGTGCAGCGATTACTTCTCAGATGCATAAAGCGAAACTGCCGACCCATGTGGCGTTGGATAGTGAAAAATACGATTTGGCGAAGGATTCTGTAGTTCTTTTAGAGCAACTGAGAACGATTGATAAAAAACGTCTTAAGGACAAGGTTTGTCACTTAGATAACCAGATGTTAAAAGAAGTAGATAAAGCACTTGGAATCAGTTTGGAGTTGTATACATAACTTGACGATAATACAGCTTCATGATATGATTTTAAGATGTATGACACTTATGAAAAAATAAAGGAGAAATGAAATGGACGACGGTGGTAATCCGTATTTGATTCCTATATTAATTGGAATTATTATTGTATTGACAGTAGCATTGGCAGTAGTTTTATTTATTTGCCGCGATAGCCTGCTGAAAGATTTTAGAAAGAAAAAGAATATTAAATTAAATAACGTATCAGAGGATGGGGTTATTGAAGAGGAAATCATTTCCATGGTGAAGGAAGGCCATGAGCAGGGTGTGCTTATGGAATCGGAAGCGGAAATGATACATAATATTTTTGAATATGCGGACAAAGAAGCAAAGGATATCATGACACATCGGAAGAATATCGTTGCAATCGATGGAGATATGAGCTTTTACGATATGGTTGCGTATGTGGATGATACAGGGAAATCTCGTTTCCCAGTATATGATGGTGACATTGACAATATTATCGGTGTGCTTTTGATTAAGGATGCATTCTTGTTCTGTCAGAAAAACGAGATTTTTAGAACTTCTGTAAAAGATATTCCAGGCCTGGTACGTGAGGTTGATTTTATTACAGAAACGATTAAAATTAATAACTTGTTTCAGAAAATGCAGGCAGACAAGAGCCAGATTTGCATTGTAATTGATGAGTATGGACAAACCTCTGGTTTGGTAGCTATGGAAGATATTTTGGAAGAAATCGTTGGCGAAATTGAAGATGAGCATGATGAAGAAGAGCAGACCTTCCAGATGGAAGCGGATGGAAGTTATACCTTTGATGGTTTGACAGAGCTTCCAGATGTTTTGGATGTAATTGAACTGCCGATTGAAGAAGATGCGTTTGAAACCCTAAATGGATATGTGATTTCTCTTTTAGAGAAGGTGCCAAATGATGATGAGTATGAAATTATCGAAAAGCATGGGTATCAATTCGAGATCTTGAAGGTTGAAAATAGAATTATTCGCGAGGTTCGTATTACAAAACTTGCGTGATTGAAAAATAAGTTGTATAATAGTAATATTAAGAAAGTAACTAGAAAAGAGGATTATTTATTATGTCAGGACATTCCAAGTTTGCGAATATCAAACATAAAAAGGAAAAGAACGATGCAGCAAAAGGTAAGATTTTCACCATCATTGGTCGTGAAATCGCTGTTGCTGTAAAAGAAGGTGGACCAGATCCAGCGAACAACTATAAGTTAGCACAGATTATTGCAAAAGCAAAATCAAACAACATGCCAAACGACACCATTGAAAGAGGTATCAAAAAGGCTTCTGGTGAAGGCAGCAATGTAAACTATGAATATTGTACATACGAAGGTTATGGCCCAAGTGGTACAGCTATTATTGTAAAATGTTTAACAGATAATAAGAATCGTACTGCATCAAATGTACGTAATGCTTTTACAAAAGGGAATGGAAGTATTGGTACACAGGGCTGTGTATCATATATGTTCGATGAAAAGGGACAGATTCTTATTGATAGAGAAGAATGTGATATGGATGCAGACGAGCTTATGATGATTGCTTTGGATGCAGGTGCAGATGACTTCGTAGAAGAAGAAGACAGCTTTGAAGTAACGACAGCTCCAGATGATTTTGAAGCAGTTCGTAAAGCATTAGAGGATGCTGGTATCAAGATGGCTTCTGCAGAAGTTAGCATGATTCCACAGACTTATGTTACATTAACAGACGAAACCGATTTGAAAAATATTAACAAGATTTTAGATCTTCTTGATGATGATGACGACGTTCAGGAAGTATATCATAACTGGGAAGAATAAAAATAAAATTTATTTTATGAGGGGGTAAATATGAAACGAATCCTTTTTGCAGCATCTGAATGTGTACCTTTTATTAAAACAGGTGGTCTTGCAGACGTATGTGGTGCTTTACCAAAAGAATTTGATAAGGAAAATTGGGATGTACGTGTAGTTATTCCAAACTATAGCTGTATTCCAGAATGGTTCCGTAATCAAATGCAGTATGTAACTCATTTCTATATGAGTACTGGTCCTTACATCCAGAACAAATATGTAGGTGTACTTCAGTATCAGTTTGAAGGTGTTACATATTACTTTATTGACAATCAGGAATACTTTAGTGGCGATAAGCCTTATGGTGATTTCCGTACAGATATCGAGAAATTTACATTCTTTGATAAAGCAGTATTGTCAATGCTTCCACTTATTGGATTTAGACCAGATCTTATTCACTGTCATGACTGGCAGACAGGTCTTATTCCAGTATACTTAAAGAATGAATTCCAGGGAGATATGTTCTTCTGGGGAATTAAAACAATTATGACAATCCATAACTTAAAATTCCAGGGTGTTTGGGATGTGAAAACAATGCAGGGGCTTACAGGTTTCCCTAAAGAATTATTCACTCCAGACAAATTAGAATTTAAGAAGGATGCTAATATGTTAAAAGGTGGTCTTGTTTATGCAGACTACATTACAACAGTTAGTGATACTTATGCTTATGAAATTCAGACTCCAGAATATGGCGAAGGTTTAGATGGCCTTTTATCTGCACGTCATTTTGATATGCAGGGTATCGTAAATGGTATCGATTACATGAATTACAATCCAGCAATCGATGAAAAACTTTATGTAAATTACGATGCAGAAACATGGCGTAAGAAAAAAGCATTAAACAAAGAAAGATTACAGCAGGATTTAGGTCTTGCAGTGGATAAGAAGAAATTCATGATTGGTCTTGTTTCTCGTTTAACAGACCAGAAAGGTCTTGACCTTATCAATCATGTAATGGAAGGTATCGTTGATGAACATACACAGTTCGTTATTATCGGTACAGGTGAACCACAGTATGAAAACATGTTCCGTCACTATGCATGGAAATATCCAGATCGTGTATCAGCAAATATCTGCTATAACGATGATTTGGCTCGTAAGCTTTATGCTGCTGCAGATGCATTCTTGATGCCATCAAGATTTGAGCCATGTGGACTTACACAGCTTATTTCCTTCCGTCATGGTACAGTTCCAATTGTACGTGAAACAGGCGGTTTAAAAGATACTGTTATTCCATACAATGAATTTGAAAACACTGGTGATGGCTTCTCATTCCGTGATTACAATGCAGATGATATGCTTTATGTAATTAACTATGCAAAACATGTTTACTATGATTGCAAACGTCAGTGGAATCAGATGGTTGACAGAGGTATCACAAAAGACTTCTCATGGAATGCTTCTAAATTCCGTTATGAAGGATTATACAGATATCTTCTTGGTGAATAAAAACAAAATAGTAGTAAATAATAGTAAGGGTATCCGAAATGGATGCCCTTATTTTATTGAAAATTGTTGTGAAATATAACTGGAGGAGGTATATGCATGAGTGAAGAAAAAACAAACGATGGTATTGAGGAATATGGACAAAGCATTATAAAGGATGATGAAGTAACGATATATTTAATTTCGATTATTGGTGAGATAGAAGGGCATGAATGTCTTCCTTCCAATTCGAAAACCACGAAATATGAGCATGTGCTTCCAAAGCTTGCAGAAATCGAGGATGACAAAAATATTGATGGGGTTTTGCTTCTCATTAATACGGTCGGAGGTGATGTGGAAAGTGGGCTTGCGATTGCAGAAATGGTGGCATCTCTTAGTAAACCGACGGTTTCTTTGGTTTTGGGGGGGAGTCATTCCATTGGTGTACCACTTGCTGTTTCGACGGATTATTCTATGATTGTTCCAAGCGGAACGATGGTAATTCATCCGGTTCGAATGAGTGGAACTGTAATCGGTGCCCCTGCTACGTATGACTATTTCAAACGAATGCAGGACCGTATCATTCATTTTATTACGACACATTGTGATGCAACGTATGAAAAAATTGAAGAACTTATGATGAATACACAGATGCTTACCAAAGATGTTGGAACGATTTTGGTAGGAAAAGAAGCAGTGGAAGTAGGTTTAATCAATGAAATCGGCGGCATTGCGGAAGCTTTTCGTAAGTTGAAAGAGATGATTCGAAACTAAATCTTGTATTTTTTGTTGCTTTTTAATGACAAGTGAATCAAAATGTGGTAACATAATAATACTTGGCATACTATGCCTTAGAAAATATGGAGGTTGTTTCATGGCAACAAAAAGAAGAACATCTTCTTCAAAAAGAAAATCAAATAAGCCAAAGGCTGAAGATATAAGAAAAGCAGAGGAGTTTCGTGTAGAGATTATCCTCTGGGGTATTATTGCAGTATCTGCACTGTTATTTATTAGCAATTTTGGAATTGGCGGTGTAGTTGGAAATGCGGTAAGTTCTTTCTTGTTCGGTGTATTTGGAGTTGTAGCATATATTTTCCCTGTTATTCTGATTGTTGGCAGCTTTTTTGCTGTTTCCAATAAAGGAAATATGTTTGCAATTTTGAAGTTGGTCGCAGGTGTATTATTTGCAGTATTCCTTTGTATGTTTGTCGCATTGATTACATCAGGGAAAGCGATTATGACACCGATGGAATCGTATGCATATAGTGCTGAGCATAAATTTGGTGGTGGAATTATCGGTGGCTTTTTAGCATATTATATCAGTCAGGCATTTGGCGTGGCTGGTACATATATTATCGATATTATTGCTTTAATTGTGTGCTTAGTGCTTATCACGGAGAAGTCAGCGATTCAGGGATTTAAAGACGGTGGACAGAAGGTTTATGCTTCTGCAAAAGAAAGCAATGAGCGTTATCAGGAGTACAAACGGATTCGTGATGAGGAACGAAGTCGTAGAATTGACAATAAAGTATCTGGTGTATCTACAGATACAAAGATTTCTAGTCAAAATGATATGGGTTATTCAGATGAGATGGGAGAAGTTCAAGCAGAACAGATGGAACTTCCAAATATCAGAGCTGAGAAGAAAACGAAACTTTCTTCCAATGGAGATTATGAAGTCAGCAGTTATGCTCCACTTAAGACAGAGCTTAAACCGGAACCGAATATTGTGGGAGACTTTATGGATGAGGAAGAACCAATTCCAGAACCAGTGGTCACGGAACGACATACGCGTAAGCCAAGAGCTAGCTTTGAAGAAATTGAGCAGGCTGTAGACCATGTGGCAAATGAAATTGTGGAAGAAGAGACGACACAAACCAAACCTTATGTATTCCCACCATTGTC
Organism: Agathobacter sp.; assembly: GCA_017409825.1. Classification (GTDB taxonomy): domain Bacteria; phylum Bacillota; class Clostridia; order Lachnospirales; family Lachnospiraceae; genus Roseburia. The sequence goes on along the minus strand of JAFQRZ010000024.1, from coordinate 275,932 downwards.
ACTTTTAAAACCTGGTGATAACAGAAAATCAGGTAACACACAGGCACAGTTGAAGGAAACTGCCCAAAAATTGGAGCAGACATTAAAAACATTTGGCGTAAATGTAACAGTTACAGATATTAGTTGTGGACCATCGGTTACCAGATATGAAATTCAGCCAGAAATGGGTGTAAAGGTTAGTAAGATTGTAAATCTTGCAGATGATATTAAATTAAATCTGGCTGCGGCAGATATTCGTATCGAGGCACCAATTCCTGGAAAAGCTGCAGTAGGTATCGAAGTACCAAATGCAGAAAATGTAACCGTATCCTTCCGTGATTTGTTAGAATCTGCAGAGTTTAAAAATTCGCAGTCGAAGATTACGTTTGCTGTTGGTAAGGATATTGCAGGACAGACAAAGGTGGCGGATATTGCGAAGATGCCACATATGCTGATTGCGGGTGCGACTGGTTCGGGTAAATCGGTTTGTATTAATACGATTATTATGAGTATTTTATATAAGGCGGATCCGAAGGATGTTAAGCTGATTATGATTGACCCTAAGGTAGTAGAACTTAGTGTATACAATGGCATTCCACATCTTATGATTCCGGTTGTTACCGATCCGAAGAAAGCGGCTGGTGCTCTTCATTGGGCAGTAGCAGAAATGACCGAACGATATAATAAATTCGCAGAAATCGGTGTAAGAGATATTCATGGATACAATGCGAGAGTAGATTCGGTTACTCCACCAGAAGGTCAGGAAAAACCGAAGAAGATGCCACAGATTGTTATTATTGTAGATGAGTTGGCTGACCTTATGATGGTTGCGTCCAGCGATGTAGAAGAAGCAATTTGTCGTTTGGCACAGTTGGCGCGTGCGTGTGGTATTCATTTGATTATTGCGACACAAAGACCTTCGGTAAATGTTATTACCGGTCTTATCAAAGCAAATATGCCTAGCCGTATTGCTTTTGCGGTAACATCTGGTGTAGATTCACGTACCATTTTGGATATGAATGGAGCAGAGAAACTGTTAGGAAAAGGGGATATGCTCTTTAATCCACAGGGAGTTCCGAAACCAATTCGTGTACAGGGTGCATTTGTTTCAGACAAAGAGGTTGCAGAGGTAGTAAAATTCATTACCGAAAAGAATGGCGCAGCAAGCTATAGTACAGATGTCCAGCAGAAATTAGAGACGATGGAAAGTTCAAATGGTAATTCGGTTTCTATTTCCGATATGGATGGCGGCGGAGATGGAAGAGATTCCTACTTTATGGAAGCGGCGAAAATCATTATTGATAAAGAAAAAGCATCCATCGGTATGTTACAGCGTTACTTGAAGGTAGGCTTTAACCGAGCTGCTCGTATTATGGATCAGTTAGAAGAAGCTGGTATTGTTGGACCGGAAGAAGGTACAAAACCTAGAAAGGTTTTGATGAGTCCAGAAGAATTTGAAGCTTTTATTGACGAAAGCTATTAAACGTGTACAATTAATTTTATAATAAACAATACATAATGGAGGAAACCATGAAAACAGATATTCAGATTGCACAGGAAGCAAAATTACAGCCAATTAAAGATGTTGCAGCATCCATTGGAATTATGGAAGATGATTTAGAATTATATGGAAAATATAAAGCGAAATTATCGGATGAGTTAATGGAACGTACCAAAAACAATCCAAATGGTAAATTAATTCTTGTAACAGCAATTAATCCAACTCCAGCAGGAGAAGGAAAAACTACTACTAGCGTTGGTCTTGGACAGGCGTTTGGTAAATTAGGTAAAAAAGCACTTATTGCTCTTCGTGAACCATCTTTGGGACCATGTTTCGGTGTAAAAGGTGGAGCTGCTGGTGGTGGATATGCACAGGTTGTTCCTATGGAAGATTTAAATCTTCATTTTACAGGTGATTTTCATGCAATTACTTCTGCAAACAACTTGCTTGCAGCTCTTTTGGATAACCATATTCAGCAGGGCAATGAACTTGGTATTGATCCAAGACAGATTGTTTGGAAAAGATGTTTAGATATGAATGACCGTGTGCTTCGTAATGTAGTGGTTGGTCTTGGAAACAAGATGGATGGAATGGTGCGTGAAGACCATTTCGTTATTACAGTAGCATCTGAAATCATGGCTATCCTTTGTTTGGCAGATGACATGGCAGACCTTAAAGTTCGCCTTGGAAAAATCATCGTTGCTTATACATTTGATGGTAGACCAGTGACTGCTGCTGATTTAAATGCAGTTGGTTCTATGGCAGCACTCCTTAAGGATGCTTTAAAACCAAACTTAATCCAGACATTAGAACATACACCAGCAATCGTTCATGGTGGACCATTTGCAAATATTGCACATGGATGTAACTCTGTAAGAGCAACTAAGACAGCGTTGAAATTAGCTGATTATGTAATCACAGAGGCTGGCTTCGGTGCAGACCTTGGTGCAGAAAAATTCTTTGATATTAAATGTCGTAAAGCAGGTCTTGCTCCAGATGCAGTTGTACTTGTAGCTACAATCAGAGCTCTCAAATACAATGGTGGCGTTGCAAAAGCAGATTTAAATGCAGAAAACCTTGATGCACTTGCAAAAGGTATCGTAAACCTTGAAAAACATATTGAAAACTTGCAGAAATATGGTGTACCAGTAGTTGTTACATTAAACTCATTTGTAAGTGATACAAAGGCAGAAACTGATTTTGTAGAAAACTTCTGTCGTGAAAGAGGTTGTGAATTCGCTTTATCTGAAGTATGGGAAAAAGGTGGCGAAGGCGGTGTAGCTTTAGCTGAAAAGGTTCTTGAAACATTAGAAACAAAGACAAGCAACTTCAAAGTATTATATGATGATGCATTATCATTGAAAGAAAAAATCGAAACTGTTGCGAGAGAAATCTATGGTGCAGACGGTGTTACATATACAGCAGCGGCTGAAAAAGAATTAAAACGTATCACAGACCTTGGCATGGGAGACCTTCCTGTATGTATGGCTAAGACACAGTATTCATTATCCGATGATGCGACAAAACTTGGTCGTCCAAGTGGTTTCACAATCAATGTTCGTGAAGTATATGTTTCTGCTGGTGCAGGCTTTGTTGTAGCAATCAATGGCTCAATTATGACAATGCCAGGTCTTCCAAAGAAACCAGCAGCATTTGAAATTGATGTAAATGAAGAAGGAGTAATCACAGGATTATTCTAAAGAAAGGATTTTTGTTATGGCACAGATTATAAACGGAAAAGAAATCGCTCAAACTATAAAAGATGAAATGAGAATTGAAGTTGAAGAACTAAAAAAAGCAGGGAAGTCCTGTTGTTTGGCAGTAATTCAGGTTGGAGATGATCCTGCTTCTTCCGTATATGTGTCGAACAAAAAGAAGGCATGTGCATACATAGGGATTGATTCATTGTCCTATGAATTGCCAGAAGAAACGACAGAAGAAGAACTTCTTGCGTTAATAGATAAACTTAATTTGGACGAGGCAGTGCATGGTATTTTATGTCAGCTGCCACTGCCTCGCCATATCAATGAGAAAACGATTTTAAATCGTATTTCCCCAAAGAAAGATGTAGATGGATTCCATCCACAGAATGTTGGAGCATTGGTGGTTGGAGATTTTGGATTTGTTTCCTGTACACCTGCGGGTGTTATTCAGTTGCTTAAGCGCTCTAATGTGGAAATGGAAGGAAAGAATTGTGTGGTAATCGGTAGAAGCAATATCGTTGGTAAGCCTATGGCATTGCTTATGCTTCGTGAGAATGCAACGGTTACAATTTGTCATTCAAAGACAAAGAATTTAAAAGAGATTTGTAAAGAAGCGGATATCCTGATTGTAGCAATAGGAAAACCTAAATTTATTAATAAAGACTACGTAAAAGAAGGTGCGGTAGTCATTGATGTGGGTATCCATAGGGATGAAAATAACAAATTATGTGGTGATGTGGACTATGCAGATGTTGAGCCATTATGTTCTGCGATTACACCAGTTCCAGGTGGTGTAGGACCTATGACCATTTGTATGTTGATGAAAAATTGCTTAGAAGCGATGAAATATTATTCTTAAAAGGTGAGTATTATGAAATGTATTAACTGTGGTGCAGAAATTAAGCCGGAATTTAAGGTTTGTCCTTATTGTGGAACAACGATTCAGATTGTGCCTGATTATAGTGTTTATGATGAGGATAATATTAATGTTATTTTAGAAAATGCAAAACCAGTAGAAAAGAAACCGGAAACATCTAAACCAGAAATAACAAAAGAGCAGAGAGAAGAGCGTGCTAGAGCACGTGAAAAAGCCGAAGAACTTGCAAAACAAAGAAAAATGAAACTGACAATTGCTTTTGTTGCGATTGGATGTATGTTATTGATTATGATTGGAGTTTTAGCGAAGGTTTTTATCGATAATAGTAATAACAATTCATTTGAGCATCAGATGAAACTTGCAGATAGTGCTATGTTTAAAGGGGACATTAAAGAAGCTGAAAAATACTATCTAAAAGCGCTTGCATTGGAACCAGAAAATGTTGATGTTCGACTGGAATTAGCTGATTTATACATGGATAAGAAAGATGTATTTGAAGCGGAAAAATATTTAAAGGAAGTAATTGCAAAAGATAAAGAAAACTACGATGCATATCGTATGCTATACGATATCTATTCGGATGCAAAAGATACAGATGCAATTTTAAAATTAAAAGAAGGTGTAACAAGTAATAAAATTCTCTCTATCTTTACAGATTATAATGTTGATACGCCAGTATTAAGTGCTTCTAGTGGTACTTATAATGAAGATATTAAATTATACATTTCTGCCAAAAAAGGCTTAGAAATCTATTACAATCTGGAAGGAAAAGATCCAATCAAATATGGTACTCTGTATAAGTCTGCCATTGAAATTAAAGAGGCAGGTATGCATACAGTAAAAGCTGTTACGAAAAACGAGCTGGGTGTATATAGTGAGGTTGTGACGGAAATCTATTTGATTGAATATGATGCACCAGAAGACCCAGAGGTAACTCCAAATGGTGGAACCTTTACAGAAGAAACTTCGGTAGAGATTAAAGTGCCTTCAGGCTGTAGTGCATATTATACATGGGATAGAACGGATCCAACCGAAGAATCAGAAAAATATGTTGGCCCAATTTTGATTCCTGAAGGAAGAAATATGCTTTCGGTTATCATTATTGATGAAGAAACTGGTTTAACGAGTGGAATCTATCGTGGTATGTTTGAATATCAGTCTGATGGAAATCAAGATACGGAAGATGAGGAGTAAAAGAATAGAAAGCGGGTTGAAAGAGACCCGCTTTTCTTAGATGAATGGATTTTGTATGAAAATTACAATTTTATGTGTTGGAAAAGTTAAAGAGAAATTTTACAGAGATGCAATTGATGAATTTTCCAAACGCTTGAGTCGATATTGTAAATTGGAGATTGTTGAGGTTGCGGATGAAAAGACAGAAGAACAAGCTTCTGAAAATGAGATACGTTTGGTGAAAGAAAAAGAAGGCGACCGTCTTTTGAAAAATATAAAAGAGGATGCTTATGTAATTACTCTTTGTATTGATGGAAAGCAGCTTGATTCTGAAGAGTTATCAGATAAAATAGAGAAATTAGGAATCTCTGGAAGTAGTCATATTTATTTTATGATTGGTGGTTCTCTTGGTTTATCAGATGCGGTAATTAAAAGAGCAGATTATAAGCTGAGTTTTTCGAAAATGACTTTTCCTCATCAGCTTATGCGTGTGATATTGCTGGAACAAATTTATCGAGCTTATCGCATCATGAATCACGAACCTTATCATAAATAGTTAGATAGACTCATATAGTATTTATATGAGTGAACATAGTAAGCAAACCACGAATAAAATAGTTAAAGCATTGGATTTACCGCAGGATTTGTTTTTAGGCTTGGCAAATTTGTCTTTATGTGGAAATCGAGAACTTTATATTTCAAATCATCGAGGGATATTGTCCTATGGACAAGAAGAAATGATAATTCTTGTGAAGGATTATCAAATACAAATAAAGGGAAAAAGTCTATGTATTGTTTCTTATAGTAAAGAAGAACTTACCATACATGGATATATTCGTTCTCTGGAGTTCCTCTAAGTGAGGCATTTTTGGCAATGGCTTTGTGGTTATGTTTGCGTTTGTGTGAGAGGACGTCAAGTCAATCGTTTTTTGAATTTGTGCTCTCGAAATGGAATTCATCTATGGCGAATTACTTATGATATAGAGCAAAGTTTAAGAGCAAATCTTAGACTGCGGGATTTTTATGATTTAAAGCCTTATTTGCGTAAGACGAAAACAAAGCTGCATATTATTTCGAAAAAAGGCTTTCCATTTTGGTGCCATAGGCATCCAAGATTAAAGTGGTTTTTTATAATCTGTGTATGTTTATTATGTATAGGCGGATATAGTTTTCGTTTTATATGGAATATTGAGATAGTAGGAAATTCTAAGGTTTCTACACAGGAAATCATGGAATGTTTACAGGCGAATCAGGTTGATATTGGATTAGAAAAAGAGTCAATCGATTGTTCGGGCGTAGAGACTTTGCTACGAGAACAATTTCATCAGTTCGGTTGGGTATCAGTATATTTTAACCGCACCAATTTATGTGTTGAAGTGAAAGAGTCGCTATATGATACAATGGATGATTCGCAGGTAGAAGAAGGTAGGAAGTATAATTTTATTGCAAATAAAGATGCAGAAATTGTATCTATTGTAACTAGAGCTGGGAAAGCGGTAGTAAAAAAAGGAGACTCCGTTAAAAAAGGCGATGTACTAGTTATTGGAGAAAATGAAATATATGATGACAATGGTGAAGTGAAAGAGACATTATATTTCAAAGCAGATGCGCTTATCTATGGTGATGTCGTTTATGAAATAGAAATTCCGATTTCTGAAATGGAAATTGCAGCGTTACATATTGCTGGACAATATAATGATACTATGTTATTGAATTTAGGATGTCAAAAGTTAGCCTTCTATTTAGAAAAAATGGAAGAACATGGTGTGATTCTCCTAGATAAAAATATTTCTATACATAAAGAGGAAAAAAATATCTGTTTTCGGGCAAAAATATATGCAAGAGAACAAATTGGAATAAATATACCCGCGGAGGAAGTTAGGGAAGATGAGTTTGAATGAAAAGATAATTCAAATACCAGCAAAGAATATTACTAATATTTTTGGAGAATTTGATGTTCATATTAAGAAAATAGAAAGAACTCTGGGCATTACAGTAATCGCGAGAGATGACCATTTGAAAATAATTGGTACGGAGCAGAGCACAGCCGATGCAGTGGAATTATTTTCTCAGTTGAATGATTTGGCGGAACGTGGAAATACAATTACAGTTCAAAATGTAAACTATGGTTTGTCTCTAATTATGGAACATAAGGGAAGCTCTATGGTGGAATTAGATCGTGATTTAATCTGCCATACTACAAATGGAAAACCAATCAAACCGAAAACAATGGGGCAAAAAGAATATGTAGATGCAATTCGTAAGAAAATGATTGTTTTCGGAATGGGACCTGCCGGAACAGGTAAAACCTATCTAGCGATGGCGATGGCAATTACAGCATTCAAAAATGAAGAGGTTGGACGTATTATTTTAACAAGACCAGCAATTGAAGCGGGCGAAAAATTAGGATTTTTACCTGGTGATTTACAGAGTAAAGTAGATCCATATCTTAGACCTTTATATGATGCCTTATATCAGATTATGGGAGCAGAAAGTTTTCAGAAAAACATGGAAAAGGGCTTGATTGAAGTGGCACCATTGGCATATATGCGTGGTAGAACCTTGGATAATGCATTTATTATTTTAGATGAAGCACAGAATACAACTCCAGCCCAAATGAAGATGTTTTTGACGCGTATTGGTTTTGGATCAAAGGTAGTAGTTACAGGTGATGCAACACAGAAGGATTTAGCACCTGGAACGAAGTCTGGTCTGGATGTGGCACTTAAAGTTTTAAAGAATATCGATGAGATAGCAATATGTCGTCTTACAAACAATGACGTGGTTCGTCATCCATTAGTGCAAAAGATTGTTCAGGCGTATGATAAATACGAGCAGAAGAACGTAAAAGGTACAAAAGGGAAACAGGAGAAAGCATGAAAGAAGAAAAAATAAGTATACACCGTGTGATGCCTATTTTGGGAATGGTAGTTTCAGCGGGGATTGCGGCTGGTGTGCTTTGTTATTTAAATCAATTGGAAATGGATCAGATTATCTGTGTCTCTTTTTTGGTAATCTCATTTTTGCCAATTATTATTTTTGAATTGACTTTTGAAAGACGTAGAGAGCTACTAGGAAATAATAATCAGACTACATTTCGTAGAGCAATGAATGGTTTTTTTATCTGTAGTATACTTACACTTGGTATCTCATTCTTGCCAGAATATTTTAGACCGGTTATTATTTTACCAGTGATTATGTCTGCATTTAGTAATGATATCTTAGGTTTAATTACTGGGTTGTTTTTTAACGTATTATTGGCATTTACGACAGGAGGAAGCTTTAATGAGCTTCTTGCATATACAATGCTGGTTTTAGTAGGTGGTATGTTATCGAAAATGCTGAAACATGTAGAGTATCGCCTTTATATTGGAATTATATATTTGTTTAGCAGTGTGCTATTTCCGAACATATTTTACTATTTTGCAAATGAATCCATTAGCTTCAATAATCTTATTTTAGGATTAATCAATGGTTTTTGTGTCGCAGTATATGTAATTGCATTTTATCCAAATATTCGTGAAAAGACATTTCGTGAAAAGCATTATTATTATGGTGATATTTTGGCAGATGAGTTTGTTCAGGTGCGAGAAATACGAAATGCATCTTCCACAGAATATTATCATGCACGAAAGGTATCTGAAATTGCATATAAATATGCACTACAACTAGATTTAGATGCAGATTTGGCAGCGGCGGCGGGATTTTACTATAATCTCGGTAAATGGGAGGGGAAACCTCCGATAGAAAAAGGGGTTCGAAAAGCAAATCAATTATGTTTTCCAGAAGAATTAATTCAAATCTTAAGAGAATATAATGGAACAGATGATTTACCATCTTCACAGGAATCGGCATTGGTGCATATTATAGACTCTGTTTTGAGTAAACTAGAAATGCATGATGAGGAAGTTGGGACAAGCAAATGGAATCGTGAATTGTTAATACATCAGACCTTGAATGAATTTTCAAGTGCAGGTTTATATGATAAATCAGGTTTGAGTATTAATACTTATATAAAGATTCGAGATTGGCTTGTAAAGGAGGAATTACTGTAATGAGTTTTTATTTAGAAGAAGAGGCGGAAGTTAAGTTTGGATTTAATTATTCTGAATTGGCTGAGAAAATAGTTGACTTTTGTTTAGATTATAGTAATTTTCCGTATGAAGCAGAAGTGAATCTTACACTTACCGATAATAATGGAATTCATGAAATTAACAAAGAATTTCGTAACATAGATCGTCCGACCGATGTGCTTTCTTTTCCGATGTTACAATACGAAACACCGGGTGATTTCTCCTTTTTAGAGGATGAAAATAGTGATGATTTTAATCCAGATACAGGGGAAGCAATGTTGGGAGATATTGTAATTTCTGTGGACAAGGTGATTGAGCAGGCAGAAAGTTATGGACATAGTGTAGAGAGAGAATACGCTTTCTTAATCACACATAGCATGCTCCATTTATTTGGCTATGACCATATGGAAGAAGAGGAAGCCAAGGTTATGGAAGAGAAGCAAAAAGATATATTACAGAAGATGAACATTTTAAGATAAGGAATAATAAATTATGGGCTCATCCAAAAAAGATTCAAACTTTTTAGTACAAGGTTCCATTCTTGCTGCGGCCTCCATTGTGAGTCGTATCATTGGACTATTGTATCGTTTGCCAATGACAGATATCATTGGAGATACTGGAAATAATTACTATAGTTGTGCCTTTGAAATATATAATATTATGTTGATTATTTCTTCTTACAGCTTGCCTTTGGCGGTATCGAAACTCGTATCTGCACGTATCGCAAAAGGAGAAAAGACAGCAGCATATCAGATATTAAAAGGAGCATTGGTTTTTGCGGCAATTGCAGGTGTGTTAGTAGCAGTTATCGTTTATTTTGGTGCGGAGTTTTTTACTTCCATGCTTCAGACACCACTTAGTATCTTTGCGTTACAGATTTTGGCACCTGTGCTTATTGTAGTTGCACTTTTAGGCGTGCTTCGAGGCTTTTTCCAAGGCTTAGGAAATATGGTGCCTAGTGCAATTTCGCAGATTATTGAACAGATTGTAAATGCGATTGTAAGTATCTGGGCTGCGTATGTATTGTTCCAGTATGGCAGTAAAATTGGACAGGTTTTAGGAGACCCAGAGCGGTATGGTGCTGCTTATGGAGCTGCGGGTGGAACATTAGGAACGAACCTTGGTGCAGTATCGGCATTATTGTTCATGCTTTTGATTTTCTATCTGTATATGCGTACATTTAAGAGAAAGATGAAGCGCGAGCAGAACGTGGAAGTGGATTCTTTTGGATATACCATGAAAATCCTTGTGATTACAATTATTCCAGTCCTACTCAGTTCTACCATTTATAATATTAGTGGTATTATAGACCAGGGGTTGTTTAAAAATATTGCTACAATACAAGGATATACTGTTGATGAAATTGATGTATGGTGGGGTGTTTTTTCAGGAAAATACAAGGTGCTTATTAATGTGCCGATTTCTATTGCATCTGCAATGGCTGCCTCAAGTGTACCAACCTTATCTGCTTCCTTTGCGGCAGGCAACAAAGATGCCGTAAACAATCAAATCAATGCTGCGATTCGTTTTATTATGGTGATTGCAATGCCATGTTGTGTTGGATTAGCGGTATTGGCAAAACCCATCTTTACCCTTTTATTCCCAGGAACAATCAGTTCTTTGGATACGGCAACTACAATGATGTGGGTAGGTGCAGTTGCGGTTGTATTTTATTCGCTTTCAACTTTAACCAATGGATTATTACAGGGAATTGACCAACTTAAGATTCCGGTAAAAAATGCTGCAATTGCTTTGGTGGCACATGTGATTTTATTGGTTGCATTGATGCTGTTTTTCCGTTTGAATATTTATGCGGTGGTCATTGCGAATGCTTTCTTTGCATTTTTAGTATGTGTGTTGAATGCTTTTGCATTACAAAAACATTCTGGATATCAGCAGGAGTTTCAAAAGACATTTTTGATTCCAGCAATTTCAGCAGCTATCATGGGCGTAGTTGCTTATGGTGTTTATGCATTATGTTTTATGATTTGCAAGAATAATTTAGTAAGTATTTTGATTTCCATTATTTTTGCAGTAGTTGTATATGCAGTTGCACTTCTTTTGTTAAAAGGATTGTCGGAAGATGAGATTCGTAAATTTCCAAAAGGATATTTGCTGGTTCAGCTTGCGAAAAAAATGCATCTTTTAAAGTAATAAATTGAATAATCCAAACAGGATATGGAGATACTTATTTGGGGTGATAAATATGAAACGTCAAGTAAGTGTCTCTATTTTTTTAGCGATTCTAGTTATTGCACTAGCATGGCTCTACATTAAATTTAACAATGAGACAAGACCAAAAGAAACAACCATTTCTACAGAAAACGATGTAACAAAAGAGGAAGCAGTAACCATAAGCCAAGAATACATTACATGTCCTTATTACATCAAAGAAGCGGATGGTAGGCTTATCGTTTATGAAAGTAAACATCAGAGTATTTTCATGGAAACGAGTATTGAAACCATGACTTTGCCAGAGGAAATCCAAGAAAAATTAGAAACAGGAATTTTCTTTCAAACGGAAGGGGAATTATATGATTTTCTTGAGAGTTATTCCAGTTGATATTGGTTGAATGTTTGACATTCCTGTGATAAAATATTAGCTGGTTTAATTTTGATTTTAAGTTGGTGATTTATGGGCAAAAATACAAAGAAACAGTGGGACTTGGTAGTTATTGGTGCAGGTGCATCGGGTATGATGGCTGCCATAACCGCTGCTCGAGCAAATAAAAAAGTATGCATCATAGAAAAACTAGATAAGGCAGGAAAAAAGCTTTTAGCTACTGGAAACGGGAAATGCAATTATACAAATGCAGTGATGCATACGGATTGTTTTCACGGGGAAAAGGATTTCATTTCTTTCGTGTTAAAACAGTTTTCTACAGAGGATTGTTTGGATTTCTTTCATTCTATTGGCATATATCCAAAGAATAAGAATGGATATTATTATCCAAATAGTGAACAGGCGGCTTCTGTTGTAAATGCCTTGCTCTATGAGTTGGAGCGTCTAGAGGTAAAAATTTGTTATGAAACAGTCATAAAAGATATTGTGCCGTTTGAGAATGAAGTTTGTATGGAAACCAATAAAGGAAATATCTATGGCCAACATGTCATTATTGCGACAGGTCTTTTAGCTGCACCTAAACTGGGAAGTGATGGAAGTTTATTTGATGTAATAAAATCACTAGGACATCGCTTTAAGCCTATTTTACCAGCGTTATGTGGTTTTTACTGCAAAGGAATGAAGTTTAAACAGATTTCTGGTGTTCGTGCGCAAGGTAGTGTAGGCGCATACATAGATGGTGAAAAATATGCAGAAGATACGGGAGAAATCCAGTTTACGGATTATGGATTATCTGGAATTCCAGTGTTTCAGATAAGTCATTACTTATCCAAAGGATTATATGAAAAAAGAAAAGTAGAGATAAAAGTAAATCTACTTCCGGATTTCGACAAAAAGCAATTAGTAGAAGAATTAGACTATCGTTGTAGAATTGGAGCTTCTATGCCAGTAAATACATTGTTGAATGGACTGGTGAATCAAAAGCTTGCAGATATGATTTTCGATAAGGCAGGGGTAGAAACAGATTTATATCAATCTTGTCTTTCTGAGAGTCAACTTTTAAAGATTGCAGGCTTGTTACAGGATATTACGGTAACAGTTACGAATTATCGTGATTATGAATTTGCACAGGTTTGTACGGGTGGAATACCGCTTATGGATGTGGATTATCATACCTTAGCATCCAAGCTGGTTCCAAATATCCAGTTTACGGGTGAGATTTTGGATGTGGATGGAATTTGTGGTGGATACAATCTACATTTTGCCTGGGCAACAGGCTATATTGCAGGAAGGTCAATATGATTCAGATTACACAGTTAAAGCTGCCATATCATCATAGTGCAGTGGAATTAGAAAACAAAATCAGAAAATGTTTAAGGCTTTCTGGAAATCAGAAGTTTACATATCGAATTGTGAAAAAATCCCTAGATGCACGTAAAAAACCAGAGCTTTTTCTGGTGTATTCCGTACATGTGGTATGTGATAATGAGGCTGGTATTGTAAAAAAGGCCAAGAATGCATCGGTTAGCATTGTAAAACCAAGGCATTATCAGCTTCCATCTACTGGAGAGCAGGAATTAACAGCACCACCATTGATTATTGGAGCAGGACCAGCTGGATTATTTGCGGCTTTTGTTTTAGCAGAAGCAGGTTTTCATCCAATTTTAATAGAACGTGGCAAAGCGGTAGAAGAACGCCAAAAGGATGTTGAAAATTTTTGGGAAACAGGTATCTTAGACACTTCTTCCAATGTGCAGTTTGGAGAAGGTGGAGCCGGAACGTTTTCTGATGGAAAGTTAAATACAGTTGTAAAAGATCCCGCGAATCGGAATCAGTTTGTTTTGGAAACTTTTGTACGATTTGGGGCTCCAGAACAAGTTTTATATGAAAACAAGCCTCATATTGGTACAGATATTTTATGTGATGTCATCAAAAACGTGAGAAATTATCTCTTAGAAAAAGGGGTAGAAATTCATTTTGAAACCTGTGTCAAGGAATTTGTGATTGAAAACCAACAGATAAAAGCTGTTGTTTGTGAAAATGGAAAAACATTTTCAACTTCTGCAGTGATACTAGCAGTGGGGCATAGTGCGAGAGATACCTTCCAGACATTGCATGACTTAGAGATTCCGATGGAAGCGAAGAATTTTGCAGTAGGTTTTCGTGTGGAACATCCACAGGAGATGATTAATGAAGCTTTATATGGAAAGCAGAACCAAGATATGCCAGCAGCTCCATACAAGGTGACTTCTAATTTTCCAAATGGGAGAGGTGTATATTCGTTTTGCATGTGCCCGGGGGGCTATGTCGTGAATTCGTCTTCCGAGGAAGAAATGCTAGTGGTCAATGGCATGAGTTATTCAGGAAGAAATTCTTCGACTGCGAATAGTGCGATCATTATTTCGGTAGGAGAAGCGGATTTTATAAATCCATTCTTCTTTCAAGGAGACTGCGAGCATCTTTTGCAGAAAAAGGATGCATTATCTGGCATGCGTTTTCAGCAGGCGTTGGAGAAAAAAGCATATCAGCTTGCGTTGGGAAAGATTCCACAGCAGTTGTATGGTGATTTTTGTGAAAATAAATGCAGCACCTCGTATGGTGCATTTGAATCCAATACAAAGGGAAATACTGCCTTTGTAAATTTAAGAGGAATATTTAGTGAAGAGATGGAAGAAAGCTTTATGGGTGGAATGGAGCATTTTGCGCATATTATTCCAGGATTTGACCGAGAAGATGCGATTCTTTCGGGGGTGGAAAGCCGTACTTCTTCACCAATCCGAATTTTAAGAAATGAAAACTATGAAAGTGAAGTAAAAGGAATTTATCCATGTGGAGAAGGTGCAGGATTCGCAGGTGGAATTACCTCAGCAGCCATGGATGGAATTCGTGTGGCAGAAGCCATTATTCAGAAATACAAACCGAACTAGAAAGATGAGGACTAAAGTGAACGTAGCAGATTTATCACCAATGATGCAGCATTATCTGCAGGTAAAAAATGAATATCCAGATTGTATTATTTTCTACCGCTTGGGTGACTTTTATGAAATGTTTTTTGAGGATGCAAAAGTCGTTTCCAAAGAATTAGAACTAACATTAACAGGTAGAGCCTGTGGCTTGGAAGAACGAGCACCGATGTGCGGAGTGCCTTTTCATGCGGCAGATACTTATTTGAACCGTTTGGTACAAAGAGGCTATAAAGTAGCTATTTGTGAACAGGTCGAAGATCCAAGTACTGCAAAGGGCATGGTAAAGCGAGAGGTAGTGCGTATTGCCACACCTGGTACGAATATTGATATGCAAGCATTGGATGAAACGAAAAATAATTACATCATGTGTATTGTTTATTCTGTGGAAAAATACGGGATTTCAATTGCAGATGTTACAACAGGTGATTTCTTTGTGACAGAGGTCGATTCCGAACGTAAGCTGATGGATGAAATCAATAAGTTTTCTCCATCCGAAATTATCTGTAATGAAGCCTTTTACATGAGTGGTGTAGATGTAAGTGATATGAAGGAGAGACTTCGCATTGCAGTTACGTCGTTGGATTCCTGGTATTTTGGAGATGATTTAGCGAAGGAAACTTTACTTTCACATTTCAAGATTCATACCTTAGAAGGTTTGGGCTTACAGGATTACGATAATGGTGTTCTTGCATCAGGAGCGTTGTTAAAGTATCTGTATGAAACACAGAAAAACAGTTTGAGTAATATTTTAGCAATTCATCCATATTCGATTGGAAAATACATGATTATTGATAGTTCTTCCCGTCGGAATCTGGAATTGGTAGAGACTTTACGTGAAAAACAGAAACGTGGCTCCTTGCTTTGGGTTTTGGATAAGACTAAGACTGCGATGGGAGCTCGTCTGCTTCGTTCTTATGTTGAACAGCCGTTGATTGAAAAAGCAGAGATTTTGAAACGACAGGAGTTTATCTCTGTTTTAAATAAGCATGAAATTATAAGAGAAGAATTAAGAGAATACTTAAATCCAATCTATGACTTGGAACGTTTGATTACGCGAATTACATATCAGACTGCGAATCCAAGAGATTTGATTGCATTTCGAAATTCCTTGGAAATGCTTCCAGCGATTGCGATGTTATTAGGAGATTTACCATGTGATTTGGTTGCAGAAATTCGTGATGAATTTGATGATTTACGAGATTTGTATGAATTGTTGTGTGAATCCATTCAGGAAGAACCACCAATTTCAACACGCGATGGAGATATTATCAAAGAAGGTTTTAACGAGGAAGTAGACAAGCTTCGTGCAGCTAAAACCGAAGGGAAAACGTGGTTAGCAGAATTAGAAGCACAGGAAAAAGAGAAGACAGGTATTAAAAATCTTCGAATCAAATATAACAAGGTGTTTGGATATTATTTGGAAGTAACCAATTCATTCAAGGATATGGTTCCTGACTACTTCATCCGTAAACAGACCTTGACAAATGCAGAACGTTTTATCACACCAGAATTAAAAGAGTTAGAGGATACTATTTTAGGTTCTGAAGACAGACTCACATCTTTAGAATATGAGCTTTTTAAAGCGGTTCGTGATCATTTGGCAGAAAACGTAGCACGTATTCAGCGTACTGCAAAAGCGATTGCAAAAATTGACGTATTTGCCTCTTTAGCATTGGTTGCAAGTAGAAACAACTATTGTAAACCTAAGATAAATGAGAGTGGTATCATTGATATCAAAAATGGCAGACATCCTGTCGTAGAAAAGATGATTACCAATGATATGTTTATTGACAACGATACTTATTTGAATAATGCAAGCAATCGTATTGCAATTATTACAGGTCCAAATATGGCGGGT
Organism: Agathobacter sp.; assembly: GCA_017409825.1. Classification (GTDB taxonomy): domain Bacteria; phylum Bacillota; class Clostridia; order Lachnospirales; family Lachnospiraceae; genus Roseburia. The sequence goes on along the minus strand of JAFQRZ010000024.1, from coordinate 259,239 downwards.
AAGTCTACTTATATGCGTCAGACTGCACTGATTGTATTGATGGCTCAGATTGGTAGCTTTGTACCAGCAGCTTCTGCAAATATTGGTATTGTAGACCGTATTTTTACTCGAGTAGGGGCATCGGATGATCTTGCTTCAGGACAGAGTACTTTCATGGTAGAAATGAATGAAGTGGCAAATATCTTACGTAATGCAACTGCTAATTCGCTGCTTATTTTAGATGAAATCGGCCGTGGTACAAGTACCTTTGATGGACTTAGTATTGCTTGGGCGGTGGTAGAACATATCAGTAATACGAAACTGATTGGTGCAAAGACTTTATTTGCGACGCATTACCATGAATTGACTGAATTAGAAGGCAAATTAAATGGTGTCAACAACTACTGTATTGCAGTAAAAGAAAAAGGTGATGACATCGTTTTCCTTCGTAAGATTATCAAAGGTGGAGCAGACAAGAGCTATGGTATTCAGGTTGCCAAATTAGCGGGACTACCAGATACGGTAATTGAACGTGCGAAAGAAATTGTAAATGAATTGATTAATAACGATATCACAGAAGTAGTTCGTAATATTTCGGTTGATAATTCATCCAAGAAAAACAACAAGAAAGTACATTTGGACGAAGTGGATTTGACCCAGATGTCCTTGTTTGACACGATTAGCGACGAAGATATTATTGAGGAACTTCGAAATGTCGATATTGGAAATTTAACTCCATTAGAAGCGTTGAATAAATTATACGAGCTTCAAAATAAAGTAAAAAATCGCTGGTAACACAGGGATTGCGAGAGAAAGGGGACAGTATGTCCAAGATAGCATTACTGACGCAAGAGACAATAGATAAAATTGCTGCGGGTGAAGTGGTAGAACGTCCAAGCTCTGTTGTAAAGGAGCTTGTAGAGAATGCCATTGATGCCAAAGCAACTGCCATTACCATTGAAATTAAAGAGGGTGGTATCAGCTTTATTCGTATTTCAGATAATGGCTGTGGTATCGAAAAGTCAGAGGTACCATTGGCATTTTTACGTCATTCTACAAGTAAAATACGAAGTGTGGAAGATTTGTTAAGTGTCTCTTCTTTGGGCTTTCGTGGCGAAGCACTTTCTAGTATTGCGGCAGTATCCAGAGTAGAATTGATTACGAAAACACCGGATTCTTTGACAGGTGTACGTTATCAAATCGAAGGTTCCAAAGAAGTTGCGTTTGAAGAAATTGGCGCACCAGATGGAACGACCTTTTTGGTAAAAGATTTGTTTTATAATACTCCAGCTAGAAAGAAATTTTTGAAATCAGCACAGACAGAAGGCTCTTATATTGCGGATATGGTAGAAAAGCTTGCACTTTCACATCCGGATATTTCTTTTAAATTCATACAGAACAACCAGACCAAGTTGCATACTTCTGGAAATGGCAATATAAAGGACTTGATTTACCATGTGTTTGGAAGAGAGATTTCTAACTCGGTATTGCCAGTTGTGCTTGAAAATGAACTGTTTTCGGTAACAGGATATATTGGAAAACCAGTGATTACGCGTGGAAATCGTAATTTTGAAATCTATTTTATCAATGGCAGATATGTTAAAAGTCAGCTTTTATCGAAGGCCATTGAAGAAGCCTATAAGAGCTTTTTGATGCAGCACCAGTATCCATTTTGTGTGTTGTATTTCACTTTCCAGGGTGAAAGCTTAGATGTTAATGTGCATCCAACGAAAATGGAGTTGCGCTTTGATAATAATCAGGAGGTATATCAATACCTTTGTGATGGATTATATGAAGTTCTTTCTCACAAAGAAATGATTCCAGAGGTTCCTGTGGCAGAAGAGAAAAAAGCACCAGTGCTTGTACGAGAGTATAAGGAGTCGATACCAGAACCATTCGAGGCTAGGCGACTGAATCAGATTCGTTCACAGGAAGCTATTTTCCCAGCAGGTCAACTGGATCGTGTTCGTGAAAGTATAAAAAAGGATAGTCCTTATGAGATAAAATATCCTTTACAAGAAAAAATGAAACAAACGCAGGTTGCGGAGAAGTCAGAATATCATGTTGATTCGGATACTGTGAAATATGAAAATATTACATTGGAATCCATTAGCAGTGACTTTTTAACCAAGGATGCGAAGAAAAAACATCGTATTATCGGTCAGTTGTTTAAAACATACTGGCTTGTGGAATTTGAAGACAAACTCTTTATTGTTGACCAGCATGCGGCACATGAGAAAGTGCTTTATGAGCGCACAATGGCTACGTTAAAAGAGAAAGAATATACATCCCAAACGATTAGTCCACCGATTATTTTAAGTTTAGATGCAAATGAAATCCTGATGTTAGAAAAATATAAGGATTCCATTGCAAAAATGGGATATGAAGTTGAAAGCTTTGGTGGAAAAGAGTACATGATAAGTGCGATTCCAGCCAATTTGTTTAAGGTGGATATGAAGGATTTGTTTATTGAAATGTTAGATGATTTTACAAATCTTTCTGGCCGCGAAACACCAGAATTAATTTTGGAAAAGGTTGCTTCTATGTCATGTAAAGCGGCTGTAAAGGGAAATCAGAATCTGAGCTTCAGTGAGTTTGATGCCTTAATCGAAGAATTGTTAACCTTGGATAACCCATATAACTGTCCGCATGGAAGACCAACGATTATTTCCATGACAAAATACGAAATTGAAAAGAAATTTAAGAGGATTATTTAATGACCAAACAGCCACTCATTATTTTATCTGGACCAACCGCTGTTGGGAAAACGGCTTTATCCATTGAATTGGCAAAGCGAGTCAATGGTGCCATAATTTCTGCAGATTCTATGCAGGTCTATAAATACATGGATATTGGTTCAGCGAAGATTATGCCAGAAGAAATGGATGGGGTAAAGCATTACCTCATTGATGAGTTAGAACCATCAGATGAATTTAATATTGTGGTATTTCAGCAGAAAGCAAAAGCTGCATTGAAAGAGATTTATGCAAATGGACAAATTCCAATTGTAGCAGGTGGTACTGGATTTTATATTCAGGCGCTTTTGTATGATATTGATTTTGATAATCAGGATTGTGACGAAACATTTCGTGCAGAATTAGAACAAATTGCAAAAGAACAGGGAAATGAAGTGCTTCACGAGAGACTTCAAGCAGTTGACCCTGTTTCTGCGGAAAAAATACATGCAAATAATGTAAAACGTGTGATTCGTGCTTTAGAATTTTATCATTTGACAGGTAAGCCGATTTCAGAGCACAATGAAGCAGAACAACAGAAAGAATCGCCTTATAATTTCGCATATTTCGTGCTGACGGATGATAGAGAGAATCTTTACAAGCGAATTGATAAACGTGTGGATATCATGTTAGAGCAAGGGTTGGTGAAGGAAGTAACGAAGCTAAAAGAGATGGGCTATCATCGTGACATGGTTTCCATGCAAGGATTAGGGTATAAAGAGATTTTAGATTATCTAGATGGTAAATGCACTTTAGAAGAGGCGGTTTATATCTTAAAAAGAGAGACACGCCATTTTGCAAAACGCCAATTGACGTGGTTTCGCAGAGAACGCGAGGTTATTTGGATAGACAAAGAAAAATACAATTATGATGAAGCGGCGATATTAGAAGAAATGTGTCGTATTTTAGATACCAAAGGAATCATAAAGGAGTAATGAAACGATTATGAACCAGTATTTATTAGAGCAGTATAAACAATTAGGGATTTCTGAGAAGGTTATTGCATTCGGAGAAAAAATTGAAGCAGATTTAAAGCCTCGTTTTGAAAAAATTGATGCTATTGCTGAGTTAAATCAGTTAAAGGTTTTGAATGCTTTGCAGAAAAACAGAGTAAGTGCAGAATGTTTTAATCAATCCTCTGGATATGGTTATAATGATATGGGACGCGATACTTTAGAAGCCGTATATGCAGAAACCTTTAAAGGCGAAGATGCATTGGTTCGTCCGCAGATTACCTGTGGAACACACGCACTTGCACTAGCTTTGATGTCAAACCTAAGACCAGGAGATGAGCTATTATCACCTGTAGGAAAACCTTATGATACTTTAGAGGAAGTGATTGGGATTCGTCCTTCCAAGGGGTCTCTGGCAGAATATGGCATCACCTATGCACAGGTAGATTTGCTTCCAGATGGAGGATTTGACTGGGAAGGAATAAGAAATGTTATCAATGAAAAGACAAAACTGGTAACGATTCAGCGCTCAAAAGGATATGCGACCAGACCAACACTTTCGGTAGATAGAATTGGAGAACTGGTTTCCTTTATCAAGAATATCAAGCCAGATGTTATCTGTATGGTAGACAACTGTTATGGAGAATTTACAGAAGAAAAGGAACCATTGGAAGTTGGGGCAGATATGATAGTTGGTTCTTTGATTAAGAATCCAGGTGGTGGACTTGCGCCAATTGGTGGCTATATTTGTGGAAAAAAGGAATGCATTGAGAATGCTGCATATAGACTTACTTCTCCTGGCTTAGGAAAAGAGGTTGGGGCATCACTTGGTGTAATCCAAAGCTTTTACCAGGGATTTTTCTTAGCACCAACTGTTACGGCGGGGGCTTTGAAGGGGGCTATTTTTGCAGCAAATATCTATGAAAAATTAGGATATAAGGTTGTTCCAAATAGTACAGAAAGCCGTCACGATATTATTCAGGCAGTTGAGTTTGAAAATAAGGATGCCATGATTGCTTTCTGTGAAGGAATTCAGGCTGCAGCACCAGTAGATAGCTATGTAACACCAGAACCATGGGCAATGCCAGGATATGATAGTGATGTTATTATGGCTGCAGGTGCATTTGTACAGGGTTCTTCTATTGAATTGTCGGCAGATGGACCAGTAAAAGAGCCTTATGCAGTATATTTCCAGGGTGGTCTTACCTGGTATCATGCAAAGGTTGGAATTCTTATGAGTTTACAAAAACTTTATGAGCGAAATCTTGTAGAGTTAGACTAATTTATGGTATAATAAAACGATTGAAAAATATGTTTTGATGTATGTTTATGGGGAGAACAGAAAGGAACTTATGTCAGAACATTTTACAATGAAAAATCTTCCAGAATCCGAACGGCCGTATGAGAAATATCTGCTTTATGGAGAAGAAAGTTTATCGGATGCAGAGCTTTTGGCAATCATTTTAAAATCTGGAACAAAGGATGCAAATTCACTGGATATTGCACGTGAGATTTTGAAGGGAAGTCATAATAATTTATTGAATTTGTATGATTTATCTTATCGGGATTTGATGCAGTTTTCCGGTATCGGACAAGTGAAAGCGATTCAGTTGAAGGCAGTTGCAGAGTTATCGCGAAGGATTGCAAAGACCAATCGTGGATATCATTTAAAAATGGATACACCACATTCGATTGCAGATTATTATATGGAGCAGTTGCGACATGCCAAACAAGAGCTTCTTATCTGTGCATTCTTCGATTCAAAATGTAATTTTTTAGGAGATGCAATTGTTTCAAAAGGAAATGTGAATTACACTTATGTATCACCAAGAGAGATTTTTCGATATGCGTTTGATTACGAAGCAGTAATGCTGATACTTCTTCATAATCATCCCAGTGGAGATCCAAATCCAAGTGAAGATGATATTCATATTACCAAACGAATTGAAAAAGGTGCACAGATTTTACAACTGGAACTGGTAGATCATATTATCATTGGCGATAATAAATACTTTAGCTTCAAAGAAAATGAATTATTAAAATAACGTAAGAAAAGGGGAGACACAATGAACGATAATATTTATGGTATTGATCTTGGAACCTGCAATTTCAAAGTATTTTGTAAGGCAACTGGCAAAATCATGAAGGAAAAGAACACTGTTGCCATCATTAACAAAAATCAGATTTATGCGTATGGCGATGATGCTTATGCAATGTACGAAAAAGCACCAGAATCTATTCAGGTAATTTTCCCAGTTGTGAGTGGTGTAATCGCAGATTATAACTTCCTTCAGACGATGATTATAACTTTCCTTGAGGAAAAGATGAAGAGTAAGCTGCGTGGTTCTGAATTTGTTGTTGCTGTACCAACCGATATTACAGACGTAGAAAAAAGAGCATTCTATGATATGTTCTTTAAAAATAAAATCAGACCAAAGAGCATTCTTTTGTGTGAAAAACCGATTGCAGATGCAGTAGGTCTGGGGCTTGATGTAAATCAGCCTACCGGTATTATGATTGTTGATATGGGGGCTGATACAACTGAGATTTCGGTTATCTCTTTAGGTGGCTTAGTGCTCAGCGAACTGCTTCATTTTGGTGGAAACAGATTGGATGAAAATATCATCACATATATGAGAAATGAATATAATTTAGTTATTGGACAGAAGACTGCGAAATCCATCAAAGAGAATATTGGTTCTGGTTTGCCAGGTCGTACCGAAACGATGAATATTGTCGGACGTGACCTTGTAAGTGGTCTTCCAATTGAAATGGAAGTAAGTGCAGCGGATGCGTATGAGGCAATGAAGAAAACCTTAGAATCTATTTGTACTTCTATTAAATTAATTTTAGAGAGAACTCCACCAGAACTTGCTAAAGATATCATTCATTCTGGTATCTATATTACAGGTGGTGGCTCTCAGATTCATAATTTAGACAAATTATTTGAAAATATTACAAATATCAAAATTAATACCGCGGAAGCACCAGAAGAAAGTGCTGTACGTGGCTTAGTAAAGATTGTTTCTGATTCAAAATTTAAGAAATTACCATTTACTATGAAAAAATAAAGAGGTTATATGAAAAAAATTCGTAATCGCAACAGTAAGAAAAAACAAATTGAAACTAAATATATGTTAATTGCACTTACCGTTGTATGTGTTTTAGGAATTTTTGGTGGATTGGTCTATAACATAAATGGTGGTCCATTAAAAGCAATTGCAGGATACATTTTCGTTCCAATGCAGCAAGGGATTAATGCAACGGGTTCTTGGATTTTTAATACTGCAAATGATTTTAAAACTTTATCACAGGTTTTAGAAGAAAATGAAAAGCTCAAGGAGCAAAATGCGGAATTGACGAACCAATTGACTATTGCGAAAATTGAGCAATATGAATTGGAAAACCTGCGTGAATTGTTTGACCTTTCCGAAAAATACCCAACCTACGAAAAAGTGGCTGCAAACGTGATTGCAAAGGATAGTGGAAACTGGTTTTCATCCTTTACCATTAATCGAGGAGAAAAAGATGGTATTATGGTTGGAATGAATGTTCTGGCTGATGGAGGGCTAGTTGGCATTGTTACAGATGTTGGACCAAATTATTCAAAGGTTCGAAGTATTATTGACGACGCAAATAATGTAAGTGCCATGGTTCCAAGTACAGGCGATAACTTTAATGTAAGTGGAAATCTCAAAACCATGAATGAAGCTATGGTTATTACATTTTCAGAACTTCGTGATGCTGAAAATTCAGTAAAAATTGGAGAACCGGTGATTACTTCTTATGTATCTGACCAATATCATCAGGGGATTTTAATCGGATATATATCAAGTATAGAATTTGGTCCAAATAATTTGACTAAAATTGGAACAATTACGCCTGTGGCGGATTTTGAGCATTTAGAAGATGTTTTAGTAATTAAGAAGATTAAAGATGTAGGTAACACAGTTGATACAGAACCAACGGAATAGTGGTGCCTGAGGAGACCAAATGCTTAGAAAGATAGTTTTGTTTTTTATTATTTCTATATGTTTTGTTTTACAGACAACTACATTACAGAGCCTTTCATTCGCGAATATTACCCCTAATTTATTGATTATTGTGGTGGCTTCCTTTGGTTTGATGCGTGGTAAAAAGGAAGGAATGTTCATTGGTTTCTTTTCTGGACTTATTATTGACATTTTTTGTGGTTTTTATCTAGGAATTTATGCTTTACTGTATATGTATGTCGGATATTCGGCAGGTTTTTTACAAAAACGTTTTTACCCAGAAGACATTAAATTCCCTTTATTGATTATCGCAGCAAGTGATTTGAATTTAAATCTGATTATCTATCTGGTTATGTTTTTGACAAGAAGCAGATATGATTTTGGATTTTATTTTACAAACATTATTTTACCAGAACTGGTGTATACAACAATTGTTACGATTTTCTTTTACTTAATTTTACTTAAGATTAATCAGAAACTAGAAGCATACGAGAAAAGGAGAGCGATAAAATTTGATTTATGATGTTAGAGAATTTTTAGAACGATTATTTAAGTCAAGATTGCTTGTGCTTTCTACGGTAATGCTTCTTCTGTTTTCGTTGATGCTTGTGCGTATTTTCTCGCTTCAAATTGTAAGTGGAAAAGAATATCAGGAAAACTTTGTAATGAAAATTGAAAGAACTCTTTCAAAAGAAGCTCCTCGTGGAAATATATATGATTGTAATGGAAAGTTATTAGCTTACAACGAACTTGCGTATTCTATTATTTTTACAGACAATGGTTCTTATCGAAATGATAGAGTAAAGGCAGAAACAATTAATCCACAGCTGGCTGAAATTGTGCAGATGTTAGAACGCAATGGAGACACTTTAATTAATGAATTTAAAATTGATTTAAATGAAGATGGAACCTATAGTTTCAATGTTACTGGAAACAAATTAAAACGATTTTTAGCAGATGCTTTTGGAGAATCTTCCTACGAAAAATTGAGCTATAACAAAAAATATGACTTTAACGAAGCAGAGGCAACGGCGGAACAAGTAATGACGTATTTAAAAGATGCGTTTTATATTGATGAAACGTATGATGAAAATACTGCTTACAAGATTGTATGTATTCGTTTTGCAATGAAATCGACGTCCTATACCCGTTTTCAGCCTACTGTAATTGCACAAAATATTTCAGAACGAAGTCTTGCCTATATAAATGAACATTCGGATCGTTTGGTTGGGATTGATATCCAGGAAGACATGATTCGAAAATACAATGATAGCGAATATTTTGCTTCTATGATTGGATATACTGGTAAAATTTCTGATTCTGAATATACAGAATTATCGGCGATTGATAAAAGCTATACGATGAATGATACCGTAGGAAAATCTGGTTTAGAGCAATATTATGAAGCCTATTTAAGAGGCGACAATGGTGAGCAGATTGTATATGTTGATACAGTAGGACGTATTCAGGAGGTTGCAAGTAGCTCAGAGCCTGTTGCTGGTTGTGATTTATATTTATCCATTGATGCCGAGCTACAAAAAAATACGTATTTGCTCTTGGAACAGGAAATTGCAGGTATTGTATATTCCAATTTGACGAGTGGCGGTATCTCAATCGACGATGTATATGTTGCGTTGTTAAATAATAATGTTATTGATATTACACAATTTGATAATGAGGATGCGACGCAGACCGAGCAACAGGTATACCAAAGTTTTGTGATACAGCTGGATCAGGCGATGAACGATTTGAAAAATCAGTTATATGCATCCAATCCATTGACATTAAATCAAATGACAGATGAATTATTAGATTATGTAACTTATGTGATTGATTTACTAAAGAGCGAAAGACTCTTGGTAACCTCTAAGATTGATACGAATGATTCCATTTATAAAACATGGCGCGACGGCAATCTTAGTCCAAAGGAATACTTATCAAATTGTATTACAAAGCAGTGGATTGATATAAGTTTATTAGATGTTGATTCAAAATATGCAGATACTGCGGAGATTTATGATGCATTAATCAATTTTGTTTTAACAGAAGCGGCTACAGATAAAGAATTTGCGGAATATGTATATACCTATATGGTGCCTAAAAATGAAGTAACTGGTAAGCAATTATGTATATTACTTTTAGAACAAGGCGTTTTAGATTATGATGAAAACATATATCAAAAATTGCAAAATGGTTCTTTAGCACCATACGATTTTCTTTTGGAAAAGATTAATAATATTGAAATCACACCAGCACAGCTGGCATTGGATCCTTGTAGCGGCTCTTGTGTAATAACAGATGTTAATACTGGGGAAATCAAAGCCTTGGTTAGTTATCCAGGCTACGATAACAATCGACTGGCAAACGGTGTAGATGCCGAATATTATGCAAAGTTAAATGATGATAAATCAAATCCACAGTGGAATTATGCGACACAGGAAAGAACTGCACCAGGTTCTACGTTTAAAATGATTTCTTCAATTGCTGGATTAGCAGAAAATATAATATCGACGACCTCAGAGATTGAATGTACCGGTGTATTTGAAGAAGTTGATAATAAACCAAAATGTCATATATTCCCTGGGAAACATGGATATGATAATGTTACAGAAGCCTTAAGGGATTCTTGTAATATGTTTTATTATACTGTTGGATATAATTTAAGTTTTATTAATTCCGATGTATATAATGCAGATACTGGTGTCGAATATATTAATAAATATGCATCGATTTTTGGCTTAAATGAAAAGACTGGTTTAGAAATTGCAGAATCTAAATCACAGGTCGCAGATGAATACCCTGTAATGGCGGCAATCGGACAGAGTAATAATAATATTACGACAGCAGCACTTTCCCGATATGTGACAGCATTATCAACAGGTAAACTTTATGAATATCAGTTGATGAATAAAATTGTAGATAAGAAGGGAACTGTAGTTGCAGAATATGAATCCAAATATGAAGATATTAGCAATACATTATCTGCAAATGAATGGAATGCAATTCGAACAGGTATGAATTGGATGACGAAAACGTATGAAGTTTTAAATAATTTCCCACTTGTTTTTGCTGGGAAAACAGGAACTGCACAGCAGGTATCCACACGTCCAAACCACGCGTTATTTGTAGCTTATGCTCCATACGAAACGCCAGAGATTTCGATTGCAACACGTATTGCGTATGGATACGCAGCTAGTAATGCGGTTGCAGCATCCAAAAACATTTTGTCTGTATATTTTGGAATGCAGACAGTGGATGAAATTTTAGCATTAAAAGCGGCAGGGGCAAATAGCTCCTCTAGCAATATAGTAGCAGACTAACAGGAGGTTATTTTCATGGGTGAAACCATCGTTTTCACTTCAGGAAAAGGCGGTGTTGGCAAGACAACAACAATTGCCAATATTGGAGCAGGACTTTCACAGTTAGATAAAAAAGTCGTTATGTTAGATACTGACATGGGACTTCGAAATTTAGATGTTGTTATGGGTTTAGAAGACCAAATTAATTATAATCTTTTAGACCTGCTAGAAAACCGATGCCGGTTAAATCAAGCATTGATTCGGGACAAGCGTTTCCAAAATCTTTATATGATACCTGCATCACTAAAAAATATACCATTAGATAAATACGAAAAAGCATTTTCTGTTTTAATGAATCATTTAAAAATGGAATTTGATTATTGTCTGATTGATTGTCCAGCAGGCATTGATCAAGGCTTTCGTTTTGCAACGGCCGTTGCAGATCGAGCAATTATACTAACGACTCCACATATTTCAGCAATCAAAGATGCAAGTCGTGTGCTTCAACTTTTAAATGGAACACAGATTTCAAAAATTGAATTGATTATCAATGAATATGATGAGAAGCTGGTACGTAAAAAATATATGTTGTCGAAACAGGATATTGAAGAATTGTTTGATATTCCAATTTTAGGGACGATTCCTCATGATACCAAAGTAATGATTAGTCAAAATAAAGGGATTCCAGTGGTGACAATGCGTTCAAAAGCCACGAAGCAATTTATGTACTTATCGGAACAAATGATGAGCAAAACGGATTTGGAAGGAGAGGAGTACATATATGATATTTCATAAAGAGGATGCGTCATCTATCGCAAAAGAGCGTTTAAAGCTTATGATGGAGTCTGACACGTTGGAATATTCTTCTAATGATATATCACGGCTTAAGAAAGAAATTTCTGCCCTGGTAAGTCGTTATTTTGATGTTTCGGCAGATATGTTTGAAATAAAGATTACATTAAAACAGGATAAGAAGAGAGTTTAGAATGTTTAAACAGTACAAACTAAAGAATTATCATTTTCATCTAATTATATATATTTGCGCGTTAACACTGATAGGAATTTTTGTTATTGGTAGTGCACGACCAGACTTACAGCCAAAACAAATCTTTGGGTTTGTAGTTGGTATCTGCATTATGCTAGCAGTTTCCTTGATGGATTACTCCTTTTTGTTAAAATTCCCGTGGCTTTATTATGCCCTTATGATAGGGTTACTGCTCATGGTTGAATTTTTCGGTAAGAACGTAAATGGTGCACAACGATGGCTTGAAATTGGTGGTGAAGACAGCGGTATCACGATTCAGCCATCCGAGTTCGCAAAATTAGCTATTGTAGCCTTTTTTGCTTACTTTTTCGCTAAAACGCAGGAAAATATTAGCACATTGAAGAACCTTATAATTTCATTTGTTTTTGCAGGAATACCGTTGATATTGATTTTGAAACAGCCAGACCTTTCTACAACAATTGTTACAGCAGTAATTTTCGTTGCACTCTTGTTTATTTCTGGATTAAGTTATAAAATAGTAATGACTGTGTTAGCGGTGGCAGTGCCGACAGTCATTGTTGTGTTGACTTATTGCATTCAGTTAGCAAAATCAACGGATGCTGATTATCCATATCAGTTAGATCGTATTATGGCGTGGTTATATCCAACGGATCCGAGATGGGTAAGTAAAGCATTACAGCAACAAAATTCTATTATGGCAATTGGTTCAGGACAGCTATGGGGAAAAGGCTTAAACAATTCTGAAGCAACGTCTATGCTGAATACAAATTATATTTTGGAACCACAAACGGACTTTATTTTTGCCGTTATTGGTGAGGAGTTAGGATTTGTTGGTTGTGCAGCGGTTGTTGCATTACTGTTCTTTACTGTAGTAGAATGTATTTATATTGGTAGTAGAGCCAAGGATTTACAAGGAAGATTAATCTGTTGTGGTATGGCTACTTGGATTGGCTTCCAAAGTTTTGTAAATATTGGTGTTAATACAGGGCTTTTACCTAACACTGGTGTACCGTTACCATTCGTAAGTTATGGACTTTCGTCTGTTATAGCGATTTATATCGGAATGGGGTTTGTACTCAATGTTGGATTACAACCGAAAAAATATTAAGGAGGGGTTCTCAAAATGAATATCGGACTTGTTGCACATGATTCAAAGAAGAAATTAATGCAGAATTTTTGTATCGCTTACAGGGGAATTTTGACCAAGAATGAACTTTTTGCAACTGGTACAACTGGAAGATTAATTGAGGAGGTAGCGAATTTAACTGTTCACAAATATTTAGCAGGTCATTTAGGTGGCTCACAACAGTTAGGCGCACAAATTGAACATAATGAGATTGATTTGGTGATTTTCTTAAGAGATCCTCTACAGCCTAAATCTCATGAACCAGATGTAAACAGCATTGTAAAATTATGTGATGAGCATAATATTCCTTTAGCAACCAATCTTGCTACAGCGGAATTATTAATAAAATCATTAGATAGAGGAGATTTAGAGTGGCGTGAAATGTATAAGTAAAATTATTTGTGTGATATGTGTTATCAGTTTGTTCTTTACTGGCTGTGGTTTTCAACAAGCTGCGTTGACCAAAGAATATGATGCGTATTCTTATCAGAATTCATTTACAAATCAGGCAGATACTGTTAATGCAAATTATTTTGCAGAAGATGTATGTGTAACAGATACCATTAATTTTGGTTTAGAAGGTACCTATGCTCGTGTTGCACAGGGAGGCGGTATTTTTAATGTTACAAAAAACGAAGTATTATATAGTCAGAATTTGTTTAAAAAATTATATCCAGCTAGTACAACAAAGATTTTAACAGCGTATATTATTATTAAAGATTGTAATTTGGATGATGTAGTAATTGTAAGTGAAAGTGCAGCAAATCAGCCAAAAGATTCTTCTCTTGCTGGGTTAAGAACTGGAGATAACATAACGGTTAATGATTTATTATATGGATTAATGTTAAATAGTGGAAATGATGCTGCAGATGCTTTGGCTGAACATCATTCAGGAAGTGTTGAAGAATTTGCAAAGGTTATGACAGAAGAAGCTCATAAATTAGGAGCAACCAATAGCCAGTTTAGCAATGCACACGGATTGACGGACAAAAGACATTATACAACCGTATATGATATGTATCTTATTTTCAATGCAGCATTAAAGCAGGAAAAATTTGTTGAAATTATTAGTACGAGATCTAAGTCCGTAACCTATACAAATGTAAATGGTTCAACTGTACATAAAACATATAATAACGGAAATCAATACTTGTCTGGCGCACAGGAAACACCAAAAGGTGTACAGGTTATAGGTGGAAAGACGGGGACAACGTATGCAGCTGGATTCTGTCTTGTTCTGTATTGTAAGAATGAAGCCGGAGAAGATATCATTAGTATTGTCTATAAAGCAGACTGCAGACACAATTTATATTTATTAATGTCTCAAATTTTAAGGAAGTATGCGAATTAGTGATTGTATTTTCTGTGCAAATGTTCTATAATTAGTATAATCAGTAAAAATTTTTTAGATGTTTTTACACTATAATAAAGTCCAGGGGGTAAAAAGCCATGATAGAGATCATCTGTGGTGAAAAAGGAAAAGGAAAAACCAAAGAACTTTTAGGAAAGGTAAATGCAGCTATTCAGACAGCTAATGGAAACGTTGTTTATTTAGATAAGAGCCAGAAACATATGTATGAACTGAACAACAAAGTGCGTCTTATCAATGTAATGGATTATCCAGTTAGTAACTGTGATGAATTTGTTGGATTTATTTGTGGAATTATCTCACAGGATAACGATTTAGAAGAAATGTATCTTGACAGTTTCCTTACAATTGCTGATGTTGACACAGAAGAAGAAATCACAAAAGCGATTGAAAAACTTGATGTAATTAGCGAAAAATATAAAGTGAAATTCATCTTAAGTGTTTCTAAGAATGAAGCAGATTTACCAGAATGTGCGAAAGCGAAAATTGCAGTTTCACTTTAATTCATTTACATAATCTACCCCGACATAAATAATATTTATGTCGGGGTTTTTATGTTTTCTTAAAATATAAAACTATGACGTTTTATTTTAGTCTATCATATTAGATTTGATTCGACCGTAGAATGTGAGCATATATACACCACTTAAACCAACAAGAGCGTAAACAATACGTGAAAGCCAAGTCATGTCTCCAAAAATAAATGATACTAAATCAAATCTGAAGAATCCAACTAATCCCCAGTTTACACAACCAATAATAGCTAAAGTTAAAAGAGTGTTATCAATCCATTTCATGTTTTTGTGCCTCCTAAATTTTTTTATAGTATGAACGAAAAGCTGCTAGAATATACATGTGTATCGGTTGTATTTGCACACAAAAAATGTTAAAATACTATGGTATGCAAAATATTAGAAAAGAGTAGTCGAGGAGAATTTATTTTGGCTAAGAAAGAAATTGTAAAGTATAGAAGTTCTGGCAATTTTAATATTGGAGTTGTAATCTTCTTTATCATTATTATATATGTTTTATTTAATATTTTTTCGTATTTTACCAAATCCCATATTGCAGAGTATCAAGTACAGCAGGGAACCATAGCCTCAAACAATATTTATCAAGGAATCATTGTGAGAGATGAAACGGTAGAATATGCAGAACAAAGCGGATACATTAATTATTATGTGAAAAATGCATCAAAAGTATCTGTGAATGATGTAGTTTATTCCATAGATACAGATGGAGATATCTCAAAAGCAATCAAGAATGCTGGAAAAGAATCTAATGCAATTTCAAAGGAAAGTTTAGCTACGATTTCTATGGAATTAGATGCTTTTACGAAGGCTTATAACTCCAATCAGTTCTCACAATGTTATACATTTTACAATAATTTAAATACGGAACTTGCACAGGATGTTAACACGTATGCTTTATCGAATCTATCAGAAGTTGTAAATCAGGCAGAAAATAATCATACTTTTTATCAAATGAAATCTATAGATGATGGGATTATTGTATATGAAGTGGATGGGTTTGAAGATTATACGATCGAAGATATTATCAACTCAGATTTGAATTACAATAATTATAAGGCAAATCATTTGTTTGAAAATGAAAAGGTCAAAGCTTCAGATCCAGTTTATAAACGAATCAATAGTGAAGAATGGAATATTGTTGTTCCGATTAGTAAGAAACTTGCAAAAGAATTAAATGGACAATCAAGTGTAAAAATCCGTTTTTGTAAGGATGATTTTACAACGAATGCATCCAGCAGTGTAATGAAACAGGAAGATAACTATTTCTTAAATATTTCATTGAAAAAAGCGATGATTCGATATGCGAACGATCGTTTTATTGATATTGAGCTGGTTATGAATGAAAAAACAGGGCTTAAGATTCCACAATCAGCGATTACGACTAAAGAATTTTTTACTATTCCAAAAGAATTCTTTACAACGGGTGGAGATTCAAGTGCCCAAGGTTTGATGATTAAGCATACGGTTGATGGTGTAAATACAGTGAAGCTTGTAAATCCAACGCTGTATTATGAAACCGAAGATCATTACTATGTAGATAGTGAAGATGTTTCAGAAGGTGATTTGGTACTTATGCCAAATTCTCAAACCACCTACCAGATCGGGACAGATAAAGATTCCTTAATTGGTGTTTATAATATTAATAAAGGATATGCTGTATTTAAGCAGATTAATATTATTTATGAAAATGAAGAGTATGCTATTGTGGAAACTAAAACTGCGTATGGCATTTCCCTATATGACCATATTGCATTAGATGCAAGTGAAGTCAAAGAAAATCAGTTAACATCGAAGTAAGAGGTGTCTATTGTGATTAAAGAGAATTTATATGAAGTAGAACAAAATATCAGAACAGCTTGTGAAAAGAGTGGCCGTAATAGAGATGAGATTACGTTAATTGCGGTAAGTAAGACAAAGCCAGTTCCTTTATTAGAAGAAGCTTATATTACAGGCATTCGCAATTTTGGTGAAAATAAGGTTCAGGAAATGTGTGACAAATATGAAGTAATGGAAAAGGATATTTGTTGGCATATGATTGGCCATTTGCAGACCAATAAGGTGAAGTATCTCATTGGAAAAACTGCATTGATTCATTCCGTAGATAGTTATAAATTAGCTTGTGAAATTGAAAAGCAAGCAGCAAAACATAATTGTGTTATGGATATTTTAATAGAAGTAAATATTGCCGAGGAAGAATCCAAGTTTGGACTTTCGGAAGAAGAGGTAATTCATTTGGTAAAAGAAGTGGCAAAAATGCCACATGTACGTATCAAAGGTCTTATGACCGTGGCACCATATGTTGTTGATTCTGAAGAAAATCGTCCGTTTTTCCGCAAGATAAAGCAATTATCTGTTGACATAGATAATGAAAACATAGATAATGTAAGTATGAATATTCTTTCTATGGGAATGACTGGTGATTACATGGTTGCGATTGAAGAAGGAGCTACAATGGTCCGTGTTGGAACTGGAATTTTCGGTGAAAGAGACTATAATAAACAGGTGGAGAATTAATATGAGTTTCATGGATAAAATTTTAGATGTATTACGTTTAAATGATGATGACGATGATGATTATGAATTTGCAAACGAAGAATATTACGATGATGACGATGATTATGAGGAACCAAAGAAGAAAACTCCTCGTAGAGAAAATAAAGTAGAAGTAAAAGAAAAACCAGTTTCTAAAATTACTCCTATTACAAAAGCAACGAAAAAACAGGTGGTAAATACAGGTATGGAAGTATGTGTTATTAAACCAACAACAATTGAAGATGAAATTGAGATTGTAGATACACTCTTATCTGGTAGAACTGTACTTATCAATATGGAAGGCTTAAATATTGAAATTGCACAGCGAATTATTGATTTTACGTCTGGTGCTACATACGCAATGCATGGAAGTCTTCAGAAAGTTTCAAACTATATTTTCCTTGCAACACCAAATGGTGTCGATATTTCAGGTGATATCCAGAACCTTATGGATGCATTTGGAGCAGGAAGCAGTTTTTCTTACTAGAATTATGAATGAACAGGAATTATGTAAAAAACGTCTTATAGACTTATCAAAACAAGCAAACATTAAGGGAATCGTTACTTTTAGCGGTTTCCTTAATTTAAATGAACAGAATATTTATCATACTTCCCAAAAGGAATTCCATACACGAACCGAACTTTTTGGAGGATATGATAGTGCGGAGCGTCAGATGGTAGCGTTTATCCCTGATGCTCTTTATTATGAGTACGAATATCCGATGAAGTGTATTCATATTATTCCGAAATACCCTAAATTTGCAGAAAAACTGACACATCGCGACGTTTTAGGTGCATTGATGAATCTTGGGATTGAACGAAATCGTCTGGGAGATATTCTTTGTTTTGAGGAAGATTATTATGTCTTTTGCGATGAAGGGATATTTTCGTTTATAATGGCCGAATTACAAAAGATTAGACATACTATGGTGGATTTGTCGGAAGAATGCAATTATGCCGATTTACAGGCAAATATAAGCTTAGAAGAGCATTTTGATATGATTGCTTCGAATCGTATTGATTGTATTATTGCAAAAGCATTTCATTTGTCACGTTCGGAGGCTTCTGAACTACTTGCTTCAGAGAAGGTTTTTATCAATGGGAAATGTATTACAAACTGCAACCAAAGCTGTGAGAATGGTGCGATTGTTTCGGTGAGAGGAAAAGCACGTTTTATCTTCGAGGACTGTAATACAGTTAGTAAAAAAGGAAAATTACGTGTGAAATTTTCGTTTTATAAATAAATGCAGGAGAACGATATTTATGCAGAAAAAAAACAAGAAAACACTTTTATTTAGTGGGATTTTGGTTCTTGTATTGATTGTATTGGACCAATTCACAAAATATTGTGCGGTATTATTTTTAAAGAATAAACCAGCGATTCCAATTATAAAAGATGTATTTGAACTGCAGTATTTAGAAAATACCAGTGCAGCCTTTGGGATGGATCCAATTTCGTTATTGCATGGGATTTTTCAATTTGATATTTTTGTTCAAAATCCAGAATTGTATCTTAACGTGCGAATGGGATTCTTTTATCTTTTGACTATACTTATGATTCTTATTTTTGTCTGGGTATATATTAAAATTCCTCAAAATAAGAGAATGTTATATTTAGATTTAATTTTAGTGTTTTTAACTGCTGGTGCAATTGGAAATTTAATTGACCGAATGAGTCAGCAATATGTAGTTGATTTCTTATATTTTAAGCTAATTGACTTCCCAATTTTCAATGTGGCAGATATCTATGTTACCTGTGCTGCGATTGCTTTGCTGGTTTTAGGTATTTTCTATTATAAAGATGAAGATATTGAGATGATTTTCCCTTCGAAAAAGGATAAAAAGGAAAGATAAATGAAGACAGAGATATTTGAAGTAATGGAAGAACAGGAAGGAGAGCGTTTGGATAAATTTTTAAGCATTATTTATCCAGATACTTCCCGTTCTTTTTTTCAAAAGTTAATAAAAGATGGTGGGATTTTAGTCAATGATAAGGTAGAAAAATCAAGTTATCGCATGAGTTTTGAAGATGTGGTAACGATTCATTTTCCGGATGCAGCTGAAACCTCTATTGAGCCTGAAGATATTCCATTGGATATTTTATATGAAGATGATGATTTATTAATTGTTAATAAACCGAAAGGAATGGTTGTACATCCTTCAGCAGGACATTTTACGGGGACTTTGGTTAATGCCATTATGTTTCATTGCAAAGACAGCTTAAGTGGTATCAATGGAGAAATTCGTCCTGGTATTGTGCATCGTATCGATATGGATACCACAGGTTCCTTGATTGTTTGTAAAAACGATATTAGCCATGTAAATATTGCCGAACAAATTAAGGTACATTCTGTAAATCGAATTTATGAAGGAATCGTTCATGGAAATGTAAAAGACGATGAAGGCACCATTGAAGGTCCTATCGGCAGACATCCCGTAGAACGCAAAAAAATGGCCATTAATGAGAGAAATGGGAAGCCCGCGATTACGCATTATAAAGTATTAGAACGCTTTGGAAACTATACTTATATGCAGTTTAAACTTGAAACAGGACGTACGCATCAGATTCGTGTACACATGTCAAGTATTGGCCACCCATTATTAGGTGATGGCCTTTATTCTAGTGGAAAAAGCGCCTTTAAAAACCTTTCTGGACAAACTTTGCATGCAAAAACAATTGGTTTTATTCATCCAACGACGCAGGAATACATGGAATTTCATGCACCATTGCCAGAATATTTCGAAAAATTATTGTCACAGTTGAAAATTAAACAATAATTTGATAAAATATAAAAAAATATTGTAATGTAATTTTTACAAAAAGGGGGCTTGTGTTATGGGACATCAGGTATATACAATTGGTAGAGAATTTGGAAGTATGGGACTTTTGGTTGGCCAAAAGCTGGCAGAACGTCTTGGAATTAAATATTATGATAAAGAATTATTACAGCAGGCGGCTAAAGATTCTGGTTTTTGTGAAGAAATTTTTGAAAATCATGATGAAAAAGCCTCTAGCAGCTTTTTATATTCTTTGGTAATGGATACATATTCTGCAGGTGGTTATGCGGCAGCTCCTTTTTTAGATATGCCTTTAAATCACAAGGTTTTCCTTGCTCAGTTCGATACAATTAAGAAAATTGCAGAAAATGAATCATGCGTTATTGTTGGCCGTTGTGCAGACTATGCATTAGCAAATCAGCCAGATGTAATTAATGTTTTTGTACGTGCAGATTTAGAGGATCGAATCAAAATTATTAGCAAACGTATGGATTTAACCGAAAATAAAGCCAAAGATTTGATTCTCAAAAACGATAAACAGCGTGCTAGCTATTACAACTACTATACAAGTAAGAAGTGGGGCGATACTGCTAGTTATGATTTGTGTATTAATACAAGTAAAATATCGGTAGATAATGCTGTTGATTTGATTTTAGATTTCCGCAAATATATGGATGCTAAAACGAAAGCAGGAATTGAATTATCTGAATAATTATTTATAAAAAAAACATAAAAATGGGAAGTTCTCAATATGAGGACTTCCTTTTTGTTTATGGATGATATAGATAAAATGTTGATTAATCATGCGCTAAACCTTATTTTATAGAATAACTATTCGTTAAACTAGACTTTCGCGAATAAATATGTTATACTAATATCAAAGTATTTTACGGTATATTTACTACTATTTTGTGTTCACAGAACCAATGTTTTACGAATAATTACAACTCTTTGGAATCCAACACAATTGTAAATGGTCCATCGTTTAATAATGAAATTTTCATATCAGCACCAAAACTTCCGGTCTGAACATTTGAAATCTGTTCCTTACATTTTGCAATAATATATTCGTATAAATTATTTGCAAGCTCTGGATTCCCTGCATTGGTAAAGGATGGGCGATTTCCTTTTTTACAGTCTGCATATAGAGTAAATTGGGAAATTAATAATAAGCTTCCATTTACATCTGCTAAACTTAAATTTGTTTTGCCGTTTTCATCCTCAAATATACGCATACCAATGAGTTTTTTTATCATTTTATCGGCAATTTCGGTGTTATCCTCGTTAGAAACACCTATAAATACACAAAATCCCTGCTGAATTTCACCAATGATTTCATTTTCTACTGTACAGGATGCATTTTTTACACGTTGAATGACAAATTTCATGTTATATGATACTCCTAAATTTTATTTTATCCTAATTATAGCACAAACTATTCGCAAAACCTAGCCAAACTATTCGTTTTCTTGTATAATATCTTTCATATTATATTTATGTTTCATTTTCGGAGGATTTTATGAAAATACAACAATTATACAGTTATGTACGTCGTGCAGTTGATGATTATCATATGATTGAGGAAGGGGACAAAATTGCAGTAGGTATCTCTGGTGGTAAGGACTCTCTCACTCTCCTATATGCCTTGGCGGGGCTTAGACGCTTTTATCCAAAGAAATTCGAGTTGATTGCAATTACGGTTGACTTAGGGTTCGAGGGCTTTGATTTGACCCCAATAAAGGCCTTGTGCCAGGAATTAGAGGTAGAATATCATATTGCGAAAACAGATATCGGCAATATTATTTTTGAAGAACGTAAAGAGGCGTCTCCATGCTCTTTATGCGCGAAGATGCGAAAAGGCTCATTAAATGATACAGTCAAAGCACTTGGCTGCAATAAAGTCGCTTATGCACATCATATGGACGATATTGTAGAAACAATGATGCTTTCCCTTATTTACGAGGGACGTTTCCACTCCTTCTCTCCTGTTACTTATCTGGATCGTATGGATTTGACTGTGATTCGTCCAATGATGTATTTACCTGAGGCGGATGTTATCGGATTTATGAATAAATATGAGGTTCCTACGGTGAAAAATCCTTGTCCAGTAGATGGACTTACGCGTCGCGAATATGCCAAAGACCTGGTACGTCAGATTAATCTGGAAAACCCTGGTGCAAAAATGCGAATGTTCCATGCAATTCTTGAAGGGAATATCAAAGGCTGGCCACAAAGATACGAACGTGAGCCGCGAACAAAGGACAAACCTAAGACAGAATAATTTTGCATAATCCTATAGGAAGGACGATATTATGAAAGAAAAAGCCTATCATGAGAATATTAATATCAAAAACGAATTACATCTAAGAGAATTGATGAGCAATCTGCCACGTTTTTGTAAACAGTTCTTTATTGGTATTGAACATAAAACTGCTTCTCGTACCAGAATTGCTTATGCATACGATTTGGGTTGTTTTTTTGACTATTTACATAAAGAAAACCCAATTTGCAGGAAAATGAATATTACAGATATTCCAATTAGTATTTTAGATGAATTAAAGCCAATGGATATCGAAGAATATCTATATCATTTAAAACTCTATGAAAAAGATGGAACTGCACATGCAAATGATGAGCGAGCCATCAAACGCAAGCTCTCTTCTCTTCGCACCTTTTATAATTATTTCTATAAAAATGAATTAATTGATACAAACCCAGCTATCAAAGTGGATATGCCGAAAATCCATGATAAGGCTATCGTACGTTTGGATGTGGATGAAGTGGCTCAATTACTCGATGAGGTCGAATCTGGCGAGAAACTGAGTTCTAGACAACAAAAGTACCATGACCGCACGAAAACGCGTGATTTGGCCCTTTTAACGCTTCTGTTGGGCACTGGTATCCGTGTGTCTGAATGTGTGGGACTGGATATTACAGATATTGACTTCAAAAACAATGGGATTAAGGTGCACCGCAAAGGTGGTGCCGAAGTAATGGTTTATTTTGGCGATGAAGTGATGGACGCATTGGCTGAATATATGGAAGAACGAATGCTGGTTACACCAGTGGAAGGACATGGAAATGCACTCTTCCTTTCGCTTCAGAATAAACGTATTACCGTTCGGGCGGTTGAAAATCTGGTAAAAAAATATTCGCAGCTTGTTACCAATGTAAAAAAAATTACACCGCATAAGCTTCGAAGCACTTATGGCACTACTCTTTATCAGGAAACCGGTGATATTTATCTGGTTGCAGATGTTTTAGGACATAAAGATGTAAATACAACAAGAAAACACTATGCTGCACTTGAAGAAGATCGTCGCAAGCGTGCAGGACGTGTAGTGAAACTAAGAGATGTATAAATATAAAAAGCCCCAAAGATTTTTATCATTGCGTCTTTAGGGCTTTTATTCTGCTCTTTTTTAAACATATTCAAATATGCTTTGAATTGCATCAGAGATTTCAATCATGTCTGAAATAGGTAATCGGTCTATTTTTTTATGTCCACGAACAGATAAATCTAGCAGTGCAATTTTTTCACATTGTACATATCCTTTCGTTTCATCTGTTTCCATCCAAATATGTAAAGGACCAGATATAGAATCTTTAATAATCGGACATCCTATAATCTGACCACTTGTATTAAAAAAGTTTTTACTAACAACTAATACGGGATGCTTGACCTTTTCTATTTTGAGAATATCACCTTGCTGTAAATAGTTCATTACCATACCTCTCTTCCAACAGCATCTCCCCAGTCATATTCACCATCTAATAATAATTTTCCATCAAATTCAGCAGCTCTTTCTTCTAGTGTTTTATGTCGATGTATTTTTACAAGTGAAATCATTCCGTTTGATACAGTTACATTTAATACTTCATTTACTTCAATTCCTGCACTTTTTAAGGCTTCTTTTGGGATACGGATACCTTGGCTATTTCCCCATTCTTTTACTTGTGCCTGCATAATATACCTCCTTTGATATAGTATATACTTAGTATATACTATATCAATATAAATATCAATATAAATATAAGTTATTGGTTTATATATCTTACGTTTTTACATCATTCTCAAACTCTCTAATGCTTTTGTTTAAATATTCAATAGTTTGAATATCTTACGTTTTTACATCATTCTCAAACCTTTTACGGCACTTTTGCACACCAGCTTGAGTTTGAATACCTTACGTTTTTACATCATTCTCAAACACACAAGCAAGCATTGGTGCAAGTTGGTCTGTTTGAATACCTTACGTTTTTACATCATTCTCAAACGCGTGTACCTCTCTGTAGGTATCATCCATCGTTTGAATACCTTATGTTTTTACATCATTCTCAAACTCTACGCAGCACTTCTTCCCATGCCTTTAGGTTTGAATACCTTATGTTTTTACATCATTCTCAAACGGGCATTGATGATGTTGCAAGAATCATTAAGTTTGAATACCTTATGTTTTTACATCATTCTCAAACACCTCTTCATCTGTTGTAATCTCAACAACGGTTTGAATACCTTATGTTTTTACATCATTCTCAAACGGTGCTTCAGGTGTTCCAATCGTTCTTAAGGTTTGAATACCTTATGTTTTTACATCATTCTCAAACGTTCCCGTCGTACAGGACACGGAGAGTAGAGTTTGAATACCTTATGTTTTTACATCATTCTCAAACTTGGTCTATACCTGTAAGAGTACAGTAACCGTTTGAATACCTTATGTTTTTACATCATTCTCAAACCTCAAATTAGAAAATGAAATACTATCACGGAGTATAAAACTAGTATTCAAACATAAATTATATTTCACATTTATCTGTATCTATTATATATGTTTTAATTTTTTTTGTAAAATATCTTTGATAACTCTCGTATAATAGAATATTTATTTCATTATGCTGAGAGAATAAACATAACTCTTGTATTTGTGTTTCAGTCAAGTAACTATTTGTGTTAACAAGAATAATAAGTTTTTTATTTAACAGAACTGTTTGCAACTTCATATATTGAAGAAGTATTTCAAATAAACTTAATGAATTAACTTCTATTTTTACACCAAGAAGTTTAAATAAACTCTGCAAATCAATATCATCATATATAGAAAGCGTCATAGAGTATGATTGTTCAATATCTAAAAAATATTGATGTATTGCAGTTACAAGTTCTCTCGTTTTTAAATATGTATTTTCATCATTTGCAATATCTTGTAGTTCTAGATATATTTTTGAGAGAACTTTCTTTTCATTTATCTCTAATAAAAACGGACTAAATATAATCTCAATAGATTTTGAAATGTTAAGTTCTTTGTCATTTCTAGATAATACAAATCTTCCATTTTGTCCATTAATTTGAACAGATAATTCATTGAGATATTGTATAAAAAGTTCTGGAGATTCTACTATCCACTCGGTTACTTCAAAATCAGAAATATGTAATGATTCTGTCAATTCTGAATGTGCTAATATCATAGAATCACCAGCCTTTCATCGCTATCTAGAATTTCACTTTTAACATCACCTATTATCATATCCATTTTAGAATACTGTTTTTCTGTGATTGTAAGTATCTGAATTAATCCTTTTTCTGGACTATTTCTACGTACATTATCGATAATGGAATTCACCGTACTTCCATTCAATGCTAATTTGCAATATACAGACTCTTGCACCATCATAAAACCACTTTTTAAAAGGAATTTACGAAACTGTATATATGCTTTTCGTTCTTCTCCTGTTACAACAGGTAAATCAAAAAATACTATTACTCGCATAAATCTATAACTCAAAACTATAAAAACGAATTAAGGAACTGTCATTCTCATTTAAAGCATCAAATATACTTTTACAATATATTTTAATTGCATTATTAACATATTGGTTTTTCCCATCAATTCGTACTTCCTGGTTAAGAATATTTACTAATTCCATTTTCTGTTCATGTTCTAATTCGCTATATCGCATAGAATATACTTTTTGGTCGACCAAAATACGAAATGGCTCCATTAAATCGGAAGCTAAATTAAATTGGTTGAACATATTATCGTGAAATAGTCCAAGTTGCGTAATATAGCCATTAGCAACTACTTCCCTACAAAAAGCAGATAAAATAATTGTATAACCATAATTTAAACCAGCATTGATAGGAGAATCAGCAGTTCTCGTAAAATCCAATCCAAATAATGCATTAAAATATACTTTTGCAGCGTGACCTTCCCTATTAGATTCATCATTCCATGAAATTTCTTTAATATATGAATCTAATAATATCGCTTCCTCCTTATTTAGTAATTCTAAAAACTCTTTTTGTTTTCGAATTTTCTCTGTCACAATTTCTGTCCAGATAGCTTCTTTTGTATTTTGCTTCCATGCTATTTGATGTCTTACTTTGTTACTTGTATCGTGACTTCCATAATAACCAATCAATTCAGAAGAAGGATTACGTTTTTCATCACAAAAAATTACTTTAATCTTTCTCTTGGTTAATTCTGCAAGCAGACTAGTTGTAATTGATACAGCCGTAGATTCAATCAAAATAGTAGAAATTTCGCCTAGATGGATTTTCGTTATCTCATCACTACGTACAACCATAAAACCAAGTTGATAATCTAGTTTTGCTCGTTTTGAGATAACGATAATTCTCCAACTCATACTGATTTTAAATCAATCTCCTGTTCGTAGATTCCGGTTGGAGATTGATTAATAATTGAAATTTTGTTTGCTTTGGTAATATTATTGTTTAAAACTAGTATTCCAGCATGTCCAGGACCGCCAATTTGAGAAAGGTTCGCAGCTACACTTTGACATTGGAATAAATGCAATACTTCATACAAAACTAAACATTTATTCTCAATACTAAGTTTTATAAAATTTTCTTTCTTTTCCTGTAAAGTGATTGCTTGTAACCCTAAACGTTTACTATAGATTGCATTTGATAATTTATCAATAAAACAATCATATAGGTTAAGTAATGCTTCGTGTGTTAAATTATCTTTTTCAGAAATCATATAGTTTTTATTTTCAAGTCGTCTGTTATAGAATTTAATAACTTTTTTTAAAATCGTTTGATAGTAATCGGACAAAATTAATTGATTTGCCCCTTTAAAAACTAACTGATTGCCAGTTCGGCCAGAAAGCCACATATAAAATCCATCTACTTTAAATAAACTATCTATTTTTATTTTATGGATTAATATAATTGGATCTATTAGGCCTCTTTCTATTAAAATATTTTTTGCAGATTCACTATCTTGCTCCATTTTATCTTTTAAATATAATGGAACATACTCTATCGTACGAATTTTATTTCCTTTTTTATCTTTTGACTCTACCAAAACAAAATAAGTACCGGTAGCCTTGTTATATCCACCATATTTTGAAATATCAGATAATCTATCGTTGCTACCTTTAATTGATACCTGTCCTTTTCCTTTCTTTAATATTTGCAAATCGAACAGAGCTCCTGTTACTTCATAAGATCTACGTGTAACAAGAATATTATTTTTGTTCATTGTGTTTCTAACAGTTTTTATTGTTCCATTTTCGCCTGAAATCCATGCAATTTCACCATTGCTTTCTACCTTGGAAGATGTAAACATTTTCTGTAGATTGTAACTACGACCTGGATTATTATGTATAAACCATGAAGCATTTTTTGTAAATTTAACAAAATAGGTGTTTCCTACAACGATATTTAAATAGGCATCTTTTGCATGATGTAAATCATTCATTTCACGTACTTTTATGAAGTCAAAATCATCTCTAAATTTAGAAACTATTTTTGCTTTAGTGTATACTATTTCGGAATTAGGTAATGTTTGCTTTAGTATAGATGCTACAGCCTTGGTCCCTTGACGAGTTTCGACTAACTGTCTATCAATAAAGCCAGCTAATTCATTTGCTTCAAATTCTGTACTACGTGTCAATCGCTCGAATTTTTTCTTTGATATAAATCCTCCATCTAATAGTGAATTCCAAAAACTCTTCATTGAATTACGAATTTCTGGTTTAATAGGATATGTATCAGATTTTTCAGAGTTAAGTTCTTTTTTTACAAGTACTCTGTTATCAATACTATCATCCATAATTTTAGATTGAGGATAAATATGATCAATATCGTATTTTCGATTATCCCACAAGTCTTCCAACTCAATTGGTTCGCCTGAATACATGCATCGTCCTTTTTGAGTATAGTATAGATATAACTTATCTCCTCGTAGAGAACTTTCATCTATAACTTCTAATTCTTTTATCCATTCTTTTTCTTCAAATGTACAGTTTTTATACAAATCTATTAAATAATTTCTTCTAGATGTGGTTCGTTTGTTTTCTAATTTTTCACGAGACATTTCTACAAATATACGTAGTGGCGGATTACCCATAATTTTGCATATTTCTTTTACTATGATAAGAGTCTGCCAAATCTGACGTTTTACAGATGGTGATACATATAATTCGTCTACAAGCTTATAAGAGATTTCTTCGGTTTCTAGAACTCCGTTTTCACGTTCAATTTCTTTTTCAAAAAGATATTTTGAACTAAGAATTTGCATCAAATTATCATTTGTTTCCCAAAGTGCTTGGATAATAGTCCATACTTCGCCAGAGTCTGGAGATGGCGCGGTAATTCTAGATAAGAATTTGTACGAAAATCTTCCCCATCCAGCATATGAAAGTTTTGATAATTCGGTAAGTTGCTTATCGGTTAGTCTAGGATATAATTTTTTTAATCTTTGTTTTAAAAGCTTTTTATCCTCTCCAAACAAAGTGATATTTAAAATTATATTTTCTTTTTCATCTTGTGACAAATCTACACCAGTTAGCTTTTCTTTGAAATCATGATATGCAATTAGAGATCCTTTAAAATCACCATCTATTCCAGTAATATCAACATTTCTTTCGGCAATACCATTTCGAACTAGATAGTCTTTTAGTTTCTTTTGTGTTACTTTTCTTGTTCGCTGGAAAAGTTCTTCATAGATACGTTGTTTTAATTCAATGCTAATTGGCTCACCATTTAATCGCAAATTGTTTAGTTCATTTAGAACTACAAATTTACTATAAAGTATTGAGTTCTTCGGTAATACATCCTCATGTACTAAATAAGTACATTTGTTTGTCATTCTACGAATAAATCTCTCGGCACTTTCTTCGATATTAATTACTTCTTCAAAATTCCACGGATATATTTTTTCATTGGAATTTCGAACAGCCCAATTAGATGAAACTCCATTTTTACGTATTCCGTTTAACGGGCCAACATAATATGGAATACGAAAACTAAATATTTGTTCTATCTTTTCACGATTTTCTTTAATAACTGGAAGTTTATCTTCTAAATTATCTAAAATAACGTTTAATTCATATAAATGAATTTGATTAGGCAATACACTATTTTCTTTTGTGACAAGTTTAGGCAAAAAACTTCCTTTATTTAATTCTTCTACAAGATATAAAATCTTTTCTTCTTCTATTTTTGAAACAACGTTTTTCTTTAAAAATAGATAGAAATCATCTTTGCTACATTGTTTTCCCTGTATTGTAACTTTTTTGCCATTTACTTTTGTCATTCCTATGTAGGCAGGATAATTAGAAAGCCTATCACTTGTTTTAACAAATATGTTTTTATAATCTTCCTGTGTAAGGTATGTCTTTACAATTTTTTTTAGATATTTTAAATCTTTTTTATGTTTGTTATATAAAGAAACTTTTGAAGAAGAAAGGGAATCCTTTTCTCCAAGAATATCAACTAGAATAGTCCAGTCATAGATTGCTTTTGCTTGTGCAATTATATAATAGAACTCTCCTAACTCGGTCTCATATATACTTGCGTTATCTTCATAGCTTGCTTCTGTAAAACAAATCTTTGGTCTTTCTACATCATCTAATTCTGAATTTCCAAATATATCACTAAGTTTAACAGTACATCCGCACAAAAGCGCAAGAATTGCCTTTTCACATAAAGTATTAGCATGAAGTTCTTTTTGTAATTTGCTTTTTTTCGTAGAACGAGTCAAATTTTTGTCCTTTAATATATCTTCAATTAAATCGATTTCATCTTTTGAAAGTGAAATACTAAAATCAAGTTCTTCATTGCTAATGCTTTCATAAAACTGTTCAAACAAATTATTGAAATCTCTGATGGAATCGAAGTTTCCATGAAACAAGAAATGACCTCTATGTTTTATAATATGATGAATTGCTAAATAAACCAAACGAATATCAGGTGTTTCTTCAGTTTCCATTAAATATTTTTTTAAATGATATATAGTTGGAAACTGTTTGTGATAGTCTTTATCTGTATATTTTTTATCAACAAATAAAGTATAAGGAAGAGATGGAATGATACCCTCAAGATTACGCTTATCTTCTGGAAGATATTGACTTTCTTTCATTCTATGAAAAAATCCATTATCTATTTTATCTATTTCAGAACAAAAAATGGCTTGTAAAAGCTCAATACGCCAACTTCTGCGAGCTAATCTCCTTCTGGAAGTTCTAGCAATACGTCTTTCTTCTGCAGTTTTTGCAGATTCAAATAAACGAACACCCCACATTGATTTTCCATGACTTCTTATTATTTCATAGTTTGGTGTCGTTACTGCCCATCCAACTGAGCCAGTTCCAATATCTAGACCTAAATAGTATTCTTTTTCCATATACATCCTCCTTAACAATATAATATAACAAAAAAAGCCTGCATCAGCAGACTTTTTGCTTCCACACACTGTGGGCCATCACCGATGGCGTTTTGAATAAATTCTTATTTGAACTTATGATGTAAAAAGTTTAAGGTATTAAACTTATATTTATTATATTCTTGCAATTCGAGAAAGTCAAGAAATCTTTGCTGATGAATTCATACATTTATTGTTTTCTTGCTTTTATATTACTAAATCCAATGTACGGTTTTTAGGATAATTAATTTACTAAACTATAAATTTTATTTTAAAATCGTGATATATCGCTTTTTTATGCAAATTTATTCTAGTGTAAAAATTCCATTTGTAACGGAACCCTTGATGGTATCTCCTGCCTTAGCAAATAAAAGCTGTTCATTGTCTTTAAATAACGCTTTATAAACTGATCCATCAGAAGTTCCCATATAGACATAAGTATTTCCATCTACATCCACATATTGAAGCACTTCAATCGTAAACTCAACTGGAGTAGATTCTACCGGTTTTTCATCTTCTGGTACATTTCCAATGATGTCTTCATTTAAATCCAAGCCAAGTTTTTCTGCATATTTTGTCACACAGGCTTCTCTGGAATCCGCCACTACTACTTTTCCATAGTCTTTGACATTTACCATGTAGTACATTTTTACGAGGCCGGAACGGTCTTTTAATACACCGATATATGCTAATTCATTATCGACATTGATAAGTGTTGGGAACGAAGCCAGATAACCATATTGCTGTACTTCACCCTGTGCTGCATTCATTGCAGACTGTTCGTTTGCACTTGATACGGCAAAATATTTGTACTGACCAGTTCTTTCATTTACCATGATAAAACCAAGGTTTGAACTGTCCGCAGCCATAGATGTTACACCAGTATACACATAAATGTCACCATCTTTGGCAATATATCCATAGTCTGTACCTGCTTCAATATAGACCTCACCATCTTCTTCATAATAACTATCGGTTGTTGTGGTCTGCATACATCCCGTATTTGCACCAAAGGAAGTACCATTCCAGAAGCCATTGATATTTTTGTAAGCAACATTGTAAAGTTCGCAGATTAAATCGCCAGGAAATACATAGTCTACCCACTGTGGAATATCTGCTACATCATAGTATTCGCTATTTCCTGTTACAGGATCGGTAATAATAGCACCTACAACGATTTCACCACCGAAAACACCAATCGTTTTATCAAAAACACTAGAAACGTAATATGGATTACCCTCTTCGTCTATTTCAAAGTGAATATTTCCATAAATTAAGGTTGGAAACTGATAATGCAAATGACGGTTTAAATCTTCATGGAAATACGCAGAAGGAATGTATTTCATTCCTTTTTCTAATTCCACATAATCTGCAGTCATTGTTGTTGGTGAAACAGAAACATAACCTGTTACACCCTCACCGCGGTTGCTCATCCATTTAAATAAACCGATGTATTCCAATGGAGCAACCTTTACTGCATCTTCTTTAATATTCAACTGAATATAATCGTCTGAAACATTAAAAGCCGAAAAGTTTTCAATGGCACCAATCTCTCTATCGCCAAGCTGTTTTGCGGAAGCGGTATCCATAAGAGCAATGCTCTCAGCATCTTTTTCACTTAAAATCGCATCTCCAGATTCTACCTGTTCCACCTGAATAATATTAGCATAATTTTTGGCGTTGAAAATTTCTGCGCCTGTAAGTATGCAGATAAAAAATGCTGGAACCATAATTATCGGTAAAACAAATGGCAAATTTACTAATTTTTCATATCGTCTCGCCTCATATTTCCCCTGACTGATTGCTACTGCAAATGCATTAATAAAAGCATAAATCATAACAACAAAGAATAACTTAATCCAGGTTCCCTCCGAACGGAAATTCCAAGGTGTTGGCAATAAGTAATCAAAAATGAGTGTAATCACAGTACTAATCACTAGTCCGATAACTACAGGCTGCCATACAGGCGTTTGTTTAAATTTTTTCATAATATGTAATCTCCTTTACTCTTCTCTTTCTTTTTTCTTTCGAAACATTTTATATGCAATAAAAACGCCACCTAGTATCATAAATGCACCAAATCCGAATGCAAGCCATGCACCTGGTGTTGCACCCGCAAGGTATGCTTCATAACCTTCGAAAATAAATATACCACCCATACCAAAGAATATAATCCATACTACGAGTAATGCAATGATTCGTAGAGGCATCGGTACTTTTTTCTCTGAACCGAGTTCGATACTTCCTTCTACAATGATATCAAATAATAGTTCTAAAATAAATTCCATAATCTACGCTCCATTTCGTTCTGCTTCTTTGATTTTCTCAACCTTTCTAGTTTCCCAAACACCACCAATAAGAAAGAAAAGTCCAATTCCACCAAATACAATTGTCATCAGTATGTCACCATCTTGGTATGCATTATAAGCCAAAAACAGTAATGCTCCTGAAATACCAAGATATACTAAGAAAATCAAAAATACACACAAAATTCTAAGGATTGTCGGAATTTTAATGTTTTTCACAGTACCTTCATAAAGAATATCTGTTACAATATCAAAAATAAAATCTAATATTTCAAATACGATTTCCATTACAATGTCCATAAAATATCTCCTTTAGAAAATCACTATTATTATATCACAATATTAGAATATCACCTAATTCTTTCCAAAAGATATGCAAAACCTTAACAAAACCTTAAATTTAATATCCATATTTTTGTTTATATACCTTTAACATTGCAAAACTAAGTACGAGTGCCAGCCCTTCTGCGGCAACGATTGCCAGCCAGATGCCATCCAAATCCCAAATGAGAGGTAAAACGAGCACACAAAGCATCTGGAATAAAAGTGTTCTAAGGAAGGATAATATCGCTGAAATAAGACCATTTCCAAGTGCGGTAAAGAAAGATGATGCATAGATATTCAATCCCATTACAACAAAAGAAATACTATAAATCGCAAATCCTCGTTTCGTCATTTCATAAAGCTCTGCATCATAGCCAACGAATATTCCAGCCAAAAATCCCGCAAAAAGAATCGCGACGATGCACATGAGTATCCCAGAAACAATGTTAAAAATCAAACTTTTTTTGTATACATTCTTCATTTCTTTTTGATTAGACGCACCATAGTTATACCCAATAATTGGTGCGGAACCAAAGGCATAGCCGATAAAGACACCCACAAAAATGAAGTTTACATACATAATCACGCCATAAGCTGCTACTCCATTTTCACCAGCATATTTCATCAACTGTAGATTATATAGCATATTTACCAATGATAAAGAAACATTTGTCATAAGTTCCGAAGAACCATTGAAGCATGCTTTCCCAAGCATTTTAAAGTCAATCTTGGATGATACAAGTTGAAGTTCGCTGTCATTTTCTCGAATAAAATATAAAAGAGGCAATCCACCACCAACCACCTGGCTGATTCCAGTTGCGGCTGTGGCTCCGACTAAGCCCCAGTGAAATACACCGATGAACAGATAATCTAAAACGATATTGGTAAGTCCAGCCGCTATCGTAATTTTCAATCCTAAATCGGGTTTTTCTGCAGTAACCAAAAAGGATTGAAACACATTCTGTAACATAAATGGTGTTAAGGCTACCAATAAAAGTCGACCGTATATAACGCAATGTTCTAATAAATCCTCTGTTGCGCCAAGGAATATTGCAATTTCTCTCGTGAAAATGATGCCTACCACTGACATTGCGATACCAGCAATAAAAAGCACCTTAATCAACATGGAAAAGATTTCGTTGGCTTCTTTTTTCTTTCCCTGTCCCAATGTCATAGCAACTAAAGCACTGCCACCGGTGCCTATCATAAACCCAAATGCTCCTAACATCATTGGGAAAGGCATAATTAAGTTTACTGCAGCAAATTCTGTCTTACCGACAAAATTCGACACAAAAAATCCATCTACCATTCCATAGATAGAGGTAAAAATCATCATGCCTATCGATGGCAGTACAAAACGAAATAGTCTTCCATACGTAAAATGATCTGATAATTTGATTTCCATAAATTCCTCCTGATATGAAAAAAGCTGGACAAGGAATAGGTATTTCAACCTATAGCCTTATCCAGCATAACATTTCTAATGAATGCTTTGCCCTCCGAGCCAGCTTGTTCATTGTAGCATAAGATGTATTAATTTTCAATATTCTGCTCATAAAAAACAGACTCCGGCAACTCTTCTATCGCGTGTTTGAAATTTCGTAATACAACACAGATACAAATCATTACAATAATTTGAACAATGATAATTCCCAGTGATAGCCAATATATTTCCTTGAAATGAACCGTAAATGCAAGTATAGTCATTAGAATCGTATGTATAGTTCGAAGATGCAAAAGACTCTTCTCCTGAAAACAGCTATATTTTCCAGCAATCGTTGCCAGGTTAGTCAACAGTTGGAAATGGAAATATAATGCAATCACAGACATAAATTCTGTAATAAGAAATACATCTGACGGAATACCAAATATCGTCATAAACCAAGTAATTAAATTATAAATACCTAATATCAAGCTTAGCGGTTTCAATAAACGAACGGATTCCTCTTCTTCGGCTAAGCCTTCCTGAATTCCCGTTTGGAATAGCCAAAGATAGCTCCACCATGCTGGTAAAATATCGATGGTTCCAATGTTGATACTGAAATATAGCATAACATAGCCCCAACCAATGTTTTTGATGGCTTTTGCTAATTGTTCTTTTCTTTGCATGCTTCTGCCACCTCCTCTAGTATGATGTCTTCCATATCAACTCCGTCAATATTTAGACTGCATTGATATTTCGATGGCATATCTATGATATGAACCGCTGTTGTGTTAGAACCAAAACCACCACCAGAATAATCTGATATGGAGCCAGTCCAATCTGAGGTTGAACTATAAACATGCCATCCTTCTTCGGTATGATCACTTGAGGTAAAGTTTTGTTCATTTGTATCAAAATAATCATCGCTGTTCATTTCTTTTACATATAATTCTATATAGGAATTAGGCTTTTCATCCTGTAAATGGGTATATGTAACGTACTTATTTAGATTATAATAATCAAATACTGCATTTGGTTTTGGCGAAAGATCAAAGGATGTTATATCTGTAAACCATGCAAGGTTTTGGTCATAAACAGTATTATCAACAGAATATCTTGTTTCAACTTCCATACGAATTTCGCCAATATCATTTTTCCCATAGTATTCCTTGCCACATAAAATGGAGCTTTCCCGACGAATATATTCTTCTTCTGCGACTAATTTTCGTTCATCTGTTTCTTTTATACACCATCCATCTTCGAAAGTGATAGAAACTGGAAGTAAGATATATGCTGAGTAATCTCCATATTCAACATTTGGAACATAATCATTATATTGTGGTGTATATTCATCACAAGATACGATTGCATGATATGCAACAATGGCTGTATATTCGTTCTTCGATATCTGGTCTAAATTATAAACATAATAGCCATTTAAATAATTAATATCACATACATATTTTCCAGGTTGATAACAGCCATATTCGTTGACTTCATTCTCAATTCGTTCATGTTCTGAAAAAGAGGATGCACTAGCTACATAGCCTCCATTCATCAAATATACGCCTTTGGCATACATATCAATCGCACCAGCCACAGTGCTGCATCGATTGATGCGTGCAATCGTCATACTACTTCGATAGGTATCATTATAATAAAGATAGTCATTTTTATCATAAGTAACGGCACTGCCAATAATTGTCGGCCAGAACAATGTTAAAATGATACATATAGAAACCAATGCCATTCCCTGTGGATATTTCTTAAAACGAACGATAGATGCGATTCTTTTGGAAATATTATTTCCTCCGTTGGAAATGGAGGTTGTTCCTGGAATACGTGCATATTTTTGATTCGCCATACTTAGCAAAATATTGCCATATTCTCTGCGGTCTTCGCCTTCTAAAAGTTCTAAAACTCGTTGATCACAAAGCGCTTCCATATCATTTTCGATTCGATTGACAATAAAATGGATAAGTGGATTACACCAATGAAGCGAACGTAATATACACCATCCGATATTTTGAATAGTATCATTATATTTTAGGTGTAATAATTCATGTAACAATACTTTTTCATCAAGGTCAACATCCTTTGGAACTGCCAAAATCGGTCGAAAAACGCCACAAATAAAAGCAGAGGTTAAACCTTTTACAGCAACGATTTTACAAGGTTTTAGGTCATATTTATCACATACAAGGAGCATCTTCTGTTCCATAACGTTTGAAACAGATGCCTCCTTTTTCAATAAAATACGTAGTTGAATATATGCTACAAGATATTTCAGCATGAAAATTATGATTCCAACGGTGTAAAGAATAAAAAGCCAGTCGGTAATACTAAAAGGCACTTCTGTAATCACAGGAATCACATGATGCACCCTGATTGGCTCATAAACAGCACTATAATTCGATTGCAGTATCTCCTCTGTCTGTGCTTTCGTTAATTCTATGTAATATGCGAGCTGTGGAATCACATAGCTCGCTAAATTTACTGGCACTATAATTCGAATCGCCAATAAAGCCCAAATACTATACTGCCATCTAGGTGATAATTTATCTTCAAAAATGCGTTTTAAAACAAGAATGATTAGTGCAACGATAGAAACGGCAACCGTTTGTAACAAAAAGCCCCAAATGTTATACATAGGCTACACCTCCATTTCGTCCAACATTTTTTTCAGTCGGTTTCGTTCTTCGCTTGAAATCGTAGATTCCTTTAAAAATGCGGCAATCAAATCTCCGGTTGCTCCACCATATACTTTATCGAGAAGCTCGGTTCTCTCATTTTTAGCACAGTATTCTTTCGTTACTGCCGCAGAATAAGGTTTATCTTGAGAACGTTCAATCGCAACTAAGCCCTTTTTCTCCATGCGAGTCAAATAAGTGTATACCGTATTTTTATTCCAACCATTTATATCTTGTAATGCCGTTGTAATTTCTTTCAAAGAAAAACTTCTTCCAGACCATAGTATGTTTAAAACTGCCCATTCAGCTTCTGATAATTTCATAATATACATTCCTTTTCTATACACAACAAATGTCCTACAACTGTAGTATCTTTAACTTCATACTACAACTGTAGGACATATATGTCAAGAAAAAAGAAGCTCGAATCAACATATTATTGTTTCGAGCTCTTTATCTTTTATATATTTATAATATTTTAATCAACCGCTACTACGCCATCTTCTTTAATCGTAATTTTCATACCATCTTTTACATATTCTAAGAATTCTTCTCCCAGTGAATCAATTACTGGCATCTTTGTTTCTGCACCTTCCAACCAAACGTCAGCGAGGATTACGCCTGCACCAGCAAGTGAATCAATTGGTTTCGAGAACAACATACAAGCTGGCTGTCTTCCCATAGAACATGCACAGTATAATACCAAACCACCTGTAGTAGAACCAATAGTCTGTGGTAAACAAAGTGCTTTTCCAGCCATCTGTTTATTAAACAAATCCTGGTTGTTCTGGTCGCCACAAGTAGCTTTCTTATCACCAAACTGTAATGCTTTCTGGAAAGAAGCAAGTGTATTTAATCCACCATGAGATACTAATGCTTCTGCTGTGATCTGCCCTGGAGCAACTACTCTACCTTTAAATTCTTTCATCTTAGTTGCCTCCTTTCGTAATCTGAACTAAAATCTCATCATCTGTATAATAACGAGCTGTCGTATAGGTACGAAGCTTATTGGATGATGTGATAACTGGCATTGGTCCACAAAGTGGATTGTTCATATACATCAGAGGACAAATATAAGATGTGATAACACCTGTTGCACTAAGTCTTGCTGCATAATCTGTCTTATTGAACTGTTCCAATACTTTTGGAGCTGCTGTAAATACAGTAGGAATCACTACTTTGCTATTTCCAGCTTCTTTTAAGCCAGCTTCTACTTTGTCAGTCCAGCTCTTAAGCTGTTCTAAACTCATATGTGGGCAGCCCATGAAGCAAAGTTTTGGTTTTGCGTCTTTGTTCTTCCACATAATTGGATAATTGTCATATACTCTTTGAAGTTCTGCGTCATCGATGACATAAACCTGAGCATTTTCAGCGATAAGTGTTTCGCCAAGTTCTTTTGCTTCTGGAGTAAGGTTATCAATATGATAGAGACCTACTGCACCGTTAGAAGCTGTTGCTGCACCAAAGTCTTTTAAGTATGTACAAGCTGCATCATCAAGTTCTGAGCCAATCCATTTATCAAGGCCTTTTACATAAGGAACATCTTCCATAACCTTCATACCGATAGCAGAGCCAAGAAGCTGAGCTTCTGGTTTCTTGGTTGTCTTTACTTCGATTACCCATGTCGCTTTTCTACCTTCGTCTGTTACTAATCCAAAGTAAGGAACATAACCAACAACGGACTGCATGATATCAATGATACCTGAGTTACGGTTACATCTAGCGCCGAGAACTGAGTTTGCATAAACTACGGCTGATGATTCTGCCCAGCTTAAAATGTCGCCTTTTTTAGGCTTATTTCCTACTTCATCCATGTAACAGGTACAGGTAAATGCATTGTCATCCATAAGGCCAAGCTGTTTCAACTGTCCTTCATAGAAATCCTGTTTGGAATACATAAAGTTTTTAAAAATAAAGTCCTGTAAAAAGTTCTTTGGAACCTTTGGATCACATGGTCTAGGGTCTACAGAGAATTTCTGTGTAGAAATAGCTCCTTCTGCAATTAATTTGTCCATCAAATCATATACTGGCCCCAATGCCTTTAAACCAAAGGATGTAACTAAATGTGTATATTCACTTGTAATTGGAATCAATTTTTCTGCGCCAAAAAGCTCACCATAACGAACAACGGATTCCATTACCTTGGCTAAGGTTTCTCCTTTTTCACCATTTAATATGGCTTTCTGTTCTTCTGTTAAAATCATAATATCCTCATTTCTGTGTGGTGACACTAAGCCACCACACATATCATCTAAATTTTATAATTTCATACCAATATCCCATGCACCCCAGATTACTGTACGAAGACTGCCAACCTGTTTTGCATCACCGATTACATGTACGTGTTTGCTCTTTTCAAATACTGGTGTTGGAATATAACCAACAGATACGATTACGTTATCAGCTTTGATTTCTGTTGTATTTCCAGCTTTATCTGCAACAATTACACTACCATCCTTGATTTCTTTTACGCTGCTTTCCAAATAGGTTGGAACCTTGTTAGAAATAAAGAAGTCACGTAAGTAGCTTGCATTTGGAAGAGGTACTTTATCAGATACGATAAGGTCATGTTTTGCCTCTACAATCACAGGTTTCTTACCATGTAAGTAAAGGTCATACGCGATTTCACAACCAGTTAAACCACCACCAATAATTACAACGTTTTCACCTATATTGCTCTGATCTCCAAGTAAGAAATCAACTGCTTCTGTTGCTTTTTCAATACCTGGAATTGGAAGCTTACGAGCTTTTGCACCTGTAGCAACGATGACTTCGTCTGCATTTAATTCTTCAATGCTCTTTACTTCTGTATTCATGTGGATATCGATTGGGTATTTCTGGATTTCTCTTTCATACCAAGCGATAAGCATACGATCGTGTTCTTTGTAAGAAGGAGCTGCAGCTGCAATAAATACACCACCTAAACGGTCAGATTTTTCGTAAAGAGAAACCTTATGTCCACGTTTTGCAAGGAGGATTGCTGCTTCCATACCACCAATACCACCACCGATGATTGCGATATTCTTCTTTACGGCAGCTGGTTTGATTTCATATTTATCAGACTGCATTACACGAGGATCCAATGCACAACGTGCGATATGGCTTACATCGTGAAGTGACTGCTGATTCGCAACACCTTTGTATTTTGCCATGTTAAAGCAAGCATTATGACAGCAGATGCATGGACGAATATCTTCCATGCGTCCTTCTAACATCTTAGTAACCCATTCGGAGTCTGCAAGGAACTGACGAGCTACACCCATAGCATCGATTGCTCCATCCGCAATGGCCTTTGCACCTACTTCTGGTTCCATACGTCCGGCACAAACAACAGGAATATCAACGAATTTCTTGATGTGTGCTACATCTTCTAAGTTGCAGTTGGTAGGCATATACATTGGTGGATGAGCCCAATACCAAGAGTCGTAGGTACCATTGTCCGCATTGAGCATATCGTAACCTGCATCCTGAAGATATTTTGCTGCTTTTTCGGATTCTTCCATATCACGACCAAATTCTTCAAATTCTTCACCAGGAACTGCACCTTCGCAGAACCCTTTCATCTTGGAAGTTACTGAGTAACGAAGAGAGACAGGGAAATCTTCGCCACATGTTTCTTTAATTGCTTTTACAATTTCAACAGGGAAACGATAACGGTTTTCAAAAGAACCACCATATTCATCGGTACGTTTGTTGGTACATTCCATCGTAAACTGGTCTAATAAATAGCCTTCATGTACAGCGTGTACTTCTACACCATCTACACCAGCATCCATACATAATTTCGCTGTTTTTGCAAAAGCATCTACAATTTCATGAATTTCTTTCTTCGTAAGTGCACGTGTTGTCAAGTTTTCAGCCCAACGTGAAGGCAATTCGCTTGGTGCAGCACTTTCGTAAGGAAGGTCAATAATTGGTTTGATTAATGTGCTAATTACCTTAGAATTAGCCAATGGAACTAATGGTGATGTAATCGCCCAAGAACGTCCCATACCAGCAGTAAGCTGGATAAATAACTTCGCTCCAGTTTTATGAATTTCGTTCATGAATTCTTTTAATTCCACGAACATCTTTTCATTTTCATACAGCCACTGTCCCCAATAGGTACTTTTAATTGGAGCAATACCTGTGATGATAAGGCCAACATTGTTATTCGCTTTTTCAATGAAAAACTTTGCAGCCTCTTTGTCGAAATGATTTCCTGTCAATTCCATCCAACCGAAAAGTGATGTTCCGCCCATTGGACAAAGAACAATTCTGTTCTTGATTTCTACATCACGAATCTTCCATGGAGTAAACAGGGCATCGTATTTCTTATCAAGATTTTCCATATCCCTCATTCTCCTTTGTGAAAAGTTTATCATAAAAATAGAATACCACTATTTGACCCTTTTCTCAATCAAATAATGGTATTCTTAGGCATGTTTTTTATAAAAAAATTAATTTGAGGTGCTATTTTACATCCTGGGAATAGTATGGTACTACAATATAATCTCCTGCATGGATTTCATCTTCCGAAATCTGGTTAATTTGGCAAACTTCTGCAATATAGTCTGTTTTAGAAAGATTAAATCCGTCAATATATTCATCTGCGATTGTCCAAAGTGTATCACCGCTTTCTACACGAATGCTTTCATAATATTTATGATAAGAAGATACATCTTTTTCTGAACTGGCAAGTGTCTTCATACTGCTTCCTAATAAGATACCAAGAGCAACAACAAAAATAACTGCAATCGCTAAGATGCTTCTCTGTTTACGAACAACAGCTTCTCTTTTTCTTAAACTTTCATTTGCTTTTGCTGAAATTTTAACATTATATTTTCTCATTTGTATACCTCCATATAATATGTTCTATGTATACCGAACATCATTTCGGAACATTTGTTCTCTTTGTTGTATTTACTATATCATGCGAACAAATGTTTGTCAACAAGAAAATCGAACAAATTTTCGGAATATATGTTTGCTTTTTCCCGAACAGTATGCTATTATTAATATATCAAGAACGTTTGCAATATTTTTATAAAATAAATGGAGGAATGTTTTTATGGCATACGGAAGAATTTCTGATAAACAGAAAGAGATCTTAGAATATATGAAACAGGAAATCCTTAATAAAGGATACCCACCTACAGTACGTGATATTTGTGAAGCCGTGAAATTGAAATCGACTTCTTCCGTTCACTCTCATCTTGAAACGTTAGAAAAGAATGGTTATATTCGTCGAGACCCTACCAAACCACGTGCGATTGAAATTATTGATGATAACTTTAATCTGACTCGTCGTGAAATGACAAATGTTCCTATGGTAGGACGTGTAGCTGCTGGTGAGCCTATTCTTGCCGTGGAAAATATCGAAAGCTACTTCCCTATTCCTACGGAATATATGCCAAACGCTGAAAGCTTTATGCTTAAAGTAAAAGGTGAAAGTATGATTAATGCGGGGATTTTCGATGGCGATCAGATTTTGGCGGAGAAATGCTCCACTGCTAGAAATGGTGATATGGTAGTTGCTTTGGTAGATGACTCCGCTACTGTTAAGACTTTTTATAAAGAAGGTGACCATATTCGTCTTCAGCCAGAAAATGATACAATGGACCCTATTATCGTAGATAATTGTGAAATCATGGGTAAAGTATTCGGAGTATTCCGTTTCTTCTAAAAAACAAATGCCGGCGCATAGCGCCGGCTTCTTTATTACAATTCAATCACTTTTCCGTCTTTCCAGATGCGTTCTAAATCATAGAAAAGACGATCTTCTTTATCAAATAAATGTACAATTACATCATTATAGTCAATCAAAATCCAAGTAGAATTATTATTTCCTTCTACCTGTTTTGCATGAATGCCTGATTTATAGAATGCTTCATCTACAGCATCTTTCATAGCAGCAAGCTGGTTTGCATTAGAACCATTTGCAATGATAAAGTAATCTGCGATTGTTGATATCTCGCTGATATCAATAACGGTGATATCTTCTGCTTTTTTATCCTCTAAAGCATTTACGGCTTTTTTTACGATTTCTAATAATTCCATATTAAACTTCCTTTCTATATCCCTTATAAAACTCGTATGCTTCTGTTGTAGTTTGGTCTATATGACCTCCACGTGATTGCAAATAATGCAATGTATCATACAAAATCTGTGCCATACAAGCATCTAAATCTTTGTATGCTAATGCACGTACAAGTTCTAAATTCGGAGCTTTATCTCTTCCAGGCTCAATATAATCTGCAATGTAGATAATTTTGTCCAGCATATTCATATTCGGTTCCCCAGTTGTATGAACTGCAATGGCATGCAAAATATCTTCATCTGTTATATCATACTCTATTTTCGCCAAAATTGCACCTGCTTTTGCATGTAAAAGAGCTTTATTTTCTAATTCCGAAGCAGTTACTGCTACTTGATTTTTTTCACAAAGTTCAAGTCGTTCTTCATGTGTCATACATTTCGCACAATCATGTAAAAGTCCTGCTAACATAGCTTTTGGTACATCATAGCCATGTGCCATAGCTATACATCCTGCGGTATACATAACGCCTAAGGTATGTTCATATCTAGGTTCATCTAAA
Source organism: Agathobacter sp. (assembly GCA_017409825.1). Classification (GTDB taxonomy): domain Bacteria; phylum Bacillota; class Clostridia; order Lachnospirales; family Lachnospiraceae; genus Roseburia. The sequence goes on along the minus strand of JAFQRZ010000024.1, from coordinate 214,946 downwards.
GCTATTTTCAGTTTTTCTTGAATTGGTTCAAATACTTTCATATTTTACTCCTAATTCCCATACAAATCATGCTCGCAGATATATTCATAAACTGCTGGTAATACATCGTCCTTGTCCAACTTCTGACGAAGCTCTGTTGAAGAAACATCCACCTTTGAACAATGTACAATACGAATATCTGCGGGAAAAATAGTATTGATTCGACGAATTTTTTCTGCCATATCTTCTTCGGAAAATTCATCACGAGTAATCACTAAAATCTTACATACCGAAGCAATTACTTCTGGTTTTCTCCATTTTTCAAAATAATCCAGAGAATCTGCTCCCATAATAAAATAAAATTCATGTTCTGGATACATATTCTGCAATTTTGTCACCGTAATATAAGTATAACTATACTCTTCCGAAATGATTTCGATATCGCAGGTTTTTAAAAAAGGATATTCATTCGCCACAAGCTCACACATAGCAAGTCTGTCAGCAGCATCTGCCATTTTGCCACTATCCTTATGTGGTGCATTTCCATTTGGAATCAACCAAACCTCATCCAAATCATACTGCTCATAGGATTTTAGAGCCATATTCAAATGTCCATTGTGTATTGGGTCAAAGGAACCACCTAAAATCCCGATTTTCATATTGGAATTCTCCTTTTTACATGCATGAATCTATATCGACTTATTTCTAGTCTGGAAGATTATATTTGCTGTTTTTCTTAGCCTGACGGAAGAAAATCATTTTCTTTCCGATGACTTTAATTACTTCACTGTGTGTTCTTTCACCGATAACTCCAGCGATTTCACGAGGATCATCGATACAGTTTTTAAGAACAGATACTTTGATTAATTCTCTTTTTTCTAAAGCTTCATCTAAAGCAGTGATAATTTCTGGAGTAAGGGAAGCTTTTCCAATCTGGAAAATTGGGTCCATAGTGCTTGCCTGACTCATTAAATATGCACGCTGTTTGCTAGTCATAACGTTTCTCCTTATTTATAATAATCAAATTCGTTACCATACATACGTACAGTATCGCCTTCCTGAATTCCTTTTTCTTCTAATGCGTCCAAGATACCCTGTTCTTTCAAGAATCGCTGGAAGAATAAGAAACCTTTTTCTGATTCAAGATTTGTATATCCAAGCATCTTGTCAATCTTAGGACCTTCTACGACATAAGCACCATCTTCTGGGTCAATTTCAATCGTATATGGTTCATCGATAATTTCTAAGATGGTTGGGTCAAATTCAGATTCAAATACCGTAATTTCCTTTGGACAAGTAGCAAGTAAATCTTTCACATGATATAAGAGTTCTTTTAACCCTTTACCACTTACTGCTGAAATAGGAAATACCTTGATACCTTCTTTTTCTTCAAATTCCGCCTTCAAAGATGCGATGATTTCGTTTTCATCTCCGTAGATTGCATCAATTTTGTTTGCTGCAATTACCTGTGGTTTCTTTAAAAGTTCTGGATTATATGCTTCTAATTCCTTATTGATAGCCTTAATATCAGCGATTGGGTCACGTCCCTCTACACCAGCTGCATCTACAATGTGAATCATCACCTTAGTACGCTCAATGTGACGAAGGAATTCATGTCCTAAACCAATCCCTTCCGATGCACCTTCAATAAGTCCAGGAATATCTGCAATGACAAAACCAAAGCCTTCTTCCATATCTACCACGCCAAGGTTTGGCTGTAATGTGGTGAAGTGATAGTTTGCAATCTTAGGCTGTGCATTGGTTACGCGAGATAAAAATGTAGATTTACCAACGTTAGGGAACCCGACAAGTCCTACGTCTGCGATTACCTTAAGTTCCAGTTTTACTTCAATTTCGACTGCTTCCTGACCTGGTTTTGCATACTTAGGTGCCTGCATTGTCGCTGTCGCAAAATGCTGGTTTCCAAGACCGCCACGGCCACCACGTAAAACAACAACACGTTTGTTATCTCCAGACATATCTGCTATAACCTTGTCAGTTTCTGCATCTTTAATAACAGTTCCGTGTGGAACCTTCAAAATTAAATCTGCACCATTCTTGCCGTGACAATTCTTTTTGCCACCTTCCTGTCCATTTTCCGCAGCAAATTTACGTCTATGACGGTAGTCTGTTAACGTATTAAGACCTTCATCTACTTCAAAGATAACGTCTCCGCCTTTTCCGCCATCTCCGCCATCTGGACCACCATCTGGTACATATTTTTCACGACGGAAGGAAACATGTCCATCCCCGCCTTTTCCTGATTTTATAATAATTCTTGCACGATCTGCAAAAGCCATTGTTTTCTACCTCATTAATAACTGTCTCTATACGACATAAAAACCCCGGCTAAGTAATAGTCGGGGTCCTTAAATCTTATTCGTTAACTACTGGATAAACAGAAGCCTGTTTTCTATCTCTTCCGAGTCTTTCAAATCTTAATACGCCATCTACTTTAGCGAATAAAGTATCATCTCCACCGATACCTACGTTAGTACCTGGATGAATCTTTGTTCCACGCTGTCTGTAAAGGATATTACCAGCTTTTACGAACTGTCCGTCTGCTCTTTTTGCTCCAAGTCTCTTTGATTCAGAGTCACGACCGTTCTTTGTAGAACCTACACCCTTTTTATGAGCAAAAAACTGAAGGTTTAATTTCATCATGGTTTTATACCTCCTTAAAGTTTAGAATGAGAAATTTCTTCCCATAGTCATTTTGTATCTCTTTTAGTCCGAGAATCATGGATTCGATAAGTAAAGATGCATCTGGGCTAATATCTTCTGTGAACTGAAAGTCAATATCACCTGTTTCTTCATCTGCTTCACAAACAAATGGCACTGAAGTAAAGGTTTCTATTGAATTAATCGTATTGATAACAAGTATCGAAATACCTGCACATACAACATCTTCGCCCGAAGCAGCATATCCAGCATGCCCTGTACATGTAAATCGTTCTACTTCATGATTCTGATTTTGATAAATCGTTATTTGAGTCATAACAATTCCTTTTAGTCATTAAGCATTGATTTTTTCAATCTTAACCTGTGTGAACGCCTGTCTGTGACCGTTCTTTTTGTGATAACCAGTTTTTCTCTTGTACTTGTAAACGATTACCTTTTTACCTCTGCCTTCTTTTACTACAGAAGCTTCTACAGTTGCTCCAGCTACTGTTGGAGTTCCAACCTTAAGTTCTTCTCCACCTACAGCTAAAACCTGATCAAAAGTCACGTTTTCACCAGCTTCAACACCAAGCTTTTCAATGGTAATGATATCGCCTTCAGCTACTTTGTACTGTTTACCACCTGTTGCTATAATTGCGTACATATGGCACCTCCTATTTTATCATTACTCGCCAGTTACGGTGGTGTCCAAAGGGCACACTTCTACCTCACTGTGCGGCATACTCAATTATCTTAACACAAGCATCCCTTCGCGTCAACTACTTTTTTCGATAATTTTCTAAGATTTTTCTATGAAATATAAACATCCATTTCATGAGAAACTTCCAAAATATTATCCAGAATTTCCTTCGCTTCTACGGTGCTCTGATAATTTTCTTCCGTAAGTTCTGTCGATTGCTGTGCAGAAGCTGTAACCTCTTCTGTTGTAGCGGATAACGTCGTAATATCACTCACAATCTCAGTATTTGCTTTCGCTAGATTATTTAAACCATGTCCAATTTCATTTACATCATAACCCAACTTGCTAATGTTTGAATTGAGTTTCTCAAACTGCTCTGCAATTTCCATTACCATAGCTTCCTGTACATTACCGATTTCTAAAGAACGCTTCACTGCATTTGCAGTTTCTTCTGTATTTTTGGCCAGATCACCTAAAATCTGTGTAATATTTTCCGTTTCCTGTTTGGTGCGTTCTGAAAGAGTACGGATTTCATCTGCAACTACTGCAAATCCTCTACCAGCTTCGCCGGCTCGTGCACTTTCAATAGAAGCATTGAGTGAAAGCAAATTAGTCTGTGAAGAAATATCCATAATCGTGTTCGTGATCTCTTTTACACTTTCTACATTCTGCTGTAACTGTTTCATGGATTCTGCAACCATGTCATTGGTTTCAATTAATGTTAAAGCTTCATCGCGAAGCGAATGAATTTTTTCTAAACTATCTTTATTTAATACTTCCGATTCATTTGCTGTTTGCAGCATCGTTTCTGCACTGTGAACCACTTGCTCCAAATGTTCCTGAATATTCTGAGTCATCATACTCTGGTTCTGAATACTGTTGGCTGTTGATACACTACCATTGCTGATATTTTCTACTGCCTGATTTACTGTTTTAGAGGATTCCTGTAAGTTGTTCATAATATCCATTGCTTGATTTGTTCCAGTACGAACACGTTCTGCAATACGAATGATATTTTCTGTCATCTCTTTTTGATACTCTGCCTCAAACTGAATCTTCGCCATAGAATCGGTATTAAACTGTTTTCCAACACCAGTAATATACGAAATCAATCCCATCATAACTGTAACAGCAAGCGCTGCTACGATATTCTGTGTAAATTCATCTCCTTCATACCCCTGCCAGAAAAACTGACGACACAAGGTGATAATAATGTTTTCGGCTGAAACAATAATCGTCGTCACCTTGCTAAATTTCGTATCATAACAAAGCACTGTCGACATTAATGGCATTGCAGCAAGAAAACGCATATAATAATCTTTATATGCATAAACCAGCATTGCAGTAACAATACAAAGACCAATCATAACATACCAGCGCAAACGCTCATTTCCACTATCTTTTTTCAGTGTAACAAAACCAGTAATAATAGTAGCCAACATAACAACAAACATCCCGCCTGCATAAAGCGCTGTACGGTTTCCCTGCAAAAAAGAAACCACAACAATAATATAACTTAATAAAAACACGACGGCTGTACTAATACATAAAAAGGTATTTACTTTTTTAATTTGAACCGCGCGTTCTGCATATCTGAACTTATTCTCATTCATAATAATTCCCTCATCTTTTGTTATATATTATTCCGTAATTAGTTTCGCTTTTAAAACACCTTTACAGGCAGTTGCGAAATCTGCTATCGTCTTTTCTCGCCACTCTTTTTCTGTAGGATAAAAAAGCTCTTGATATCTTTCTTTCACAATTTCGTTTGTAGTCTTATTTGAGGATGGATACCAATGATTCTGATTCTCTTCAATCGTGTATTTCATAGAAATAATACTATCTAAGAAACTATCACCAATAGTTCCAAATTCAAAACAGGTAGAAAATAATCCTTTATCCGTTCCCATTTGTTCATGTAATCGATAATAATAATCTGTCGTATCTCCAGTAGTTGGATAAAAAGCTTCGGAATCATGCGCAATCACATTGTCATATCCAAATAATTGCACACTTTCTGCCTCGTTCATGGTTTCAAAGACAGAATTAAAAATTACCATATTATATCGTGGTCCATAACCAGAATGCACATCAATGTGTACAATGTTTTCATACTCACTCTCTAACGTCTGTTTGAATACATCTTTCAAATATTTCGTGGATGATTCATCACCATTACCACCATAGTATACACCTTCTGGATACTCATACTGCCCACCAAGAAGTGCATTAGAAATCGTATCTGCCCCATCCTGAATAACTTCAACAACCAAGGAACCATAAAATCCAGCTTCATGCCAGAATGCGTTTCCGAGTGTGCTCTGTGGTCCAAGGAAAGTATCTACCTTTGGATAATCTTTATTTACCGTCATGTCAAAACTCTCCCAGTCCAGGATAAAATTTCGATTTAAATCCACGTTATTTTCATTGTATCTGCGGTGATATTTCATTCCATAAGGATTAACATTCGCTACTATCATTACCCCTGTATTGGCAGCATTGACAACCTCTGTAGAATAAATCTCCTTCCAGAATACATCTAGCATAACTGAACCAATATATCCTTCAATTCCATGTACACCAGTAGTAATAACGATAAGATTCGTCTGTTTTTCTGTTGCAGGAATATAGATGGTATCAATATACAAATCATCCTTTTCATCTATCGCATAACTACTCAACTGTACGTTATGTCCATCTGCTTTTAATGTATCTACAGTATCCAGTAAATGCATTCTTACATCCTCATACTCATCATAGAATACATCGCTATAACGATACTCTTTTGCTACCGCTTCCTGTTTATCCATCATCAAAATAAGCTGTGGTCCAACTGCAGTACAAAGTAATAATAACACTAAAACAACTGCTCCGATTATAAGTAATAAATTTTTCTTCATATAAAAATCCCTCATTTGTATATAAATTTATTGCATTACAAAACCTTGTTGTGTTGCTTTTTCTATCCATTCATTTCCCAAATCTTCATTTACAGAAACGCCTTCCCCTTTTACATAACATAAACCAACGATGAACTGTGATTCCGCATGTCCCTGTTCTGCAGCTTTTAAAAACCATTGAAAAGCAAGTTCTTTATTGACTGGTACAACATCTCCGTTCAAATAATATCTTCCAATATTTAACTGAGCTACAGCGTTCCCTTGTTCTGCAGCTTTCATAAACCATTCAAAAGCTAATGTATGTTCTTCTTGTGCATAATAAACTGTGCCCATAAAAGTTTGTGCCTGTGATAATCCATGATTTGCAGCATTTATTACATATTCAAATCCCAATTCCATTTTATCGGAATTTGATTCATCCTCAAGATATACGATACCAAGTTCAAATAGTGCCTCTAAATCCCCAGCTTCTACTTTTTTTATCAATTCTTCCATATAAAAACTCCCACTTTTATATTTACATAAAAATACATATATATTGTACCTTATACAACTATATTTTACAATATAATTTGAATACTCAACCTATGGTTTGTTGCTTTTTTTGCCTCATACAAGTATGATAAAGATGTGGCAAGGAGGAAACAAGATGGACAACGCAAAAATGGGTGCAATGATTCGAGAAGCACGTAAGAAAAAAGGACTAACACAAAAAGATATTGCGACACATTTAAACATTACAGACCGTGCAGTTTCGAAATGGGAACGTGGCATTTGTGCACCTGATTTAGCTTTATTAGAACCCTTAGCAGATATATTGGAAATTTCCATAACCGAGCTAATTACTGGTGAGTTAGAGGTCGTAGCTGAACATAAAGAAGAATTAGAACACGTCGTGAAAGAAACCATCCAATATTCCAAACAAGAAATCACAAATAAGAAAAATACAAGTAGAAAGAAAATTGTGATTTTAGTTTTAGCAAGTATTCTTCTTTTGATTATATTAGTGTTGTTTCTGTTACACAAAGGATTCTTCCATAAAATTGGAACCTATCCTTCTCCAGATGGAACTACAAAATCCACTGTATATAACTGTAATCTTCACGATAGTTTTTTCCCAACCTCAAATGGGTTTACAGTAGAAAACACAGGATATTGGAACGGAAGCACCTGCTATTTAAATGCGAAATTTCGCGGTATGTGGTGGTCACCTGATAGTAAATACCGAGTGGTGAGTATGAACGATACTAATAATAAAACGCAGCTTGCGTTGGTCGACTATACAAGAAATTGCGACTGCAATTTAACGGTATATTTAGAAATGGCCCTTTATGAAAAAGAATTCTTTTCTGAAATGACGTATGATGATGAAGGATATCGTCCACAAATTAATTTTGAATTTATACAATGGAGCGACAAAGATCCCGCTGTGATGTTGGTTTATTTTAGTTATGAAGATATAAATGAAAATTTCCGCGAAGGATATATGTGGTATGATTATGAAAGCGGTGCACTTTCTGGTGAAATGGAGTTAGAACAAGGCAAAAAGAAAAATTATTGGTTACATGGAATCTGGGATGGATTATATTAAAAAGGAGCGACCTAGCGGTCGCTCTATCTTATTTATTCAATCATTTCTTTTAATGATTTATAGGTTTTCTTGCGTGTTAATTCCACTAACCCTAACTTCGTCACATCCATAAAGGTGCAGGTTACTGAATCCCTCTTAATCTGCTCTTTTAGAACTGCGACTAAATCATCCATATGTTCTTTGGATTTCATATTGATAAAGTCAATAATGATCATACCTGATATATTACGAAGTCGTAACTGTCTTGCGATTTCTATTGCCGCTTCCTTATTGATTTCTAGGATAGCAGTCTCATTCTTGGAAATATTCTTGCCAGAATTGATGTCGATAACCGTCATGGTTTCCAACTGCTCAATAATAATATTTGCACCAGATTTTAGCCATACACGTTTTTCGACCAATTTATCTACGGAACCACGGAAGTTGTATACGGTTCCAAGTGATACTTTATCGTCTTTGTATAGCTTTAAAAGGCCTTTCTCCTTTAAATAAGGCAGCTTACCCTCTATTTCTGCAAAGATATCTTCCTCGTCAGTATAAATGTTATCTAAGATGGTCAAATCTGCTGATTTTAACTTCTGAATATATGGCGCTTCTGTTTTTTCTAATACTGCAAAAGCGGTTTGATGAGCTGATTTTTCTTTTAGAGAAATGAATCGCTCCATCGTCTCAGTGAAATCATGGATAAGCTCTTCTTCTGTTGCTTCCAATGCATTCGTTCGAATAATCATTCCAAATCCATATTCTTTGGCTTGTTCACTGACATTGGAACTGAGGAGTTCGCTCATATGGATATGATTTTCACCAGTAATCTTTTTTGAAACACCTAACGAAGTGTTTTCTGTAGTTAAAACACAGTATTTTCCCGCTAAAGTCAGTTTTGTAGATACGACAGGCTCTTTTGTCTTTATCGCATCTTTTATCACCTGTACAACAATTTCATCACCAATAGATAATGCCTTGAGTTCCGATTGTTTCTTCACATACAGCGGTGCTTGCACATCCTCTAACGATAAATAGCATACTTGTTTTGGAGAAATTCGGACAAATGCAGCTTTGATATTTGGCACAATATTATCCACTCGTGCTACAAAAATGCTGTTTAAGAGGGATTCCTCCTCTTGAAACACCTGGAAATCTACAAAATCACGCTTTTCATCTAACATAATGTAGGCAAGATGCTTTTTATTCAATTTTTCCTTTAGTGCAACTCGCGTGATTGCTAGACGATGCATATGAACTCTCCTATTCTAATCAGGTTTCATTATTATACATCATATCATTTAATTATTCAATTTTTAACATTCGATATCCTATTCCAATGTGAGTTTGAATATATTGTAACGGCTCTTCACCAACTTCTATTTTTTTACGCAAGGTTGCCATATATACTCGTAATGATGCAATATCATTGTCCCAACTACTTCCCCATACTTCCTGTGTAATATAAGTATGTGTAAGAACTTTGCCTACATTTTTTGACAATAAACATAATAGCTTATATTCAATTGGTGTCAAATGTAACTCTTCGTCTTTTAAATAAGCACAACCGGCTGCATAATCTACCCTTAACTCGCCATTTTCAAAAATAGATGACATATTCAATGTCTGATTTTGCATCACATTTAATCTTCTTTGTGTTGCTCGTAATCTTGCAAGCAATTCTTCTACACTAAATGGTTTTGTTAAATAATCATCTGCACCAGCATCTAACGCATCTATTTTGTCACGATCCTCACTACGTGCACTTATTACAATAATTGGAACATTAGACCAACTACGAATACATTTTATCACTTCAACTCCATCCATGTCTGGCAAACCTAAATCCAATAATATGATATCTGGATTATGTGATGACGCTTGTAAAATAGCATTTTTACCATTTTGAGCAGTTATAAATCGATAATCATGTGCTTTTAAGGTCGTTGTGATTAAATTGGAAACCGGTAGATCGTCTTCAACTACTAAAATATATGCTTTATTCATGTAAACTCACCTCTCCTGCTGGCAAAGTAAAACGAAATAAACTTCCATGTGGTTCAAAATCCAATAGTTCAATTTGACCGCCATGTGCTTCAATAATAGATTTACATAAAAATAAACCTAAACCAATACTTCTGCGACTATCTGCAATTTTGTTATTTCCAGTATAAAACATCTCAAATACACGTTCTTTTTCTTCTTCTGGAATTCCTGCACCATTATCTGTGACGTCCACTACAATCCATTCATCCTCTTTCTTGGAATGTATCGTGATTTCTGTACCAGGTGGTGTATATTTAATTGCATTATCAATTAAATTGATAATTACTTGTACAATCAAACGAGCATCTATTTTAACTAAAAGCAATTCCTCTTCATGTACTACTTTAATTATATGTTTAAAACTACGCTTTTCCACATGTCGTAATGCTTCTGTTACAATTTCATCTATCAATTCTGTCTGCATATGCAAAATCATTTTACCATCTTCCATACGGCTAACAGATAATAAGTTTTCAACGAGATTAATCAGCCACATAGAATCTTCATAAATATCGGAATATATTTGTTTTTTGGTAGCCTCATCAAAACTAGAAGAATTTGATAGCAAATTGCTCGCATTGCCTGAAATAGATGTCAATGGAGTACGCAAATCATGAGAAATACTTCGAAGTAAATTAGCACGTAGTTGTTCTTTTTGAGCTAACATCTCAGCTTCTGCAGCTTTTTTACCATGCTCTTTTACTCGTACAGCTAGCGTTCCTGTAATCCAAGATGCAATAAATAGGATTACAAAAGTAACTGGATATCCTTTTTCATATACGTGTAATGTGAACTTTGGTTCAGTGAAGAAAAAATTAAAAACTAAAACACTAATTAATGAATTTAATAAATTACACCATCTACTTGTTGTTAATAAAGAAGTTAGCAATATTGCTAATAAATAAATTGTTATAATATTTGCTTCTGTAAATCCTAAATTTGAAAACAAAAGACCAATTAGCGTTGCTGCTCCTAAAATCAGTAGGCTATAAAACAATTCTTTCCATGATGGTAATTTTGATAATTTGAAAGAGTTTCGCATATATACTTCTCCTGAAATAAAATATATTATATCATTTTAGAACTATATATGAAAACATCTTTGTAAATCTTTAAATTCCCCCAAAACCAACATCGTTTTATCCTGTGTCAGCAATGTATCCGGTGTAACCGATAAATTCATAACCCCATTCTGTTTGGTAGCCAAAATATTGATATTATATTTTTTACGAATGTCGATTTCACCAACCTTGTAACCAATCCATTTTTCCGGAATTGTTACTTCAAAAATCGAATGGCAGTCATCCAACTGTATGTAATCCAAAATATGATCTGCTGTATAACGAATCGCTGTCCATTTTGCCAACTGTTTTTCTGGATAAACGACCTCATCCGCCCCATTTCGTAATAAGAATTTTGCCTGCACTCCACGAGAAGCTCTTGCAACAACTAATTCTGCACCTAATTCTTTGAGTAAAGATGCGGTTTCTAAGGAACTTTGAAAATCTTTTCCGATTGCAACGATGCAAACATCGAAATTACTTACTCCTAATGACTCCAAAAATTCTTTGTTTGTAGCATCACCAATCTGTGCAGCAGTTACAAATGGCATCACAGCATCAATACGTGATTCATCTTTATCAATTGCAAGCACTTCATGGTGTAACTGTTTTAATTGTGACGCAATATGTTTTCCAAATCGCCCTACTCCGATTAATAATACTGATTTTTTCATAGTTGTATCCTCCTTAGCCAACAGTTATTTTTTCTTGTGGAAGTTTAGAAAAATGTTTGCTTGAACCTGATAATGCAGCAAAAATTAAAGTTAATCCACCTACTCTTCCAAAAAACATCAAAAAGATTAAAATCAATCGGGATAAGAATCCTAGCTGTGGTGTAATACCCAAGGTCAATCCAACAGTTCCTATTGCAGATGCGGTTTCAAATAAACAAGTCATCATTGGTAAACCCTCAAGTAAGCTTAATAAAACACCACCACAGAAAAATAAAGTTACATATAAAATCAAAATGGTTGAAGCCGTCCGGATTGTGTCACTAGGAATTCTTCTTCCAAATAAATCTGTTTCATCTTTACGGCGAAATACTGCTTTTGCGTTTGCAAATAGTACAGTTATCGTTGTAGTCTTCATTCCCCCCGCCGTAGAACCAGGAGAACCACCGATTAACATAAGTAATATAATGATTCCAATGCCTGCCTCTGACAAAATTCCAAAATCTACAGTATTAAACCCAGCTGTACGAGGGGTAATCGCTTGGAAGAAAGACGCATAGATTCTATCTACAAGTGGTAAATGCGTAAATTCAATCACAAAGAAATAAATCGTAGGAACTGCAATTAATATTCCTGTTGTAGAAAGAATTACCTTGCTTTGCATACGATATTCACCAATTTTATGTTTATGATTAACCACATCAGACCATGTTAAAAATCCGATACCACCGATAATGATAAGTAGCATAATTATAATATTTATCACCGGATTTTCGGCATAACTAATTAGTGAGGAATACTTTGCATTTACCCCTAACAAATCAAATCCAGCATTACAAAAAGCGGAAATCGAATGGAAAAAGGACATCCATATACCTTTTATTCCGAAATCCTTGCAAAAGACAGGCAACATAATCAACGCACCTAACACTTCAAATAATAGAGTTCCTTTGATTACGAAGCTGGTTAATTTGGCAATCCCGCCAACCTGTGGTGCAGACAAAGCTTCCCGCATAATATTTCTTTGTGAAAAAGAAAGCTTTCGTCCAGATAATAAAGCCAAAGAAGATGCGACTGTTATAACACCCATTCCCCCAATTTGTATCAGACAAAGAATCACAAATTGTCCAAAGTATGACCAGTAGGTAGCTGTATCCTGTACTACTAAACCAGTTACACATACTGCCGATGTTGCTGTAAATAATGCATCTAAAAATGATGCGCCTGCTCCACTTTGCGTAGAAAATGGCATCATTAACAATATCGTACCCACTAATATAATTCCAGCAAAGCCTATAATAATAATCTGAAAAGATGAAAGTGAAACTTTAAGTTCCTTATTCATAAATAATCCTCTTTTCCCTTTTTTTATAATTCTATTTTATGAATTTAGAAGTAAAAATGGGATAAAGAGCTATTTCCTCACATTAAAATTGCATAAAAATACCGAACAAGACAAATTTACTATCTTGTTCGGTAAAAAGTTAATCAACCTAATTATTTAATTTTCTCTCCTAAATCCAACAATGATACTTTCTTGCCAGACTTCTGATCCACCGCATATACATCTTTTCTGTGAATCGCAATCGCTGATTCATTGTATTCCAAGCCAAGTTTTTCATACATAGAAGCAAGCAAAAGTTCTGGTTTGATATTATCGACACTACCTGTCGAAACATTAATATAAAATACAGGTTTTCCATCCTGTTCGATAACATCAAAAGCATATACAAGTGGTTTCAAATCCACTTCTCTTTCACTTTTCTTTGTTTTCTTGATAATCGTAAATGTTTTTTGATTTGTAAACAATTCAGACACTTTATCTTTCCACTCTTCTATGCTAAATGGCACTTCATAGCCTTCTTTATAGGAAAGTACGTAGTCTGCGGCAGCTACAATAGACATCGCTGGTTTCGCATTGTCTGGTAACGCTACATAACCTACGATATCCACGCCATCTACCATCGTTGCATTCAAAGCTTTTATCATTTCTTCACTAGACTTTGTGCTGTGTACCTCAATGTCGAGATATTCGCCATCACTTGTGATACCTACACCAAGTGGTGCCGCAAAGGACATAATCTGATGTGGTGAAAAGCCTTCGGAATAACGGATGTCTACATCTGCACGACGCATTACCTTTTGGAAATAACGCATCATATCCAAGTGTCCGATGAACTTCATGCTACCCCATTTACGGAATTTGATTCTAATTTTCATAGCAGACACCTCCTCCAAATGTTTTCGCTCCACAGCCGGAACAACGCTGGCGACAATTTGGTGTGACACATTCGCCCAAAGCTGTTTTCCATTCACGAAGCATAAATTCTTTTGTTACGCCGATATCGATGAAATCCCAAGGGAAAGTTTCCGTTTCATAACGTTCACGTTTGTTATAGAAATCCATGTCGATATCACAAGCCTTGAACGCATTTAACCATCTTCCATACTGGAAAAACTCACTCCAAGCATCATAAATGCCGCCATTTTCATATACATGTAAAATCGCTTTCGAAAGCTTTCTGTCACCACGAGCTAAAATACCTTCTAATACGGTTACATCAGCTTCATGCCAGTTGTAACGAAGGCTCTTATGGTTTAACTGTGCTTTCATCGTTTCATTTACAATATGTGCACGACGAAGGTATTCGTCTGGATCCTGCATTGTTGCCCACTGGAATGGGGTAAATGGCTTTGGTACAAAGAAAGAGGTGCTCATCGTAATCTGACACTTGCCATTTCTTTCTTCCTTAGGAATCGTCTCATAATACAAAGCTGCAATCTGGTTTGCAAGCTCTGGAATCGCACGCATATCTTCTTCAGTTTCGGTAGGAAGACCAAGCATAAAATACAGTTTTACTTTGTTCCACCCACCAAGGAATGCTTCTTTCGAACCACCTAAGATATCTTCTACCGTTAGTCCTTTGTTAATTACATTACGCATACGCTGAGAACCAGCCTCGGGTGCAAAAGTGATACTACTCTTCTTTACATCTTGCACCTTGCTCATGATGTCGAGCGAAAATGCATCGATACGAAGTGATGGCAAAGAAATATTTATATGTTGCTTCTTGCATTCTTCTAACAAGAAATCCAATAATTCTTCCAACTGTTTGTAATCCGATGAGCTAAGGGAACTAAGAGAAATCTCCTCATGTCCTGTGGCTTTCAGCATCTTGCGTGCATATTCTTTTAATACTTCAACATCTTTTTCACGGTTTGGACGATAAATCATTCCTGCCTGACAGAAACGACAGCCACGAATACATCCACGCTGAATTTCCAAAACAACTCTATCCTGTGTCGCTTTGATAAATGGAACGACTGGCTTCTCTGGATAAATCGCAGTATCTAAATCCACCTGCACTTGACGTTTGATGGTTGCAGGAATATCGTCATATTTTGGAATAAATGCATCGATAGTGCCATCTTCTTTGTAAGTTACATCATAAAGTGATGGTACATACATCCCTTCAATTTTCGCAATCGCATGAAGAATCTCAGCACGTGTCGCACCATTTTTCTTCATTTCCTTATATATGTCCAAAATGGCATCGTACTGTGTCTCTCCTTCCCCTATATAGATGAAGTCAAAAAACTCTGCGATTGGTTCTGGATTGTAGGTACATGGGCCACCACCCATAACGATTGGATGTTCTTCGGTTCTATCCTTGGCTAACAAAGGAATCTGTGCCAAATCTAACACCTGAAGAATATTTGTATAGCACATTTCATACTGAATTGTAATTCCCAAGAAATCCAAATTCTTGATTGGTTCCTGCGACTCTAATCCAAATAATGGAATATGTTCTTCCTTCATAATTTTGTGTAAATCTGGCCATGGCGAATACACACGTTCGCACCAGGTATCTTCACGACGATTAAACATATCATAAAGAATCTGGATCCCAAGATGTGACATACCGATTTCGTATACGTCAGGGAAACACATAGCCAAACGGATTTCTACTGCATCTTTGTCTTTGACAATGCTATTTAATTCATTACCGATGTATCTTGCAGGCTTTTCCACCTTCATCAAGATTTCATCACTTAATGCTAATTTTCTCAAAGCTAAAATCTCCTGTTTCATATTGTGTTTTTTGTTTTATAAACATACCTAAGATATTATAAAGGAAAACAAAGAAAAAAACCACAGTAAATCTGTGGTTTCTTTCATCTATATGATATTTCTTTTTCGATTACTTTTCTGATTTTATATCATTATCAATCAATGACATACCTATTGGCGTTCCATTTTCATTAAACACCAGCTTCCAGAGTGCAGTTTCGCCACCTGCTGGACCACAGGTGTAGAGGTACTCTCCGTCAGTCATAACATTATGCATTTCATTGTATTCTTTTCCGTTGTTTTCGATTTTCAAATACCAGCTTTCGCCTGTTCTGGCATTGACACAACCGATAGTCTCCTCGAATACATCTGGATAATACAGATATTTATCATTTCCACTAAAGCGTGCATTTGTTGGGAAAGTAAGTACTTGATTTGTGCCATCAGAATAAGCTACAAATGATGTTCCAAAGTCAATACTCGTATATTTCGTAAATATAAGTATACCATCTAATAAGTCTGGATATTTCGTTACATAGAAATCGTCTGGCAAAATGTTTTCTCCATTTTCCAACACGATAAATACATCCCTGTTTTCATTCACAGGCTCAAGCGTAATCTCTCTATCTCCTACCTGATAGTGCAAATCACTATAATATGTGTATTTTGCTACATCATAGGAAGTTTTTTCCATTACAGTTTCAAGAACTTCACCATTTATACCATCCACTAAAACTTCATATACGATTTCGGTGTTTTTATTGTAGTTCGTAACAAGGATATTCTTTTCCTGCCACAACTGAAATCTCATATGTGTATTTTCTGCTGAATCTGAAGTGTACAGCTTAGTACGTGTGCCAGTTTCATGGTCACATACATAAACACTCATATCATCACGATAATAGATACCATACTCATTGACAGCCCAATCTTCACCAAACCAGTAAGTGTGTAAAAGCAGTTCTGCCCCCGCTTCTGGCGTATACTTAAAGATTCCTTTATGTGGCTCAGAATAATAATATGTTCCATCCACAATCGTTCCAAGACCTGCGCCACAACTGGCTTTAAATGTATAGTCCAAGCGACCTAATGTATCGACTGCTCCGATTATAACCAAACCTATACAGGCAGCTACTGCAAGTCGTTTTGCCCATCTTATGTATTTGGAATTCTTCTTCGGTTTATTTTCTGGTGAAGCCTCCGCGATAAGATTTTCATCAACTTTGCCGAGTGCTTCGAATAATCTCATCTTCTTCATAAAACGATACCTTCTTTCTCCAAAACCTGTTTCAACTTGTTTCGAGTACGAAGCAAGATCATTTTCACCTTGCTTTCGCTGAATCCATAATCCTTCGCAATCTCCTGGATTGAACTCATATACCAATATCGTCTTAAAAATATAATTCTTTTTTGCTTTGGCAGACTATACAAAAACTGATTTAATAGCTCTACCAATAAAATCTCATCAACTGACTCTTCAGTATTATTAGACGCTGGAATACATTCATTTAGTTCGTCAATGACAAGTTCTGCCTTTCCATTTCCACGTTTTTCTCGAAGATAATATTTGTATCGATTCAATGCAAGGTTGCGTGTGATTTTGCCAAGAAACGTCGACAATTTTTCTGGACACTGCGGTGGAATCGCTTCCCATGCACGCAAGTATGTATCGTTGACGCACTCCTCACTGTCTTCTTCACTGTATAAAATGTGATACGCTATAAAATAGCAGTACTTTCCGTATTTGTTCGCAGTCTCCGATATCGCCGCTTCTGAGCGTTTTTGATACAATTCTATAATCCGCTTATCGTCCATACCCCTCATCCCCCTTTCCTGGTGTGTTAAGGCCTTTCATCCTAATACACCACAAAAGGCTGACTGCGTCACAGGTTCGTGTAAAATTTATTCCTGCAAGAGTCGTTTTAACAAATATTCTCGATTATTAATAAACATTTCTGTCACTTGATAGCTATCTGTATCTTTATAATCACATTCATGAATCATGCCATCATCAAAGGACAGTATCTGAGCATCTGGAATTCCCAGTAAAATCGGCGAATGACTTGCTACGATAAACTGAGCTCCGTTCTGAGCCAGTTTGTGCATTTCAATCATAAGAGTCAACTGTCTTTGAGGTGACAAAGCAGCCTCAGGTTCGTCTAAAAGATAAAGCCCATTCGGACGAAAACTGCTTTGTGCCAAAGCTAGAAAGCTTTCTCCATGAGATTTTTTATGATACTGCTGGGATGGATGTGCCCAGTCTGAATATTCTTCTTCCTTAGTTGCCACATTATAAAAGCTTTCTGCTCGTAAAAAATAGCTCCACTCTGGCTTGTACACACCTTTTCCTAATCGAATCGCTTCATGCAAATTCGAGTGTGAATCATATGTAGAAAAGTTATAATTCTTACTTCCACCTTCCGGATTAAAACCATACGCAACGGCAATTGCTTCCAAAAGAGTTGATTTACCTGTACCATTTTCACCAACAAAGAATGTAATGTTTTTTTCAAACAAAAGAGGATTTTCAAACTGTAAAGCTGGTATATTTCGGACGTAGCTGTACTTGTCAATTTTCGCCCAATCAATTTGAATATTTTGAATAAATTTGTAGTTCATATTTACAGAAGCTCCTCATTATATACTGCTCTTACACCACCGATGAATTTAGGACGTGTACGAGCAGCCACAACAGTTGCTTCACCGATTTTATTATTAACCAATCTAAGTGGAACTGCAACTTTCTTTAAATGCATTCCAATCAGTGTAAGTCCAATATCAAGTCCAGCATCTGCTTTTATTTCTTCTAATGCAACAGGATTTGAAAATCCATGATAGGCTTGTGTTGCAAGAGAACCACCTGCTTTAGGCTGTGGAACTACATTGACATATTCTGCAAACGGAACTGCTTCTCTTTCCGTAATAATTGCACGGTTTAAATGCTCACAGCATTGTATTGCAAGGTAGATCCCGTTGCTCTTTGTATAGTCATTTAATGCTTTAAATATCTCGCCTGCAACATCATAGCTTGAATTTGTCCCAATTTGAGATCCAACCACCTCACTTGTGGAGCATCCTACTACTACAATATCGCCCTTTTTCAATTTGGCTTCTTCACACAATTCAGAAATTGCGGCTTTTGTTTCATCATAAACTGATTTGTTCATCTCTATTTATTTCTCCTTGTCATACAACGATTCATATATTTCGGATTTATCCATAATATGTAAATCAAAGCTATAATTATAAAAAGTAATGTCGCGATCCAATATAATTTGCTGAAATAACCAAACAAGAATACTCCTGCTTGAATCATACAATATCGTAATTCTATTTTTACATTTTTACGATACTGGATTTCATCTTTCTCATATTTTAGATTAAATGCCATCCAAATGGAACTTGCTACCAGCGGAACAATCTTGATAAAAAGCTCTAACGTGTGCATAGATGGTGTCTGTATTTCTTGGAACGGTTGCATTGCAACATTTAAAAATGCAACTTGAGCAATAATCGCAATTTTACAGAGATTCATTTGTAAAATTTTATTATTCTCTTTTACCTTTGGTATGTCATTATCGCTTTCATAATCATCATTCAGCAAATAATCTGTAGATACCTGAAACAATTTGCTAAGATGCAATACATTTTGCGAATCAGGAATGGCAGTTCCCATTTCCCAACGTGAAATTGCCTGTCTGGATACATCAAGCTTTTCAGCAAGTTCCTCCTGTGAATATCCATTTCTTTTCCTTAAATTTAATAATTTTTCTCCAAATGTCATACAATCAGCCTCCTTTACTGTTTCTTTGTAGCTTAATTGTAATTGGATTTATCAAAATATCCCACCACACAGACTTTACAATGCCGCAACTGAATGTAACTTTCCCATAATCTACTTCATTAATGTAATGATTATTGCTGGAAGTGTTCCTATTGTATTCCATAATACATGAACAAAGTAACTATACCAAATATTTTTATATCGTTCCTGTACTACCCCTAAATAAATTCCTCCGATAGAATAATTAAGTATCAAATACAATATCTGTACAATGCCAACATTCCCCTTGACAATTGTTGAAATTACATGTATAAATCCGAACATAAATCCAGGAACTATAATGGCACCTATTTTACTGTACTTTCGTATGGTTTGCCAAATAATTCCCCTATAAATACACTCTTCAGTAAATGTAGCAACTACAATACTTAGTATCCCTGTTAATATTGGATATGCACTTATATATGTTTTAATCATTGACTGATTCTGACTTATCCCAATATCGACCTTTCCCACATATACTATAATTTGAAAAACTATAAAAATCCCAATGTAAGCAAAAAAACTTAAGAGTACCGATTTTATATTTTTCTTTATCCCTACACTAATAAATCTTTTCCATGAATCTACTATAAAATCTTTTAAGTAGACCATAATAAGCACTACAAGTAATATCTGATATGCCCAATTTAGTATAAACCCACCTAATATGGTTTTCTTAATATAGCTGGCAATAGGTAATATTCCTATTATCATGAACAGAATATGAACGAACACTATGGTATAACAACCTTTTGATAATACTTTTTTATCCATAGTAAAAATAGCCTCACTTTCTTTATTACCTTGTTATAATTAGTCTATAAAACGATGGTCTACTTGGCATCTGTTTATCTGGTTTATTCCAAATTTCTGCATCGTCTATTTCTTTGGAATCGGTCTCTTTTAATGCTTCTTTTATGTATTTTATAATCTGTTCTGCTCGTCCATCTGTATAGTTCCATTCTAAATAAACGCCATACGTTTTATCTGTATAGTCTCTGAGATTTTCAAATGTAAGAAGGTAGAAATTATCATCGGCTCCACCATCATTAATCGTTCCATTATCTAAATTGATTTCTAATGGATAATCTTTTTCTGGTGATACTTCTCTTAAAGGACTATCCGAAGCTATAAATGTACAAACACTCATATTAATTTCTCCTCGATATAAATCTCTGTCCCATAATGACTACTCTGAAACTTAGCATCATCTAAGAAAACATTAAAAAATGGAGTCATTTTGTTGTAGATTTCAATATCTGTTGGCTTAGGTATACCAAGAATCATCGACACAAATTCTGGAGTCACATCACCTTCAATGATTTTGCCATATTTCCAAGTGCTTTCTTTTAAAGTGCCATAGTGTAATGCAAACTCGATCCATTCAGTTTCTTCATTCCAACAATGAATTTCAAAACGCTTAGCGATTTTCAATGCTTCGGTAATCAGTTCTAACCATTTCGAATTATCTTTTTCTGTTCTATCTAAGTAAAATGCAACTGTGTTAAACGACACAGGCTCAGCCTCTCTCTCTAAACTATCTGGTCGTTCTAACCCCAATGTATCATAGTACTCATTTGAAAATTCGATTTTGCTATCATCAAACTGTGCCTGCACAGCCTTTACATATTCAAATGGACTTTCCATTGGTGTAATATTTAACTCTGATTGGATTCTATTCAAGATTTCTCTTTGCTCTGAAAGTATCGGATTATCTTCACTATGTAAAAAATCTTCAAACTGTTCTTTTCTCCACAATATAATTTGCTCCACCGAGGTAGTGCTTCCACACGCTAATATTAGTCGCAAAAAATCCACAAAATTCTTGGCTAAAGGATATACATAACTTTCTGCACATGTTTCTGGATTAACAGCAAACACCATTTCTCCATATCCATCGATAAAACAGTAATGGATACCGCCATTTTCCCAACCAATGATATCAGCACCAATTGGCGTGCAAAAATATTCTGTATTTTCTTCTGTTTTTTCTAAGTTAATCCATCGACCATCGATATTTAACTGGCAGTATTTTTCATATATTGTCATAGTCATTCTCCTTTTTTTCATTATAGCATATCATTGTATGCAATTAAAGAAAAAGACGTCACAATCGTGACGTCTTTACTAACGATATCTTTAATATAAAATGGAATCAAAATCGGTAACCACATCATTAACATCAATTTTGATAGGTGAACAGTCTCCATTGGTTTCGAAATGGAATGCATAACCATATTTCTCATTTGCTTGGAAATTATCTAGCTCTTCATCGGTAAATAGACCGACCACAACAGGAATATATTTTTTCTGATTGTCGCCATAAAAGGTCCAATGGTCTTCTACATAGTAAAGCTTATATCCCAAGTCAGCAAGGCGTTGATACTCTGCTTTTAATTCTTCCTCACTGATAGATTCACCATCTGCTTTAAATAAGTCAAAAGAAAGCAAATACCGCATGTTTTTACCAGCATATTCCTTTCGGGCTTCATTCACCTCAATGAAACAGAAATATTCCCCAGGTTCTGGTGCCGAATAGCTGGTGTCAGCAGTTGCTTTGAAATCGACAATTATTGTGCCATCTTGTTCCACAGATATGAGGTCGTTATCTCCATTTGGATTATTTCCAAAACGATTTGGCACACCAACTACAGCAGCTATAATCAGACATAGGCAAACTGCAATCGCACTCCACCTGATCCATACCGTGTGTCTATTTTCTTTTGATGTTCCAGCATATTCATTGACTTCATTTAAAAATTTGGTATCTATATGTTGCATCGTTTCTGATATTCTTTTTCTTCTCATAAAAGCACTCCTTCCTGAATTAGATATTTTTTCAGTTTATTACGGATTCGTGAAAGTCGAACCGATACATTATGGTTGCTTGTATGAAAGAGTTGTGCGAGATCCGAAATCGAATCCGCATACCAATATCGTCTGACAAACATTACTCTGCTTTCTTTATCCAAACCATCTAGAAAGCAATCAATAATGCGTGCAGTTTCTTCTGCATAAAACTCATTCTCCACAGTATTAGATGCTGGGAAACAATTTTCTAGTTCATCCAGTGCAACATCGTAGATACTATTTCGTTTCTTTGCAGTATTACTGTGATATCGCTTAATAGCAAGATTTCGAACAATGCGACAAACATAGCTTAAAAGTGGATTTGGATTATGAGGCGGTATTGTATTCCACGCTCCAAGATATGCATCATTTACGCATTCTTCGGTGTCTCGTACATCATTCAATATGTTATTAGCAACCTTGGTGCAAACAGTTCCGTATTTATGTGATAGTTCAATGATTGCCTGCTCTGAGCGCTCATAGAACAATTCAATAATTTTACTATCGTCCATACTGCTTACCATCCTTTCTGCCTCATCTATATACTATGGTTTTAGAAGAAAATATCTCAGTTTTACCCAAATTTAATTAAACAAATTATATAAAAAGAGCAGAATGTACCCTAATTGGATGCAAACTGCCCTTTCAAAGTTTCATATTTCATTTATATATCAACATTTATTTCCAAGATAATTGAAGTTCTCTGGAATTAGTAGCACAATCACACAAATACAGATTAATAAGCGTCTGGTATGGAATACCACTTTTTTCAGACTGAACTTTGAAATAATCAATCGCTTCACTATCAATATTGATGGTGATTTGTTTCTTTGTTCTTTTTGCATATGGATTTCTTTTTGCATTAGAAAAATCGTATTCGTCTCTCATATTGGTCTCCTTTCCCTTAGAATTCATTGTATTGTCTTGTTTCTGTTTTTGTTGCTTTTCTAGCTGAAATAATTCGTATTACACTATCAGATTCCCTATAGCAATGACAAACTACCAGAAGATTTGCTTTTTTGCTAAGCCCTAAAATAATAAATCGGTCTTCTTCCTCTGAATGATCTGGATCGTCAATCACCAATGCATCCGCATCTTCAAAAACTGATTTTGCCTCTTCAAATGCAATTTTATGTTTTGA
Source organism: Agathobacter sp. (assembly GCA_017409825.1). Classification (GTDB taxonomy): domain Bacteria; phylum Bacillota; class Clostridia; order Lachnospirales; family Lachnospiraceae; genus Roseburia. The sequence continues at coordinate 191,466 of JAFQRZ010000024.1, read as the reverse complement.
TTTATTGATAGTGTTCTTATTTTCATCCCATTCGAATCTTATTTCTTTCATAATTATATTATAATTATATTAACATTATAAGTCAAGTGACTTTACATAATATATATCATTAGAATTTTTTTTGAAAATATACTTATACCATTCACATTTTCAATCGTTCAATCAATGCTCTATAATATGCTTTTTCCTTTTCCATATATTCTATTGCATTTTCACCTCTTGCACTTGCAGGTGTCAATGGATTTTCTAACTCAAATAGAAGTTCTTGTGCTGCCTGTAAAGTGGATTCAATAATTGAACCAAAGATGTCACTTGGATTCTCTACGCCATTTACCAGATTTTCTACCTTCTTGATAAATGCCTGTGATAAATAATCCATCTGCCCTTCTTCCTCATATCCAGTTTCTTCAGCAGCTTCTTTCATTGCCTGTTCTACTTCCATGGCTTCCTGGGTTTCTTCTTCCACTTCATCCACATATTCTAGAAGTTTGTCCCATTCTTCTTGTGTGTAGGCCTTTCCACCTATTTGAAATGCTGGTTCAAAATCTACATTTCCAGCCTCGATGTTTGCTTGCATTTCTTCAATATTTTTTTGTAAAAAATCTAACAATGCTTGTGTAGCATTATACTGTTCCGAAATTCCAGCTTCCATATAGTCTTGTCCAACCTCATTTATCGGCTTTGTCCAATCCATCTTTAAATTAACAAAATCCTCGAAACTCTCTACACTCGCACAATAACCATTTTGAGCGGCATTCATTGCATATACCTTTAATTCTTGAAAAGAAGAAAATGAACTAGGTGTTGATAAACCTTGGTCGTCCGCATAGCTTAATAGTGCAAACATCTCTAACATTGTTGCGTTGTTTGGATCAACCTCGTTGACATTAACCTTATAAACTGCTTTCTCTCCGCCACGATTAGAAATGACCTCTATTACAGGGTTGTCTGCTGTTGACTCCTCCGCATATTTTGCAATTACACCATAACTGACGTTATCGTTATATGGAATCATCGTCATACCAATTACCCTTTCATTTGAAATAGAATCTTGATTTGTCTCACCATTTATAAGCTTCCTTTGAAGTGTCAAAAAGACTTCTATCTCTTGCTCTGCTGGAACCATGCTACTCACATAATCTTCTTTCTCACTATGCTTTGGATTGGCAATTCGCTTTAAAATCTTGTCAATCGCTTCTATGCTACTTTCGATACTGTCACCAAAGATTTGGTCGTTGCCTCCAGTAGCAAAATCCTGTTCTGTAGCAAGCTGTTGTAAAGTGCTGACATATCCAGATTGAAATGGATTAATGCCTGTTTCTTCTAAGGTTTCCTGCCAAGCTTTACGCACCTCTTCTGGTGCACTGGCTAAATAATAGTCACTCATGTAGTGCACACGTTTCTTTGTGCTTTCATCTGCAAGTGCATAGCTGCGGTTGTTATTTCTCAATACTTCATAAGCTTCCTGTGCAGCATAAGATTTCTCGGAACGAAAAAGCCCATCTTCATCACGTGTATATTTCACTCCGTTAATAGAGAAATCACGAGAAGAATCAAGACCAAAATAGTCCAAAACTTTACAAACATCCTGATGAAACTGAATGTGTTTCTTTTGACCTAGCATACTTTCGTCTACAGTTCCAGTTGCATCACGCAGTAAGCGTACGATTGCACCTGCCATTGCTTGTGCGGCTCTATTTAATGTTTCGTTTGATGCATCACCAGGTAAAGGAACTTCCCCATTCCATTCTTCTTGAGTACCATATCCGCAAGTAATTCCTTTTTCTAGAACAGTATAGACAAATCCACCATCAAACGTAAAATGACTGCCTTCTGCTATGTATAACTCGTTATTTACTTTATCAATAAAAGTTTCATCTGCTAGATTCAATGGAATATCCAATGCAGCCGCAATATCATGTATCGGACGAAGCTTGTCACACATAAATGCCGCAGCATCTTTATCTAACCATGCTGTATTATTTCTGTTCGATGTTAATTGTCTTGTGTTTGGATTAATGCAGCATGATGTATAATCAATACCTTGTATCGTCATAATTTATTCCCTACTTCCTAATTTAATCTATTCTGCTCTATCAAACTAAAATGTCATTTTATTGTCCGACATAATGTTAATCAACCTATCGCAATTCAACGCTTGTTCATAGGTCTGTGGATTGCCTAAAAACACTTCCTTAATCGCTCGCATGATTTCTTCCCAGTTCTGATTTTTGTCATAGAATGCATTTACATCTCGAATTTCTTCACAGAATCCATTGGCTTCTGCTAATTCAGCATAAGTACGCAATTTTGAAAATGAACTCATCCCAGTATTGTTCGTTTGATTCGTGTCATCTAAATAAGATAGCAACGAAAACATTTCTAATTGTGTCGCATTATGAGGGTCTACTTCATTGACGAGAACCTCATAATATCCAATCTTTATCACAGGATTCTCTGGTGTGGACGAGTCTGCATATCTTGCAATATAACCAATATTTCCAACTGTTGTTACACCGATTGCACGACCATTGTCAGATGAATCAGATTCTCTTATTGCACTATGATTTCCACTTCGAAGAGACTCTCTGTAAGCCTCTGCATCAAATACTTCAGAAAGAGGTTGATTTAACCAATCTTCATAACGTTTTAACACTCGGTTATACACTTCGTCTGGATAAGACCAACCATCATTATTGGTACAGGTATAGGCTTTTCCAGAATTTCTTATCCTTGAACATTCTTCATACTCTGCATAAGTTAGAGCAGGTGCTACACTACATTTAAGATACCTTTTCCCATTTACGTAAAATTCGATGGTATCTGCATCAATATTTTTACCTGAAAGTTCTAACACTGCATCTTCTGCTGGCTTTTCTTTTCCGAAGGCTCCTTGTTCTAGTAAAGACAACACATCTTTAAAACCAGATCTTCTTTGCTTATCGAAGCCATTTAATGTTTCGGACTCATATCCCTCGATTTCACCATTAAAATATTCCGTGAATTCGTTTTCACCGCCATCTGTAGTGGTCAATTTCTTGGTTTCATAATTATATATATAACTATATGTATTTCCGATTGCACTAACGCTCATACTCTTTTCCTCCTGTCATACAATCATACATGCTTTTTAACGATAAATAACCTTCCAAATTGTTGGCATCATATTGCATTTGCATATAATCATATATCATGCTTAAGAAGTCCTTTTTATCTGTCATATCTAAAACATCTGTGACGGATTCTTCGTTTACACCATTTACTGCACCCACAAAACGACCGAATGCATTTTCTGTCTGCCCTGTCTCATCTAAATAAGTCGTATAGGCAGCCATCTCTAAATAACTAGCATTTTCCGGGTCAATTTCACGTGGATCTATGGTGTATTCACTTTCTACACCGCTTTCGTCCCAATATTTTACTGTATAGATTGGATTTTCTTTTGAAAAATCATCTGCTTCAAAAACAGATATACTTTCTCCATTTGGAAAACCAACCGAAGTCAAAGCTTTTTTACCAGTAGAATTATCCTGTCTATATAAGATAATTCCTCCTAGAGATTCTTTTATCTTCTGTGCATGCGAGGCATCTTTAATTGCTGTTTCCCATGCCTTTTGTCCTACTGCATTATGAGTAGTGACCCTATCATCTGTAAAATAAGCTCTATAAATTTCACCATCTTCCGTATCCTTGTATGAAACAATCTGATTTACAAATGGAATTTGATTTCGTTTGTGGTTGCTGTTCATGATGTCTACGAATGAACCAGAGCCATATCCTTGAATATTCATAGTTTCCCTTTCCGCAGTCCCTCGGTCAGTCAGGACTGCACCACTTTCCTGAAAGGTCCAAGTGGTTTGTATATTGTTTTTTTACTTCTTGATATCTGCTTTTCGGAACAGATAGCTCTTTTCCATTTGAAAAGATTTTTGTGACGAGAAGTTTCTATATATATAATATCTTCAATTCGTAATCGTTTCCCCCCTTCCACAAATCGATACAACAGTTCCTGCCTGTTCTGATGAATATCTGCAATTAAATCATCCAAATCACCTCTTTCTCCTGATGAGTACTCTGTAATAACAATGTTTTTCTCAGGTTTTGGCTCATACTGACGAATTAGTTTCTTAAGCCGTGCTCTGTCTTTTTCACTGTCATCATAAATAATAATGTTCACATAGCAGCCTCCTTTCTTAGAAACTTTCTCATATTCTTTCTTCGACAGGAAAAATGCAAGAATTATAGCCAAAGCATGCTTCGACTATTCGATTGCATAAAACGACTATAAATATTAAAAAAGCATCTAATCTCAACTCATTCCGTTGAAATCAGATGCTTTCCATAGCATTTATTTACTTTTCTAATGTCGTATTGCTAATTGACGTAATAGATTCTCATATCGCTTCGTATGATTCTTAATATCATCTTCCGAAACACCATAATATTTATATACATCTTTGTATATCTTATGAAATTTAGAAATCCTCTTTCCGCTTGTACACCCGCCAATATACTCAAACTGAGATTCTAGCTGCAACTCCATATGTAAGTCCTTATCCTGCTTTTCAAAGTAGTAATAGTCCAAAGAAAATAATTCTTCCGATACTTCGCTGGCTTTTTCCTGACGTAACCGCATTTGCTCTAAAAATGCTTTCACATCATCTTCGTTTTGGCTTTTCAGTTCTGGTAAAGTGGCATATTCTCCTAATAACTGTGGTTCGTATTGCATGATAAACGAACTGCGAAGTTCTTGATATAAGTGCTGGTACTTTTTCGATTCTCTAGAAACTTCTACGAAATCATATTTTTTACGAATATACTCAGCGACCTCTTCCATCGTGTGCGTACCTGGTTTTATCCATAAAGCATGCCATCTTTTGCTTAATTCAAACCATTTTTTCTGTAACTGCTGTTTTAGATTTGGTTTATGACTCTCGCCTGCTATAAAAACAGATGTTGGTCCATCGTTGCTGCCGATAATTGTTGTGGCAGATGCACTCGACTTTATATCCTCTTTCATATATGACTCCTCTATCTATAAAATTCCATACAATGATTGTATCATAAAAAGCGCCCAATTCCAACGTTTCATTCCGTTGAAATTAGACGCAATCCATAGCTAATTCTTATATCGGCAAATATCCATATAATCCTTATAGTTTATCTGAATTTTCGAGATGAGAAATAATCTCCTTTTTATACGCCAAAAACTCTTCTGTCAAATTGAAATCTTTTCCCCTTGGTTTTGGTTCTTTGATTACAATCTCCCTTGTAATCGTACCCGGTTTTCCAGTCAATAGATAAATGCGGTCTGACAACAAAATCGCTTCATCGATGTCGTGGGTAACGAAAAGCGTGGAAAGCTTAATCTTCTCCATAACATCCAGATACCATTCGTGCACAGTGCCTTTCGTCAGCATATCCAACGCAGAAAATGGCTCGTCCAAAAGAGCTACTTTTTCTGAAAACATATAGGTGCGTAACAATGCTGCTCTCTGCTTCATTCCGCCAGATAACTGGGCTGGGTATTTTTTCTGTGTACCTTCCAACCCAAATTCTGCAAAATGTTCGGATGCCTTTTCACGTGCTACCTGCTTCTTTTCACCTCGAATCATAAGCGGAAGTGCCACATTATCTAAGATAGTGCGATATGGTAAAAGCAAATCCTTTTGGAGCATATAGCTGATATACCCTGGCTTTCCAGTGATGATTTCTCCATCTAGATAGATCTCTCCCTTGTCTGGCATGCTTAAACCCGCGATAATGTTGAAAAGTGTGGTTTTTCCGCCACCACTGACACCAAGGAGAGATACAATCTCTCCTTCATGTAGCTCAAGTGAAATATTCTCTATAATTTCTTCATGTTCAAAGGATTTTGAAACCTCATTTACCTTTAAAACTGACATAAAAGCCTCCTATTTTGGCAAGTATTCGTTCGAGAATCCTGTATCAAGAGGAATTTCATCCTCGATTAAGTCATTATCATTCACCCATTTGTAAAAATTATTCCAACGAGTTGCATCAATCTGTCCCCAGTACTGTGCATCTGCCTGATACTGATCTTTCAAATATTTCTGGCTGGCAAGAACCAATTCCTTATCCAATTCTGGTGCTGCTTTACATAAAATATCTGCAGCAGCTTCTGGATTTTCGATAGCATACTGATATCCTTTGCTTAATGCTGACATAAATGCTTTTGCTGTATCAGGTTTTTCTTGTAAAAATTTGTTACCAGAAATAATAACTGGTGTATAGTAATCAAATACTGGATCGATATCTGCAAATGCAAAATAATCGGTATCTAAACCTTCTAACTCGGTTTTTACACCTGCCCAAGCATAGAAAATCCAGATAGAATCTACAGATTTTGTTTTTAGTGCAGATACTTCATCCGTTACCGTACTTGGAATCAATTCGATTTTATCGAAATCTCCGCCATCTGCTTCTACAACTTCTTTCAAGGTTGCAAGTTCGATGGAACCATTCCATGTAGCATAGTTGTGACCTTCCATACCTTTTGGTTTATCCATGCCTTCACCTGCACGTGAAATAATACCAGAGGTGTTGTGCTGGATGACAGATGCAACAGCCGTTATCGGAAGTGCATTATCGCCAGCGAGGGCTGGTGCCATAGAATCCTGGAAAGATACACCAAACTGTGCTTTTCCAGATGCTACTAATACTTCTGCTCCATCTTCTGGTGGCTGTACGATTTCTACTTCGAGACCAGCTTCTTCGAAATATCCAAGTTCTTGTGCAACATATAAACCTGTATGATTGGTATTTGGTGTCCAATCCAATACAAATGTGATTTTTTCTAAGTCTTTTTTATTTGTATCACCATTTGAGCCTGTGTTGCCACAGCCTGTAATGGTTGAAACCAGCATAAGTGCTGCTAATACTAAAGTGAATACTCTTTTTTTCATATTTTACTCCTTGTCCCAAGGCATACATACCTTTTGCAAATAGTCTACGCCCTTCATCAAAAGCAAGCTGATGATAGAGATCAAAAAGATTACCGCAAACATTTTGTCAAAAGCAAATGCCTGTTTTACACGCGTCATATAAACACCTAGACCGCTAAAACCACCGAGCCATTCGGAAATCACTGCTCCGACAACTGCATAAGATGCAGAAATACGAAGTCCTGCAAAAAATTGTGACATGGCACCCGGAAGCTTTATGTAGCGGAAAATCTGCCATCTGCCAGCACCCATTGCACGAAGCAAGTGAATGGAGTCTTTGTCCGCAGAACGGAATCCATTCAACAAACCTACTGCGATAGGGAAAAATGTAGTAATTACGATGAGAATTACCTTTGGTGTCATCTCATATCCAAACCATAAAACCAAAAGTGGTGCAATCGCAACCGTTGGTACAGTCTGTGTCAAAACAATTAATGGATAAAAAGCTTTGTAAACTGCTTCAAACTGGTCCATAAGTACCGCCATAACAAATCCTAATGCGATACCTAGTGCAAGTCCCCAGAAAGCCTCTGCAAGGGTCACAAAAGAATGTTCCATTAATGTTGGAAATTCCTTGATAAATGCCTGCACCACCTGAATTGGCGATGGAAGCATAAAGCTATCAATCCAGCCAAGCGAGCATACTGCCTGCCATACAATTAAAATTACTACAATCGCTGAACATGACCATATTTTATTTGTGATGTTTTGTGACTTTCTTTTCAATGGTTAATACCTCTCCTTCTGGACGGTAAGTGATTTTTACATAAGCAGATACGGATTCTGCTCCTGCTTTTACAGCTACTTTCTGACATTCTTTGATGATTTCCATCAGTTCGTCATAATCTCCTTCAATCGAAGTTTCGCATGGACCTACATAGTAGCTAAGTCCTGTAGATTTGATATAATCAATTACCTCATCTACGATACGAATTAATTCGTCGTCATTGTCTGCCTTTGGCAAAACCTGAATTGCTACACTTGCATTCATAAATTTTCTCCTTTCAGATGTAAATAAAATTATTTACCTGATTGTGGTTGGAGTGCATTTTGGGCGCGGAGATAAGAGTTTGCTTGCAAACTCTTTGCGCGCGAGCGGTGTTGCAAAGCAACTATTTTCCACTCCGCGAGCTGCGCATCCTCAGCGGAGCGTTGTTTATGAAATTTTAATTTCATAAACAAAAACACCCGAGTATCTGTGATACCCAGGTGCTGAAATTTCAAATTTTCATCGAAAATGTACTCTTCCTACGCTGGCATTATCCAGATCAGGTTCTTGGGTTTTCGGTTACATTACCTCATCTCAGCCGGCCGATTTACCAGCTCCCCTTTTCAGTTGTCTATGTTAGAATACTACGAATCGACAAAATTGTCAATTAGCGAATTCCATAGTTCTCAATGATATAATCCATATCCTTATCGCCTCTACCAGAAAGACAGATAAGAACGGAACCTGTTTCCATTTCTTTTGCTAACTTAATGCCGTATGCAACTGCATGTGCACTTTCGATAGCTGGAATGATACCTTCCATTCTTGATAATTCAAAGAATGCATCAATGGTATCTTCGTCATTAATTACATCATATTTTACTCTTCCAAGTTCATGTAAGAAAGCATGCTCTGGACCTGATGATGGATAATCCAAACCACTTGCTACGGAATAAACTGGAGCAGGTTCGCCATTTTCATCCTTTAACATAATACTATTAAATCCATGCATAACACCTTCCGAACCATACTGTAATGTTGCAGCGTGGTCACCAAGCTTCGTGCCTCTTCCTAATGGTTCAATACCATAAATATCTACTGGTTCATTTAAAAAACCAGAGAAGAAACCAGCCGAGTTAGAACCTCCACCTACACATGCAACTACTGCATCTGGAAGCTCACCTGTCATTTCTACAAACTGTTCTCTTGCCTCAATCCCAACTACTTTCTGGAAATCACGAACGAGCATTGGGAATGGATGTGGTCCTACTACAGAACCGATACAGTAGATACTGTTTTCATAGTCTTTTGCATAAGCATCAAATGCTGCATCTACGGCTTCTTTTAAAGTAGCTAAGCCATGTGTAACTTCTACTACATTTGCACCTAAAATCTTCATTCTAGCAACGTTTGGAGCCTGTTTCTTGATATCTACAGAACCCATATATACATCACACTCTAAGCCAAAATAAGCCGCTGCTGTGGCAATCGCTACACCATGCTGACCAGCACCTGTTTCGGCGATTAATTTCTTCTTGCCCATGTATTTTGCCAAAAGTGCTTCACCCATACAATGATTTAATTTATGAGCACCTGTGTGATTTAAGTCTTCACGCTTTACATAAAGCTGAACATTTCCTAATTTGTTTGACAATCTCTCCAAATGAGAAATTGGAGTAGGTCTACCCTGAAACTCTTTACGGATACGTCTTAATTCATCAATGAATTTTCTTGATTTACAAATGGTAAAATATGCCTCTGTAACCTCATCCATTGCCTTCTGCAATTCTGGTGTCACATAAGAGCCGCCATATTTCCCAAAGTAACCATTTTTATCTGGATAATTCTTAAAATAAGTATCAAAATCTACGCCGTTAAATTTCATAAAATCAACTTCCTCTCCGAACAAAAATATTATAATTACTGTATTATTTTGTTAGGATTTTGTCAATGTGTTGGAGCGATTCTGTTTATATCAAAAAATTATGCTTATTATAACTTATTTTTAGTTTATATATAATCTTATATAACCACATTTCATCTAAGAATATATCAATAATATATATAATATATTTATGATATTGCGCATCAAATATATATTTGCTACAATTTATTAAGCATATACCATTGGTATACGCAAGGTGTTACCACACATTGACGTGTGTTTGGCGGTCACTTTTTGCGGAGAGTTATAGCTCTGATTACATAGATTCAACCTTACGAGGAAATTTTATGGAAAGGAGAATTTGCTTATGCTAACATTAGATAACCTTATTGCAGTGCTTGCGCTGTGTGCGACTTTTTACAATCTTGGTTACGTGCATGGGCAACACGATTCCAAGACACAAAAATAACCGCCCGTAGCCTGGAAACTTGGGCGGTTATTTTTAACCAATCAATATTATCAGGTGAACCGTCATTGGTAGCACCTTTTTCAATTATTATACTAACATTATGCATATACAAATGTCAATATTTTTCATTCAAGTACAATATTATTCAAGAGAAAAACTTCCCTCATGCTTATCTCCATCAATTCGTATCGTAATCTTCCCTGATACCACTACTTGAAACTCTTTTGTTTCAAGTGATTTTTCCGAAAAAATTACATTTCCTTCGCTATCTTTGATGGTTAGGTCAATTTCCCCTTCTATTGTTTCAATCGATATCTTTAATACATCATCCTCTTCCATCCAAAGATTTCGCTGCATATATCCATCCAAATACTGGTATTCTGCACTCCAATGGTCTCTTCCCGCATTAGAAAAATACATAATTTTGGTAGCCGAACTAATCGTTCCTAGATTGCCAGTAAAACCAAGCGAACTTAAAACAATTACCAAAATGATAACGATACATATCCAATTTGATTTTTTCTTAATTGTTTTCATAGGTTTCTTATCTCCATATTGATATTTTCTTGCAATAACATATACCGGAATAAATAGTCCGCCTAGAACAGCACCTAACACCAAAGTGAGCTGTGCAATAATACCATATTCTTTCAATTCAGCCATAAGCGGTAAGTAAACAAATGGAAAAAATATCATTCCAAATATTGACCAGCAACGAAGTACCTCTACGATATGCGGCCAGTTATTATTGTTAAACACGACCCCTGGCATGTTCAAATGTAAAATTCCATCTACATACACACTGATTTCATTTTCATCGTAATATGCAGGAAGCTTTTCTTTGATAAAAATCCAGAAATAAGCACCAAAACCGATTGCAAAAGCTGCAACCATATAGACAGGTGTAATATCAATGGTTTGTAATAATGCTACATCTTTTTGCAAGAGGTATAAACAAAACATACCCACTACTGATAGAAAAGCACATATAAGATAAATGACAATATTCTTTTTTGACTTATAAGTATATCGATCCTCTGATATTTCAATGACTTTTTTCACCAAATTATCTGTTTGTTCTTTATTCATAGCTTCCGGCTGTTCTATTCTGCGACATTCTAAAAGCTCTGTTGTACTCACCCCTAAAATTTCAGCGAGTGGCACAAAAAGCGACACATCAGGAATGCTATTCCCAGTCTCCCATTTACTAATCGCTTTATCCGATATACATAGCTTTTCTGCTAATTCTTTCTGCGTAATTCCTTTTTCCTTACGAAGTTCAGATACGAAAGCACCGAACTTTACTCTATCAATTTCAAACATAATAAAACCTCCATGAAATAGATTTTAGAAGCACTTCTTATATGCTCATTCTATTTCATAGAGGTTAAATTCGCAACCGATTGTCAGTAGAGTTCGTTTATCTCTGCGAAAGCTCCTGTGTAATATCTTCCCAAGTGACTCCCTTTTCTACCATAAGTACCATACAATGATACAGGAAATCAGAAATCTCGTATTTGATTTCTTCTGGGTCTGGATTCTTTGCTGCAATTACAATTTCAGTACTTTCTTCTCCAAGTTTCTTAAGGATCTTGTCAACACCCTTATCAAAGAGATAATTGGTGTAAGAACCTTCCTTTGGATGTTCTTTTCGATCTTTAATCACACCATACACTTCTTCGAATACCTTAAGTGGATTCTTTTCGATATATTCTTTCTTAACAATATTATTGAAGAAGCAGGTCGGATTGCCGGTATGACAAGCAACTCCTACCTGAGATACTTTTGCCAAAATCGTATCAAAATCACAGTCCGCTGTAAGGGATTTTACATACTGGTAATGTCCAGAGGTTTCTCCCTTCACCCAAAGAGCTTGACGACTACGGCTATAATATGTCATCTTGCCAATATTAATCGTATTATAAAATGCCTCTTCATTCATGTAAGCAAGCATAAGAACTTCATCCGTACGATAATCCTGAACAATGACTGGAATCAATCCCTGTTCATTCGTTTTGAAATTTTCCCATTCCAAATCGGTACTAAAGTTGTCCATAATGATGCCATCAGCAGAAAGCTCTGATTTCAATTTCATAATATCCGTCTTAGGATCATTCAATAACGGACCTGTAATACCACGAATGTTTTTTCTGCTTAATAAGAACAAAATATCACTATATTCCAAAGAATCTGTTTTTACCACATAAGGAATTACAGATAAATTATCAATCGCATCCAAAATCTTAGTATCTAAAATATATAATTCATGGAATGTTTCTTCAATATCTGATTTATGTTTGTAAATAAAGTCTACATTATGTACGGAAAGAACGATTCTATCCTTTCCAAAACGCTGGCTTGCCTCTTCTGCCAGACCAATACTGCTTTTCTTTGCAGCATTGAGCATTACCTGCATACAGCCTGCATATAATAGCTTTTTGATATCTTCAATACGGTTAATGTTTCCGCCTGCACATACCTTGATTTCGATATTTCGATTGATATTTTTAATTGTGTTAATGTTCTTTTCGTGTTCATCATCGCTGGTAGACAAATCTAAAATCACAATTTTATCGACACCGCTGTCATTGTACATCTGACACAATTCATATACATCTTCAATTTCTGTAAAATCAGTCGTTGATTTCACAGCCTTGCCATCCTTTAAATACAAAGTGGCAACTATGTTTTTTGTTTCCATTACAAACTTCCTTTCGTTGACAAAATGTCCGTAATTCGAGGATCTACTGTGGTTGCCTCATCCAATGCTTTCGCAAAAGCCTTAAACATCGCTTCAGCCATGTGATGATTGTTACCAGGTGTCAATACTTTAATATGCAAATTCATGCCTGCGGCATACGAAATTGCGTAGAAAAACTCTTTGATCATCTCTGTTTCTAAATCACCGATTTGTGGCACAGTAAAGCTTGCATCCCATGAAAAATATGGTCTGCCACACAAATCTACTGCACAGAGCACAAGGCTTTCGTCCATAGGCAAGACAAAGTTACCATATCGCTTAATCCCTTTTTTGTCTCCAATCGCTTCCTTGATTGCCTGACCTAAAACGATACCACAATCTTCTACCGTATGATGGGTATCTACTTCCAAATCGCCATCACATTTCAGTTTTAAATCAAAGAAACCATGTTTTGCAAATCCTTCTAACATATGGTCAAAGAAACCGATACCTGTTTCAATATCTGATTTACCTGAACCATCTACATCAAAAGTCAGCTCAATATCTGTTTCTCTTGTTTTTCTTTCTACCTTTGCACTTCTGTTTGACATCCGAGTATTCCTCCATTTGTCCATTATAATCCCTTTTGCCTGAAAAGACAAATTACATTTCTATAAACTAATCCTCAAAACGCACACGAATCGAGTTCGCATGTGCGGTCAACTGTTCAGCTTCTGCAAAATCAACGATATCCTTATAAACAGCCTGTAAAGCTTCTTTGGAATAATTTATAATGCTGGATTTCTTGATAAAATCATCTACACTCAGTGGTGAGAAGAATTTCGCCGTTCCATTTGTTGGTAAAACATGGTTTGGACCAGCAAAATAGTCGCCAAGTGGTTCCGATGAATATTCGCCAAGGAAAATTGCACCTGCATTACGAATCTTTGTCATAACCTCAAATGGATTCTTCGTTACAACTTCCAAGTGCTCAGAAGCGATTTCATTGGTCGCATCAATGGCATCTTCCATATTTTCTGCAACAAGGATATATCCATAATTATCTAAGGATTTCTGAATAATCTCTTTACGAGATAATACAGCTACAAATTTATCTACTTCCAAGGAAACCTGTTCTGCTAATTCTTTGCTTGTCGTAATGAGAATTGCAGATGCCAACTCATCATGTTCTGCCTGTGAAAGCAAATCTGCCGCAACAAACTTTGGATTTGCAGTTTCATCGGCTAATACCAGAATTTCGCTTGGTCCTGCAATCGAATCAATACTTACATAGCCAAATACTGCTTTTTTCGCCAAGGCAACATAAATATTACCTGGTCCAACGATTTTATCTACCTTAGGTATACTTTCTGTTCCAAACGCCATAGCTGCTACCGCCTGAGCACCACCAACCTTGTAGATTTCGTCTACGCCAGCTTCTTTCGCTGCAACAAGTGTTGTCGCATAAACCTTACCATCTTTTCCAGGTGGTGTTGTCATAATAATCTTACGAACTCCAGCTACCTTTGCTGGCATTACATTCATAAGTACAGAAGATGGATACACTGCTTTTCCACCTGGTACATAAACACCTGCGACATCCAGTGGTGTCACCTTCTGTCCTAAAATGATACCTTCCTCCGTCGTAAACCAAGAATTCTGGAGTTGTTTTGCATGATATTTTTCGATATTTACTTTCGATTTACGAATGATTTCCAAAAGCTTCGCATCTACCTGCGCATACGCCTCTGCAATTTCTTCTTCTGTAACTAAAATGGAGTCCGCATCAATTTTTGCACCATCAAACTTCTCCGTGTACTCAAAAAGTGCTGCGTCCTTGCGTTCTCTTACGTTATTTACGATTTCATTTACTCTGCCTTCAAATTCACCGTAGTGGTTAGGACTACGTTTCAATAAGCTTTCTAATAAATCGTTTTTCGTATCTTTATTTAAGTCTAAAATTCTCATGTCTCATTCCTCCAACAAGTTCTAACTGTTATAGAACTTCCTTTAAATCACGAATCAATTTCGTGATTCGTTCATTTTCCATCTTCATGCTCACTTCATTTACAACCATTCGAGCCGACAATGGACAAACCTCTTCTAAAACATCTAATCCATTTTCACGAAGAGTTGCACCTGTTTCCACAATATCACAAATAACATCGGAAAGTCCTACAATAGGTGCAAGTTCAATGGAACCATTTAACTTGATAATTTCTACGGTCTGATGTTTTTCATTGTAGAAATAATCCTTGGCAATCTCAGGGTATTTCGTCGCAACACGTATCTGCTCCTGATGCTTCAAAAGCTCTTTTGCTGATTCAGGTCCACAAATACACATCCTGCAGTTTCCAAAGCCTAAATCCAAAACTTCGTAAATGTTTCGACCTTCTTCCAAAATCGTATCTTTTCCAACGATACCGATATCTGCCGCACCATGTTCTACATAGGTTGGCACGTCAGGTCCTTTGGATAAGAAGAATCGAAGCTTCAGCTCTTCGTTGACGAAAATAAGCTTTCTAGTATTTGGATCAAAAATCTCTTCACAGGTAATTCCAATCTTCTCGAACAACTGCAAGGTTTTCTTCGCCAAACGACCTTTTCCTAATGCGAAGGTCAAATATCTATCCTCTATTACCTGTTTCTTGGCTGAGGTAGCTGTCAGAAGCTGATCAATTACAAATGCAAATCCAATCGCTGGTGCATCCTTATCAAAGTTACTAAGTAAAGTATCATAACGACCACCCTTTACGATAGGTTCGCCTAACCCATAGGTATATCCGGCAAAAATGATACCTGTATAATATTCATAATTACTAATCATGCCAAGTTCAAAAGAAACATATTTCTCAATTCCTTTTGCCTTTAAATTCGCATTTAGCTCTTCTAAAGAAGCAATCGCTTTCGCTACCTTCGGATATGTATCTGCCCATATTTTAGCATTCGCTAAATCTTCATCTGTAATATCAAAATCTGCAAGCAAAAGAAACAGATTTTTCAATGCTTCCTCTATTTCTAATGCTTCTACGAAAGCTTCTACTCCAAGGAAATTTTTGTTATCCAAAAATCCTCGTAATGTATTGGCCTGTTTTCTACGCATATTGGCTGCATCAAGCAATGCATCGAAAAATCCTGCATGCCCAACCGATATCTGGAAATCATCAATGCCGATGGCTTTGATACAATCCACAACCATGGCAAGCATCTGTGCATCTGCCACTGCAGAACCATCACCGATAAATTCCACTCCGCACTGGGTTGTTTCTTTCAACCGTCCCTGATAATTCGAAGAATTAATAAAGGTATTGCCCATATAGCAAAGCTTTACTGGCTCTTCTTCCGGTTCGAAATACTTCGCTACGCATCTAGCGATAGATGGTGTAAAGTCAGGTCTTAAAACCACCGTATTTCCTTCCGTATCAAAAAACTTAAATAAGTCTTTGGATGGTGTGGTTCCAATCTGATTACTAAACACATCGAAATATTCAAATGTTGGTGTCTGAATATCCAAGCAGCCATATTCTGCAAATACTTGATGTAACTTATTCTGTATATCTAATTTTTTCTTATATGCATCATTATAAAGGTCGCGAACACCATCTGGTGTATGCAATAATTTATTTTTCATATATAACCCTCACTTTAGTATAGTGGCACATTATTATAATTACAAATTATTATAAAATAACAGGGTACTCCTGTCAACGTGAGTACCCATGCATATTTGTTATACATATTATTCCATTTTCTCAATATCTAAGGTCAAATTCATCTAAGTTCTAAATCTTTTTGTAATGCCTCCAAATATGGAATAAATACACCAGGTGTTTCCTTTAGAAAAAAACGTTCATCCAACTCTTCGTATCGGAAGCTTTTCCTTCCACCTTCTAGCTTACGATTCCAGAACGAAAGCAATTCTTCAAATCGCATATAATAAAACTCATTCTTATGCGTAAAAGAAATCAAAATAAAGGCTACCCCATCCTGCTTTTCGAAATTTCGCATAAATTCCACCTGATGTTCATGAATATTTGCCAATGGAAATGTATCTGTGTGACATTCTTTCGCATCAAAACAAACTGGTACACCTTGTACTACTCCTATGTAGTCAACCGTACTTTTTTGGTCAAAATACGCGAGGGTGATGTGTCTCGTATCTTTATCGATATTAATCGGCGTAATCGGTGTAGGAACCTTCTGGATAAGTGCCAGATTATTTTGTAAATACTTTTCATTCGTACGGTTTACCAGGTCTTCTAGTGTAGAACCGCGTAATCCTCTTGAATTCCAGGTCGGCATATTATTTCTCCGTAATCATTAAATATAATTTTCTAGATGCAAATATTATAATCAATACATCCACTAATAACACAGTAAAACTAGAAATTATTCCATCTTCAGACTGAAACTCTCCTGTTTCAATATCAATCCAAATGGTCTTTTTATCACCAAGTTTCGCATCATCTCTTAAATCCATATAGTGGTCATCTTCTTCATTGGAAAAACGGTGTCCATTATGTTCCCAGGCAATATATCCATTGGCATGCTCTGTTCCATCTGAAGTATAGTTATGAACATAAATAATCGTAGCATCTATCTGTGCATATCTTCCAGATAAGTAATTTGCAACATCCAAACATCCACCAACCAAAGATAACGAAAGAAATGCAATAAGAAGTATCAGTAAAATTTGTTTTGTGGCTGTACGAAATAGACTCTTTTTCTTTACCATATACTTATGATATAACTTCATACCATAAGCACCAGCCTCTGCATTTTCACCATTTTTAATGCTTGGATATATTTTATAAAAATACTTTCCTGTTTCCACTTCATAACAGGTCAAATATACATGTGAGCCAACCTGCAACCATCTTGTCCAGTCACACCGAATGGAATTATTGCAATACACGCCTTGTTTATCTGCAATATTTGCCATCATAATATCTATTGCATCCGTGCGATGTAAGTAATGAACCTCTTTTATCGTCGCATCACAAACTGTAAAATCACCGGCTTTCACAAGCTTGATGAATTTTCCTTCTGTTGGATTTAAAGAATGAACAAATCCCTTTATACTAAAAATCTCCCATGCAACTAGAGCTGCAAATGCGATACCAAACAATAGAAAATCAAAAAACACCATTTTGCGAAATTCTTGTATTATAAAACTTAGAATGGTCAATATTCCTGTTGCACATAATGGAATAGATACCAAATACACAATATCTAAAAATACATTTCCGCGTTTGCTATCATTTAAATTGTCCAACAAAGCACCCTGTAAATATTGTAATTCTTCCCCTGGTTTTCTCCATCCCTGTAATTCTACTAAGTCATCTACTGTTTCTTTTATCATTATCCTAATACTCTTTCAAATACATTCGCTGGCTCAGCTACAACCACCTTACCATCTGGGAATTCCAAACGATAGGCATGAAGCAACTGATGATTTACCTTATGACTTTCATAATATTTCTTATTTATTTTCTCATCACCATACTTCATATCCCCAAGAATTGGATGTCCAATCGTAGATAAATGTAGTCGAATCTGATGTGTTTTTCCTGTTACAAGATGGATTTCCACTAAGGTCAAACCGTTTTTACTTAGAATTGGTTTCACACCCGTTTCAATGTAATCAGATCCTTCTACTTGTTCCTTGTGATAGGAAACCTTATTTGCCTTCTCATCCTTAAGCAGATATCCCTTCAGTTCCAGTTCTTCTTTCAGTTCACCAGCCACAACTGCACGATAATATTTTTCGATTGTGCGCTCGCGAATACCTTCCCCAAGCTCTTGCAAAGCATGTAAGGTCTTTCCAAACAAGAGCAACCCTGTCGTATTTCTGTCCAAACGATTTACAACCGATGGTTTAAAGGTCTGAAATTCTTCAAAGGATAACTCATCTTTGTTTATCATATAACCTAGAAGATATTCATTCGCAGATAAATCCTTGCCGCTAGCCTTCTGAGAAAGCATATTGTAAGGCTTGTCTGCTATAATCATATCCTCATCTTCATAAACGACTTTAAGTCCTTTTAGATTTAGGGATTTTAAGCTATCATATTCCTTTTTTAATTCTTCTAAATTTACATGGAATTTCTCAAAGGTTTCATCACTTAAGAAAATACTAACTACATCTCCTGCTTTTAGCTTCTCATTTCCTTCGACTTTCTTCTTGTTGATGACGATATTTTTCTTACGCATCATCTTATACAAAAAGCTGGTAGACGCATTCGGAAGCAATTTCTTAAGATACTTGTCAAATCTTTGATTTTCCTCGTTTTTTTGAATGATAAATTCTTTCATAGTTTATTTTTTCTTTTTATTATGGACGTTTCGAATCGTCTTTTTCTTTCCTTTTTTCTCGGTGGATTGAGATTTGTTACCCCCAAGGTTACCTTTTCCTGCATTAGCTTTTCCAGTTTTACCAGAACTATTTTTACTCCATACCCCAGCCTTCTCTCCGCCGAATTTTCTTGGCTTAATCAAGCAATGCTTCTCAAAGCCAATCAAATCCTGTCTGCCGGCCTTTGTCAATGCTTCATAGACAAGGTCATAATTCTTTGGATTTCGATACTGAATCAAAGCACGCTGCATCGCCTTTTCGTGTGGATTGGTCGATACATAAACCTCTTCCATCGTTCTTGGGTCCAAACCGGTATAATACATACAAGTCGAAATCGTAGAAGGTGTTGGATAAAAGTCCTGTACCTGCTCTGGCATATAGCCCAAATCACGAAGATATTCCGCCAATTCAATCGCTTCTTTTAACGTAGAGCCTGGATGTGAAGACATGAGATATGGGACCAGATATTGTTCCTTTCCTATCTTTTTATTCATATCCTTATATGCCTGTACAAACTTGTTGTACACCTCAACCGATGGCTTTCCAAGGCGTTTGAGTACTGCATTAGAAATATGCTCTGGTGCTACTTTAAGCTGTCCACTGACATGGTGCTCACAAAGTTCTCGCAAAAATGTCTTATCTTTATCTGCCATCAGGTAATCAAATCGAATGCCTGAACGGATAAACACCTTCTTCACCTTAGGAAGTTCACGTAATTTTCGAAGCAATTCAATATAATCCTTATGGTCGACTTCTAGGTTTTTACATGGTGTTGGGAACAAACACTGTTTGTTTGGGCACGCACCTTTTGTCAGTTGTTTCTGACAGGCTGGTGCACGGAAATTTGCAGTTGGACCGCCCACATCATGAATATACCCCTTAAACTCAGGATCCTGTGTAATAATCTTTGCTTCTTCTATAATGGATTCATGACTTCTCGTCTGAATAATACGCCCCTGATGAAACGTAAGTGCACAGAAGCTACAACCACCGAAACACCCACGGTTACTTACCAATGAAAACTTAATCTCACGAATCGCTGGCACACCGCCCGCTTCCTCGTAACTTGGATGATAATTTCTCATGTATGGAAGTGCATAAACGGCGTCCATTTCTGACTCTGAGAGTGGCTTCTGCGGTGGATTCTGCACAACATAATTCGTACCATAGTTTTCTACTAGACGCTT
The DNA here is from genome assembly GCA_017409825.1 of Agathobacter sp. GTDB lineage: Bacteria > Bacillota > Clostridia > Lachnospirales > Lachnospiraceae > Roseburia. Next base: position 171,216 of record JAFQRZ010000024.1, on the reverse strand, counting down.
TCCTGAGAATGGGTCTGTATTGCAGTATTGTGTATAGAAACTCTCTGCAAAAGCACGCTTGTTTTCTTTGATTTCATCCCATTCCGGAAGCCAAATTGCATCATAAATGCTCTCTTTATCTTTTGTCTTATAAACCGTTCCATCAATAAAAGTAATATCCTTTACATCTATTCCAGACTCCAAAGCCTCTGCAATTTCTACGATACTTCTTTCGCCCATACCGTAGGAAATCAAATCTGCTCCAGAATCCAGTAAAATAGAACGTTTTACTTTATTTGACCAATAGTCATAATGCGCAAGTCGTCTCAAACTTGCTTCAATACCTCCGATAATAATCGGTGTCTTTTTATATGTTCTACGAATTAAATTACAATATACAACAGTAGCATAGTCCGGTCTTTTCCCCATGATGCCGCCTGGTGTAAAGGAATCACTTTCGCGTCTCTTTTTCGATACAGAGTAATGATTTACCATCGAATCCATATTTCCACCAGAAACAAGGAAGCCAAGTCTTGGTTCGCCCATAATCGAAATCGAATCATCGTCCTTCCAATCTGGCTGTGAAATAATTCCCACAGAAAAACCTCTTGACTCCAAAATACGTGAAATAATCGCAGGACCAAACGAAGGATGATCCACATAAGCATCCCCAATGACATAGACAAAGTCAAACTGCTCTATCCCGCGTTCTATCATATCCTCTTTTGAAATTGGTAAATAACCTTCGTATCGCATAAAATCTCCTAAAAACTATTTTTGAAGTGTATTCACTTCTTCTTCCGTGAGTTTTCGATACTCCCCTTTCTGCAATTCTCCAAGGGTAAGCGTCCCCATCGAAATCCTCTTTAAATATGTCACAGTACAGCCAACCGCTTCAAACATACGCTTTACCTGATGAAAGCGACCTTCATGAATCGTGAGTTCAGCGGAATACATCTTATCTCCTGCATCATTCACTGACATAGGTAAAATTATTAATTCTGCTGGCAAAGTCAGCTTATCATCTCCTATGTCCACACCACTTTTGAATAATTCCACTGCAGTTTCCGGCACTTCTTTATCCAAAATGGCATAGTAAGTTTTTGGGATATGATGTGTCGGACTTAGTAAATGATGCGTCAACGGACCATCATTAGTAAATAATAATAAACCTTCTGTATCTAAATCCAATCTCCCAACCGGAGCAATATCTTTTGCACGAATATCATCTGGAAAATACTCCATAACGGTCTTATGCACATTGTCTTGTTTCGCTGTGACACATCCCGCAGGTTTATGGAATAGATAATAAACATACTTTTCATAGGTAATTGGCTGACCTTTGAAACATACTTCATCGACATTTTCATCAATTTTCTGTTCTGGTTTCGCGACAATTTCGCCATTCACTGTGATTTGCTTCGCCTTTATATACTTTTTCACTTCGCTTCTTGTACCGATACCACAGTCAGTAAGGTACTTGTCTATTCGTAGCATTTTATTCACCTATCTTATTTAATTCCAAAGATATCATTTAATATATATACATCACTTTCATCCATTGGTTCCGTAAAAATACTGCCATATTCAAAAAAACTACCACTAAGTGCTGAATATTTCCATGTATCATGTGTCGTTCCGTCTGTAAATTTAATAGAAATACAACGAGTTCCATAAATGCCATCTTTCGCAACAAGATAATGTCCATCTTGAGCAGAAAAACTATAGGTAAATCTCGTGTCATCAGCAGGATTGTCCGTATCTGGACCATAACAAATGACATCTTTCACAACTTCATAAAAGGCTAATATGTCATCTCTGTCCGTATAAGTATGCGTTCCAACCTCAGCCTGCATTGCTTTTCCAGCATCTGAATTATCTGCATTAAATGGGCTAGTGGTAATGCTTACGATATCCTCAGCGCAATCCACATTATAGATTAGTCGAAGCACATCTCCATAGGTATACGTTTCACTAGCTGTTACATTAAAATGAGAAAAACGCCATAATGTAAGTTTTCCGTTCGCATCCTCCAAGACAAGATATTTTATATTATCATATCCTTCTACATAAAACCATTTGAGAGAATCACTCGAAATATACTCATCTCCAACAAATGATTTTAGGCGTTTCCCATCGACACGCATTTTTTCATAGGTAGCCTTATAACCATCTACCATAATAGGAGTTATATATTCCGCAGAATTATTTGTAAAACTTCCGTTATCAATAATTGATTCAATACTAGACGGATTAAAATAACTATATCCCAAACCTACAACAATACAAACACATGCGGCAACAAGAACTTTTGCCAATAACGGTACTTTCTTTTTCTGGCTTACTGGAATTACTTCCTCAATATACCTATCGTCAATTTCTCCAATCAGATTCAACAAATGATTATTTTTCATAACAGAACACCTTCTTTCTCCAATACTTCTTTTAACATCTGCCTAGTACGAAAAAGGGTTACTGTCACCTTACTTTCAGATATTCCATACGCTTTTGCAATTTCTTTGATAGAACTAAAATACCAGTATCTACAAACAAAAATCTTACGCTTATCCGCTGGAAGCTTATACAGAAAATCATTTAATATTTCTAGGATAAACCTATCTTCAACTATTTTTTCTACATTATTTTCGGATGGAATACACTCAATTAATTCCTCAAGAACTTGTTCACATTGACCGTTCCCTCTCTTTTGGGCAATTTGTTTTTCCCACTTATTTAGAGATAAATTACGAGTGATTTTCCCTAGAAAAGTCCGTAAGTGTTCTGGATGCTTAGGTGGTATGACACTCCATGCCCGAAAATAAGTATCGTTGACACATTCCTCAGAATCTTCTGTGTTATGCAGTATTTGAAATGCTATGTAGTGACAGTATCTTCCGTACTTCTTTGCAGTTTCTGATATGGCTTGTTCCGACCGGTCGAAATAAAGCGCTATTATTTTGCTATCATCCATATCCTCATGCTCCTTTCCTATGTACTAAGGCCCTTCACTTTAATACACCGGATTTATAACTGATTCACTACATAGAATTAAAATTTATCTCGCTTGTTTCAAATATTCCACTAAGAAGTTCCAAACGCGTTCGGTAGACTCAATATTCAGTCTTTCCTGTGGTGTGTGAATGTCGTAGTTGGCTGGACCGAAGGATACGCAGTCTAAGCCTTCAATCTTTTCAGAAAGAATACCACATTCAAGACCTGCGTGAATTGCTGTAAATTCTGGTTCCTTACCATAAACTGCTTGGTAAGCTGTCGCAATTTCTTCACGAAGTTTCGATTCTGCTTTGTATTCCCAAGCTGGATAATCACCTACTACTTCCGCTTCACCGCCTACAAGTTCAATGATATTTACTAATTTATCTCTTAAATCTTCCTTGCGTGATCCTACAGAGCTACGAATAGAGGTATCTGTTACGAATACATCTTCCTTGAGTTCCATGATACCAAGATTAAGTGATGTTTCTACAAGTCCTGGAATCGCCTGGCTCATATGCTGTACTCCATTTGGAACGAGACGCAAATAGCATAATACTTGATTGATAGAAGCAAAATCCAAAATAGATGCTTCCTGAACACCTGCATTTACCGATGTTACCTGTACATCTGCATCTGATGCAAACAGCTCTTTCTTAAAGATTTCGGACTGTTCTACAATGATTGTTTCTACTAAACCAACTGCTTCTTCAGGCACTAAAATAGATGCGTTGCATTCTCTTGGTATTGCATTGTTTTTAAGTCCACCAGCAAGTGAAATGATACCAAATGGCACTTCGTTTGCTATGTTATTTAATACTCTGCCCATAAGAATGGATGCATTACCACGTTCCTTATGAATTTCTGCCCCAGAATGTCCACCAAAAAGACCATCAACCTTTACATTAAGTACTATGCCCGTCTGTGTAATACGTTTTACTGGAATGGTTGCTTCTACACTAGTTCCACCTGCACAGCTTGTAAGGAAAATGCCTTCTTCATCACTGTCAATATTAAGCATTTTCTTGCCTTTTAACATAGACAAATCAATACCATAAGCACCATCCATGCCTGTTTCTTCATCTACAGTAATCACAACTTCTAAACGTGGATGTGCAATGTCTGTTGCTTCTAATAAAGCTAAACCATAAGCCACAGCAATACCATCATCACCACCAAGTGTTGTACCTCTTGCTTTTACAAAACCATCTTCTACATATAAATCTAAACCATCTTTTTCGAAGTCGATGTTGCAGTCGCTTTCTTTTTCACAAACCATATCCATGTGTCCCTGAATAATCACTGCGTCAGCATTTTCATAGCCTTCTGTCGCTTCTTTGATGATGATTACATTGTTGATTTCATCCTGATAATGTTCTAAATGATGCTCTTTCGCAAAAGCAACTAAATAATCGCTAATCTGTTTTGTATTTCCAGAACCATGTGGAATCTTTGCGATTTCCTCAAAATGGTAAAATACTCTTTCTGGTTGTAAATTTTCTAAAACTCTCATAAAAGCCTCCTTATTTTCATACATAATATTATGAAAAAAATATTATTTACTTGTGTTATTTTAATACTAATTATCTATTCTTTTTTCTTCCCTGAAATCACTGTAAATGCAGCAAGAAATGGCATCCAAATCTGGTTTCAGCAGATACTTCCGGCCCTTTTGCCATTTACTATACTTTCTTCTGTATTAGTAAAAAGTGATTTTTTAAAAAGTTTCAAAGGGAATGCAAATTTAATTGCAATCATTTTAACCATGACCTGTGGTTTTATCTTCGGTTTTCCTATAGGAGCCAAGCTTTCGTCGGATTTCTACAAACAAAACCTCCTTTCGAAAAGACAGGCCACTGTCCTTGCGATCGCTACCAATAACTTCAGTCCCATGTATGTGTGTGGATTTGCAATGCCTCTACTTTTTTCCTCCACACAATATAATATCTCCACCTATGTGCTTCTATATTTGATGCCGCTTGTAATTGTTGCTGTTTATCTTATATGGAACTATAGGCTGGAACCCCCTCATACAAATGTATGTATGAAAAAGATTTATCATGAGAATGCATCCTCTTCTTTTCATTTAGATATGCAAGTTATAGATGCTGGAATCATTAGTGGTTTTGAATCTCTCATCAAAATATGTGGTTACATTGTACTATTTTCTATCATAACCCAAATCACAACAGCAATGATAACTTCTCTAATAGTGAATCCGCCTATACTTGTCACCATTCTGCTTGGTAATCTAGAAATCACAAACGGTATCAACCTTTTGTCTAACGGTAATATATTAGAAAACCTAAGATATATTTTGACAATACAGGCCTTGTCATTCGGTGGAGCTTCTGGAATTGCCCAAACCGCCTCCATCCTATCAAATTCAGGAGTATCTATTCATAAATACATAATAGGGAAAGTAGCACTTTCCCTATTATTAACATTACTTAGTGTAATATATGTATTTTTTATTCGTTCGCTTTGATATTAACCACAGATAAATCAATTGGTTCCAAGCCATCTGGATCTTTTGCTTTTTCAACAGGTTTCTTTTCTACTGGCTTATGCACTGGAGCTGGTTCTGGCTCTGCTGGGAAAAGCTCTGCACGATTTGCAGATACGATATCCAAATAGCCCTGAAGAGAACTAATCAAATTGTCGTTACGAGCTTTTGTAGTATCAATAGAGTTGATTAAGATATCTTCTAAGCCTTTTAATTTATCATCTGTATAAGACATTGCATATAAACGAATGTTATTTGCTTCGTTTGTAGCATTGTCTAAGATTTCCTGTGCCTGCTTTGTAGCAATCATAACTACTTCATTTGCCTGTGCATACGCTTGCTGCATAATCTGATGTTCGCTGACTAATTCATTGGTCTGAATCTGAGCCTGAGCGATAATCTGGTCTGCTTTCTGCTGTGCATCTGCAAGGATAGCTTCTTTATTGCTAATAATCTTCTGATATCTACGAATTTCTTCTGGTGTTTTAGAACGTAATTCAGCAATCAATTCTTCGATTTCTTCTTTGTCTACCGAAATATTTGTTGAAGAAAATGGTACAAATTTACAACCATCGAGGTATTCTTCAATTTCATCAATTACTTGTTCGATTTTACTGCTCATACGTATTCTCCCTATTTACATTATATTTTTCATAAATGCGGTCAATAATCTCTTCTGGTACAAACTTAGAAATATCTCCGCCATAAGAAGCGATTTCTTTTACAACGGTAGAACTCAAATAAGAATACTTCAAGTTTGTAATTAAGAAGATGGTCTCCGCATCATCTTTCAACACATGATTCATTTGTGCAATCTGTAATTCGTACTCAAAGTCTGTCACTGCCCTTAAGCCTCGAATAATGATGTTTGCATCAATTTGTCTCATATAATCGACCAAAAGACCTTCAAAGGATTCCACTCTTACATTTGGAATATCCTTTGTAATCTCTTTTATCATATTAACACGTTCTTCCAAAGAAAACAACGAATTTTTGGCACTATTGCATAAAACACCGATAACTAATTCGTCTACCATTTTCGCCGAACGTTCGATAATATCTAGATGCCCAAATGTAATTGGATCAAAACTTCCAGGATAGACAGCTCTCTTCATAAAAACACCCCCATTGCTGAACTATTTCCTTCTCAAAAATACATGTACATTTGTCTTGTATTTTTTGTATTTTGTGATTTCAAACCCTAACTCTTCCACATAATCAAAGTCTGTTTCTAATGATGCCTCTACGATAATCTTGCTGTCTTCTTTCAAAAGTGAAGAATCTGCAAGATATTTCAGCACCTCTTTTTCCAATTCCTTGTTATATGGTGGGTCCATAAATACAATATCAAATTTGTATTTGCCTTCTAAGGTATACAATGCAGATACGACATCCGACACCAATAGTCTGGCATTTTTATCGAATTTGGTAAACTTAATATTTTCCTCAATGCATTTTGCTGCTTTACGATTATTCTCAACGAATACGGAATATTCGCCACCACGGCTTAAACTTTCCAAACCAATTTGTCCACTTCCAGCAAACAAATCTAGAAAATAACACCCTGGAATATCATATTGTAACATATTAAATAATGTCTCTTTAATCTGGTCCGAGGTAGGTCTGGTGTCCAGTCCCTCAGGAGTTCTTAAAGGAAGACTTCTTGCAGTTCCTGCGATAATACGCATCGTTCATTCCTCCGATTATAATTCTTCATCATCGCCATCATCATAGCATGACTCAATGTAATCACATAGCATTTCAATTGCGTAAACCGCCGCCTGCATACGGATTTCCATGCGATTTCCTTCAAATATCATACGTTCTGTCAATACTTGATTTCGAACTACACACGCAAAACAAACAGTTCCTACTGGATTTTCCTCTGTGCCGCCAGTTGGTCCAGCTACGCCTGTCGTAGCAACTGCACAATCAGCATTCGCTCTTTCCGCTGCACCCATCGCCATTTCTTCTGCTACCTCACAGCTTACCACACCGAAGTGAGCGATGGTTTCTGGCAATACACCTAAATTCTTGCATTTTGCTTCTTCGGAATAGGTAATATATCCTTCCTCAAAATGAGCGGAAATGCCAGAAATATCGCATAATACACCTGCAACCAAACCGCCTGTGCAGCTTTCTGCAGTAGCGATTTTTAGATTATGTTTCGATAATAATTCCAGTAGTCTGTTTTCTGTCATGATTTTTATCCTATTTTGTATCGTTTAATACTTCTTTGTTCTTAACAACATAGTCAACTAATGAAACAACTGTAAGGATTACAGCAGCCCACATAAGAAGCTTGCCGATTACAGCAAAAATTGCTCCAGGAATGTTAAGAATTAAAACAATAACCATTACCATCTGAGTTACTGTTTTGAATTTTCCCCAGTAGCTTGCTGCGATAACTACACCATTGTCAGACGCAATAAGACGGAAGCCGCTGATGATAAATTCACGTGAAATAATGATAACTACTGCCCATGCAGGAAGCTGACCAGTTTCTACTAAACAGATAAGTGCTGCACCTACTAAAAGCTTGTCAGCAAGTGGATCCATAAACTTACCGAAGTTGGTTACTAATCCATCACGTCTAGCTAAATATCCATCCAGGAAATCTGTAAAACTAGCTACACAGAAAATTACACATGCAATGATATTGTTAAATGGAATTGCTGGAATTAACATACATGCTACAAAAAATGGAATCAAAATTACTCTAAAGATTGTCAGTTTGTTTGGTAAATTCATTGTCATTTTACTATTTCTCCTATCAAGTCATATTCATATGCACCAGTTACCTGTACTTTTACAATGTCACCGGTCATAAGTTCCTCATCTGTATTGATGAATATATATCCGTCTACATTTGGAGCATCACGATATGTTCTGCCGATATAGGCGTTCTCATCAGCCACCTTACCTTCAATAAATGCAAAGTAAGTTTGACCGATTAGAGTCTCATTTTTATCAAAAATCACTTCTTCTTGAAGTTCCATGACATCTGCCTGCCAGTCCAATTTCAATTCATCATCTACTTGATCTGGTAATTCAGCAGCCACTGTACCTTCTTCTGGTGAATATGCAAACGCTCCCAGTCTATCAAACTCCATATCATTAATAAACTGCATCAATTCCTCATGCATTTCCTCTGTTTCTCCAGGGAACCCACAAATTAACGTGGTTCGAAGTGTGATATCTGGAATACGCTCTCTTAAATAAGCAATACGTTCTTCCAGTTCTTTACGATTGGTGCGTCTTGCCATTTTACGAAGGATTTCGTCATTGCAATGCTGGATTGGCATATCCAGATAATGACAAACCTTCTTGTTTCGAATCATGGCATCAATCAATTCCTCATAGATTTCTTCTGGATAACAATACATGATACGAATCCAGAAAAGTCCTGGAATTTTATTCAATTCATCCAGCAGCTTGTGAAGCGACTTTTCACCATAGATATCTACGCCATAAAGTGTCGTTTCCTGTGCTACCAGAATGAGTTCTTTTACACCATTTTCTGCAAGTTCTTTTGCCTGTGCAATCAAATCTTCCATCGGAACACTGCGGTATCTACCACGAATCGATGGAATGATGCAGTAGGTACAATTCTTATTGCATCCCTCTGCAATTTTAAGATAAGCAAAGTGTCCACCTGTAGTAACGGTTCTCTTATTTGTAAGTTTCGGTAATCCCTCAAGCGTTGCTACATTCTTGTAGAAATGCTGATCTAAGGATTCTCTTACTGCATCACAAATGGCATCATACGAATTTGTACCAAGGATAGCATCTACCTCAGGAATCTCTGTTTTGATTTCATCCTGATAGCGTTGGGAAAGACAGCCTGTTACGATAAGTGCCTTGCACTTACCATTTTTCTTGTATTCTGCCATTTCCAAAATAGTGTTGATACTTTCTTCTTTTGCATCATTGATAAAACAGCAGCTATTGATAATGATAATATCTGCTTCTGTCTCGTCATCGCAAAGTACGACACCTTCCGCCGTAAGCATCCCTATCATAAACTCAGAATCCACAAGATTTTTGTCGCATCCTAGGGATATAAATAATAATTTCTTGTTTTTCATAATAATACTTTAGGGCCGCAAAGCAGCCCCACTTTCTTAGTTGTTTTCGTCTGGAACGATTTTAACATCGCCGTTCATAATTTCTTCCACAGCGATAGATAATGGTTTGTTGCATTTTGGATGCTCAACCATAGTATCAGCTCCGTCGATAATTTCGCGAGCACGTTTTGCAGCAGCTAAAACGATAGAATAACGGCTATTTACTACTGGTTCTTCACCAATTACAACGTCCTCGTTTACTACTGACATAAGTTCTACATAAGATGGATGAATCATATTATACTCCTTTCGAAAAGCTTAAAAGCTCTTTTCTCATATTATTGATAAAATCTATATTAGCAGATACACGATTGTTGGCATGCATCTCAGTTTCATTCATGCGTTCCTTTTGAATGATATCATTTACAAGTTCCACACATGCATCCAAATCATCGTTAATCACTAAATAATCATAGTTTTCCACACCAAGAGATTCCTCATAAGCACGGCTCATACGTGCGTCAATAACCTCTTGTGTTTCGGTTCCTCTGCCTACCAAACGGCTCTTAAGTTCTTCTGCACTAGGTGCTGTAATAAACATAAGTACGGTATCTGGGAATTTTTCTTTGATTTTCAATGCCCCCTGGATTTCAATCTCAAGAATTACATTCTTCCCAGCATTCAGCTGTTCTTCTACGTAGGCTCTTGGTGTTCCGTAATAATTATTTACATATTTCGCATATTCCACAAGTTCATCACGGGCAATCATGTTTTCAAACTCTTCTGTCGTTAAAAAGAAGTATTCTCTTCCATGCTCTTCGCCTTCTCTTGGAGCTCTTGTGGTAGCAGAAATTGATAATGCGTAATTTTCGCCCTTTTCACTCATCAGTTTTTTCATAATCGTGCCTTTTCCAGCACCGGAAAAACCTGAGGCTACTACTAATATCCCTTTTTCCATAGTCATTTTCCTATTCAATGTTCTGAATCTGTTCTCTAACCTTCTCAATATCTGTTTTCAAATTGATACCAGTATCTGAGATTTCCAGATTGTTCGCCTTTGATAAAATCGTATTTGCTTCACGATTCATTTCCTGAGCGATAAAGTCAAGCTTACGTCCGCAGCTTCCACCCTGATTTAAGGTATCTTTTACCGACTGAATGTGGCTGCGAAGTCTAACAGTTTCTTCATCCACACAAATCTTATCAGAATAAATAACGATTTCTGTCGCAATACGCCCTTCATCAATCTGTCTGTCACCAAGAAGCTCTTTTACCTTATCCTCTAAACGAGTACGATAGTCACTCATAATCACTGGATATTTCGCTTCGATAAAGTCTACATAGCCCAGCATATTGTCGAGTTTATCGCAAAGGTCATTCTTAAGGTTCTCTCCTTCACGGATACGGCTTTCTACAAACTGAGCACAAGCGCCGCGAAGTGCAGCTTCTAAGTCTGCCCAAAGCTCTTTTTCATCGATACCCTGTTCTTCCATGGTAAGCACTTCTGGATAACGTGACAATGTACTTACGCGAATGTCATCATCTAATCCAAACTGTTCCGCCATATCTCTTAGGTGTTTCAAATACTCACCAGCCAAAGTGGCATTGTATTTCAGTGCGAAATTGTCTTCGCTGTAATCTTCGTAGGTGATATACACATCTACTTTACCACGTTCGATATACTCCTTCAAAAGATTACGAATCGAACTTTCAAAAAAGTTCAGTTTCTTAGGCATTTTGATATTTACATCAAAATATCTGTGGTTTACAGATTTCATCTCGATGGTAAATTTGCGTTTTTCATTCGCAATTTCACAACGACCGAAACCAGTCATACTTTTAATCATGATATTTCCTCTTTTCAGTTATAATGAATACCATGCATATCTCGTACATAAACTCTGTATGCATAGATATTGATATTATAATAAATAAAAGCAGTTTCGTCAAATGTTCTTGCGGATTTTTATGCATTTCGTATATAATATTTATGATATTTTTTAGGAGGCTTATCATGGCTTTAGACGGAATTGTAATTTCAAACCTTGTATATGAATTAAATAACATACTGATGAATGCACGCATTTCTAAGATTGCGCAACCAGAAACTGACGAGCTGCTTTTTACCTGCAAAGGACCAAACTGCAACCATCGTCTTGCAATTTCTGCTAGTGCCTCTCTTCCATTTGTGTATTTGACACAGGAAAATAAACCAAGTCCCCTACAGGCGCCTACCTTTTGTATGGTTCTTCGCAAACATATCGCAAATAGTAAGATTCTACGTGTATATCAACCAGGATTAGAGCGAATCATCCATTTCGAAATTGAACATTTGAACGAAATGGGCGATTATTGCAAAAAGACCTTGGTTGTAGAACTTATGGGAAAGCATTCTAATATCATTTTCTGCAACGAAGACGGCACAATCATCGACAGTATCAAACGAATCTCCAGTGCAACCAGTTCTGTTCGTGAAGTTTTACCTGGCAGAGAATATTTTATCCCTGCCACGCAAAGCGATAAATTAAATCCTCTTTTAACTTCTAAAGAAAATTTTGTTTCTAATATTGTCGATAAGCCAATGCCTATTTCAAAGGCGATTTATACCACCTTTACCGGTATCAGCCCTTTGATTGCCAATGAAATTACTTATCGTGCAGGTTTAGATGGAGATATGCCAGTTTCTGCCTTATATGAAGCACAGCTTTTGCATTTGGCAAATCATTTTATCTGGTTCATGGAAGATATCCAGGAACATAAATATTCTCCAAATATCGTACGTAACGGAAAAGAACCGATTGATTATGCTTCTGTTCCACTGACGATGTATACACATTATGAATCGACTCCATTTAATACGATTTCGGAAGTTTTGGAAAATTACTATGCAGAGAAGAATGTTTACTCTCGCATCCGTCAAAAATCGGTAGACTTACGAAAAATCGTTGCAACTGCTTTGGAACGAAATGTAAAAAAATACGATTTACAGTTAAAACAGCAAAAAGATGCAGAAAAGAAAGAAAAATATAAACTCTACGGTGAATTGTTGCAGGCGTATGGCTATGGGATTGCACCTGGTGCAAAATTTGCAGAAGTAGAAAATTATTATGATAATAATGCTATGATTAAAATCCCATTGGATGCCGACCTTTCTGCTTTGGATAATTCTAAGAAGTATTTCGAGAAATATGGTAAATTGAAACGTACCAGTGAAGCATTGGAAGGATTAATTGAAGAAACACATGCTCAAATTGTACATCTAGAATCTATACAGAATGCATTAGATATCGCGGTTTCTGCAGATGATTTAATTCAAATCAAAGAAGAATTAATGGAATACGGTTTTATCAAGAAAAATCGTTCTGCAAAGAAAGAAAAATCCAAGAGCAAACCATTCCACTATCGTTCTTCTGAGGGATATGATATCTTTGTAGGGAAAAATAATTATCAGAATGATGAGCTTTCCTTTAAGGTTGCAACCGGAAATGATTGGTGGTTCCACGCCAAGGGTATGCCTGGTTCTCATGTTATCGTAAAAGCGAATAATGAAGAATTACCAGATAAAGTCTTTGAAGAAGCTGGACGATTAGCAGGCTACTACTCCAAAGGCCGTGACAACGAAAAAATCGAAATTGATTATTTACAGAAAAAGAATTTGAAAAAACCTTCTGGTGCTGCACCTGGATTTGTCGTGTATTATACCAATTATTCACTAGTGATTGAACCAGATATTACGGAAATTGAATTGTTAAATGAATAATGCTATAATTTTAAAGGCATTAAATTTATAATATACGGGGGATAAAACACATGGTAATACCAACTCTTAGAAAAACACTATTAGATGGAAATTTAAAGGCCTCAAAAGAAAATGCAATCGGGATATATCGAGGTTTTCCAATTATTATTGCACATGATAATAACGAAGATGAATTTACGATTACATTTAATACTACTTCTGATTATGATGAAGATAATCAGGCTTTGACTCAACATTTACAGCAAGAACGACTTAAAAACTCAGATATTTTGTTAGTAACAACAACTCCTTATAGTGTTTCTATTACAATCAAACCTCCTTTATGGGCAAACCAAAAAACAGAAACCATCAATCGTACTATTGATACTTTTATTGACGCTTTAATAACAGCTAATTATTATGGCTGCTGTCGTTATTGTGGGAAGAAATACGACGGAAATATGACTTGCCTTGAACTAGATGCTAGAGATTTTATCCTTTGTGATGAATGTGTTCCTGACTACTTAGCCGCTGTAGATAAAAGAAAAGCCGAAGTACTTAGTGAAAAAAGCAACTACTGGAAAGGTATGTTAGGTGCCTTAGGCGGAGGAATTATTGGCTGTCTCTTTTACTTTGTGATGTATGAACAGGGAATAATTAAAGGAGCTGTTGGTTTCCTTATTGGCAAATTATGTATGAAAGGCTATGAGAAATTTGGAAAAACATTCGACCTACGTGGTGCAATCAGTTGTATCGTTTTGATGTTTTTACTTGTTGCACTTTCAAATCACATTTGTTGGATCATGAGTGATATGACTGGTGATTATTGGCTTGATTTAGGTTCTGTTTTATTAATGACTCTACTTTCTAGCTACCAAGGAATTGCCCAAGTAATCAAAAACACATCCTTGCATTTTAAAATAAATAAAATAAAATTATAAAACACCAAAGGAGATAAATGCAAAACATTTATCTCCTTTTTAAATCTTGTTTTAATTATTGTATCGTTACATTAATTAACCATGAATTACCATTGTTATACATAGAATACGACACACTATATCCATACTTATCTGGTTGAGGTAAAACAGGCTGACCATTGGTAGATTCATATCTTAATGTAAAACTCTTTATTCCAGCATCCCCTTTTTTATTTAGTTCCGTCAAAAATTCTTCTGCATTATGAGCCACTGGAATCGCATCCCATTCCGATGAAGGTGTAATTCCAATCGGGCACTTGATAATACCATTATCGGATGGATAAAATGTACTTAAACTTATTGGATACTGTACCTGTGCTACTAAATTTTGCACGTATGCCGAAGAGTTTGCAATCGTTAAAGAAGCATCATAAACCCACAAATGCATCGTGTTTTTATTCTGATCCATGTATTTCTTTATTCCAGCATTCGCTTCGCTTACATTTGTTACAACTGCAACATCTCCATATCTACCAGTACTCGCAGCCGCTTTTAAAACACTTACTCTGTCATAATTTGTAGAACAAGATTTTTCACCTTCATTATAGCTATCTGGTCTATGGTCTTTTTCCAGCTGTGCCTTCGATACCAAGAAATAATCATATCGATTTCCAGTGTGATCACTTGGATTCTTTCCTGCATGCGTAGGGTCATCCCAGGTTACATCAACATTGTACCATTTTCCACTCACTTTCACCTGATTCCATGCATGACTTTCTGTTCGTCCTTCGCTATTCGTTGCGACACCAGAAACGAAGGTTGCTTTCAGGCCTGCAGCCTCTGCCATAAGTTCAAATGCTTCTGCATAGCCCTGACATACGCAGCTTCTATCTACAAATGCATTCTTAGCATGGTAATTCGAATATGTCTGGTCATAATCCACGTTAAAAATTAACCAGTCATGAATTTCCAATGCCTTTTGAAAATCATTCATGGAAGAACTAATAATACATTCTACTATTTTTGCTGCCATCTGCTCTTCTGTCAATGTGGAGCCTTTAAAACTAGGAACTGCACTCCAGCCTGGTGCAGTCGAAGGAATCGTTGCTTCCGGCTTCGTTGGAGTAGAAGGAACGTCCGCCTCTGTATCACTTGGCTTTTGCGATTCACTTGGGTTCTGCGACTCGCTAGGTTTCTGCGATTCACTTGGTTTCTGCGATTCACTTGGTTTCTGCGATTCACTTGGTTTCTCAGATTCACTTGGTTTTTGCGATTCACTTGGTTTCTCAGATTCACTTGGTTTTTGCGACTCGCTTGGTTTCTGCGATTCACTTGGTTTCTCAGATTCTATCTCTGAAGCTTCTCCTTGTGAATTTTCATTCTCTGTTTCAGTATCAACGATACCAATATTTTCCTTTTCACTCGTTATCGGATTCTTATTCTCTTCTTTTGGATTTTCTTTTGTACCACAAGAAGCCAACAAAGATACCAACAACACCATGCACAAAAACCATGTAAGTTTCTTTACCATTCCTTTTTTCAACATCTTCATTCCCTCTCTTATAACGTCATATTTCGCATTTGTTCATCCACAAATCGCTGCATTTCACGTCCTAATGCACCATGTTCTTCTTTTTCAAGCTCAGGATCTGCCTCCAAAATCGCTTTCACGCTCTCCGCTGCATCCTGTAATTCTGTAGCATCCTGATAAATATCACCAATATCAAATGCCAAATCGCCGCTCTGACGAATGCCAAAGAAATCCCCTGGTCCGCGCAGCTTTAAATCTTCGCTTGCAATAAAGAAACCATCATTCGATTTATTCAATATTTCCAATCTTTTTTTGGCATTTTTCGAATTCGACGTATTAATCATTATACAATACGACTGTGCATCACCACGTCCAACACGGCCACGTAGCTGGTGCAACTGTGCTAGTCCAAATCTATCTGCGTTTTCAATCATCATAACTGTCGCATTTGGCACATTTACCCCTACTTCAACAACCGTGGTTGAAACGAGCACCTGAATTTCATTTCTTGCAAAGGCTTCCATGACTTCGTTTTTCTTATCATTTTTCATTTTACCATGCAAAAGCCCAACCTGTATATAAGGCGGTAAAATTTCTGCTAATTTCTTGGAATAATCCGTTGCATTTTTTCCTTCCATATTTTCGGTATCTTCAACCAATGGACAAATGACATACGCTTGATGCCCTTCATTCACCTGATTTATGATAAAATCATACGCTTTCGGTCTATAACCGATATCCACCACACAGTTTTTGATAGGCAAGCGCTTCGCTGGCACCTCATCGATAACGGAAATATCCATATCTCCATAGATAATAATTGCAAGTGTACGTGGAATCGGAGTCGCACTCATAACTAAAACATGCGGCATCTTTCCTTTTTCCATAAATACGTCACGTTGTTTTACCCCAAAACGATGCTGTTCGTCAGTGATAACCAAAGCCAAATTCGAATATACCGCCTTTTCCTGAATTAAAGCATGTGTTCCGACCACCAAAGCATTCGGACAAGCTTCCAGCTTTGTATAAGCCTCTCGCTTCTCTTTCGCTTTCATAGCACCTGTCAAAAGCACCACAGGGAAATCCAGTCCAAAATCCTGACAAAGCTTTGTATACGTCTCATAATGCTGTCTTGCAAGCACCTCCGTCGGTGCCATAATCGCAGACTGATAGCCACTGTGTGCACATCGAGCCATCGCAAGGAATGCAACAATTGTCTTACCAGAACCGACATCCCCCTGCACCAGTCGCTGCATTACAAATGGACTATCCATGTCATTTTGAATCTCTCCCAACGCCTTTTTCTGTGCATTGGTCAAAGGATACGGCAACTGCTTAATGCAGTCCTCCACAAAGGAATCCTTTACAAAAGAAAAACCATTTGGATCTTTCGTTTTCTTTTCCTTCTGATACTGGATTCCCATAATAAAGATAAAAAATTCATGAAAAACCAGGCACCGTCTCGCCTCAATCAAGCTTTCCATCGTATCTGGAAAATGAATTTGCTTTAAGGCATAATTATATTCACATAAACCATATCGTTTACGAACTTCTATCGGCAAATAATCCGCAATTAAATCAAACTCACTAAGTACTGTTTTTACCGTTTTAATCAGTAAGTTATTGGTTACTCCAGCCGTCAACGCATAGACAGGCTGAAGCATTCCAGCAATATCTGCATACTTCTCTGGAACATAAATTGTAGGCTGCTCCATCACCCAACGCTTATTTTTTACAACCATTTTCCCAAAGAAAACATACTCTTTTCCTGGCTGAATCTGATTCTTGATATAAGGCGAACGAAACCACACCAATTCCAGCTTCTTTGGCACTTCTCCAATCGTAAGTGTCGTAATGTTCATATTACGACCATTGCGGCTCGCAGGGCCTTTCTTTACCACTGCACGAATCGCCATGCTGGTCTCCTGCAAGGTCGTTATTTCTTCAACCGTAATCGCTTCTGGATATCGAAAATAGTTTCTAGGAAAATGAAACAGTACATCTTCGACTGTAAAAATATTCAATTTTTCAAAGGTCTGGGCAGTTTTATCGCCGACACCTTTTATATTTTTGATGGATGATGCAAGGTTCATAATTTCCTCTTTCTGCTACTTACTAGTTTGTATTCTCCAAAATCTTCTTTTAAAATGCCATATAAATACAAATCGACCCAATTACCTGAATTATCTCTCGTTTGACTTCTTTGAACACCTTCTAATTTCATTCCAAGTTTTTTCATCAGATTAATTGATTTTACAGCATCAATTGTTTCTGCAAAAATCTTGTGTACATTTAAACTCTCAAACGCATAATCCACCAGTGCTTTACAAGATTCAAACGCATACCCTTTTCCCCAACAATTTTTATTGAAAAACCAACCAATTTCGTATACTTTCTCATCTGTTTCATGGAATAAAACATATCCAATCACTTTTAAACTTTCTTTGTGTATTACAGCCAATGCGCCATTTTTCTTGATACAAAAGTCATTCAAAAATTCTACTGTCTTTTCAAAACTATAAGCTTTTTCAGAATATTTCATGACAACATCATCGCCTAATATTTCATATAAAGCTTTTGCGTCATCTCGTTTGAAATTTCTAATTAGAAGCCTTTGCGTTTCTATATTTATATCTATCATATTTTTAACAATTCCTCTAATTCCTCTTGTCCTGCTTCATAAGTTGTTCTTACTTCACCAAATAAACTATCGTAAAAATCAATCGCAGATTTTTGCCGTTCTAATGCCATCTTCATTCCTTCTTCTGTATAAAAATTCGTATAAATTTTTTCTAATTTATACTTATATAAATCAATGTCCTTGCAATTCCCATTGCACCTGCCGCATCTAATTTGTCCGCATCAAACAAAATCTTTGCTTCTATACTTTGAGGTGGATTTGATTTTCGATATATCATGTAACAAACATGCTGAAATTAATATATCATAGTTAATATTTTCTTCTGTCTTTGCAATTCTTAAAGCATTATATAACACACGATAAATATGTTCTTTATCATGTGCACTATCATTCATGCAGGAAATCATATAATTTTCAATCATAGCAAATGTTTCTTTATTCATCTAAACATTATCTCCTATATACTTCACATATATCTGACATGGATTCCATTCATCCCATAGTGTAGGAAAACATTCCAATTCCTTAAATCCCAATTTCTCATAAAAGGCATTTGTAATATCATACTCTTTGTAATGTCCCTTTTTCACAGTCTTCACCTGAACAAACTCATATCCTTGTTCTTTTGCGTACTGCTCAAAAGCTTCATACAAAAGTCGTCCAATCCCCATTCTATGATATTCCTTTAAAACACCCATCACATATATTTCTGCGGTAACTTCGCTTGTCTCCTTTAACGCCACAAATCCAATTGGCTTATTCTCATCAAAACACGTCCAAAATGGCATAGTTTTACTGTTATGAATGTATTCGTTCGTGCTCTCTGGAAGCCCAAACCATTCTGGAAGTTGGGTTAATATTGTACGAGAAATGGTTTCTTTTTCTTCTGCGGTTTCTATAAATCTAATTTTCATATTTTACCTACTATTACTTAAATTTTATCCCTTTACTAAATGCGTATTCGCAATCTGCCTGTCCTCTTTCATAGACACATTCCACGACTTCACCTGGTCTAATATTTTCAAAATACTTTAAAGTACGGAAAGCCATTCCATGCCCTACAATAATCACCTTATTATAGTCTGCATATTTATCTGCAACACGTTTCATTCGAGTTCGCATAGACTCTAGTGTTTCCCATTTCATTTCTTTTCCTTCTGGATATTCCCCTTTGTAATCTTGGAACTCTTTTCCTAGTCTAGCAACATCTTCAGAGTCTCTAATAGAATTCGTCTTATCAATCATCCATTCATGTAGCTCTGGTTCTACAACAATTTCTTTTCCAATCTCTTTTGCAATTATCGCCGCACTTTGTAACGCCCTAGTATATGGAGAACAAATAATCAATTCCGCCTCTTGCAATCGTATATCTTTTGCAGTTTCTTCAATTTGTTTTATCCCCTGTTCCGTTAAAGGTGCAAAACTTCTTCCAAAACCATAAAAACCAAGCTTTGCAACCGCATCATAATCTGGTTCGCCATGTCGGATTAAATAAAATAATGCCATATTAGTTACCTATTGTATTTCCTAAATCATTAAGTTGTTCACAAGGCTCATACTTCGTTCTATAGCCAGTTTATTTCTTCTCATTCATCAGTGCCAGCCCTGCACAAAACATCCCAATCCCCAGCATAATAAACCCACTTTGAATTGGTAGTTCATCCAAAACGGACAATACCACCACCGCAACACCCATTGCAAGTGGCACAGCCTTTAATACAGTCTGTACAATTTCCTTTGGAGACTGCTTTGGATTTTCTGCTTCACGCTTAATCTGCATCAATTCGTCTACAGTCACGCCAAGAATTTCTGCAAGATTTGGCAAAGAATTGATATCCGGACAAGACAAATCGCGTTCCCATTTCGAAACCGCCTTATCCGTTACTCCCATCTTCTCTGCTAATTCAAGCTGTGTCATACCTTTTTCTTTTCTAAGTTCCGCAATCATCATGCCTAATGTTTTCTTCATCGCTCGTCGCTCCTTTGTCTTTTGATAATTGCATCATAATCCGTGTGCATCCGCTACTCAACCGACCTTTAGTTTAAACGGATAAACCGTTGGTTTACTTATACAGTCTCTTCCAATTGCTTTATATTTTCATTATACTGAAGTAACTCAATTTGTTTTTTTACCGAGCGATTTAATTGCACAAGTCTATCTTGTTGACTTATTCCCATTTCTATTAATTCTGCATTAATATTTTCTAGATTGTTTAATATAATTAAATGCAATATATCTGTAAAATCCCTAATATTACCCTCTTTCGCCAATTTAGGATTTTTCACTCTCCACTCTTTTGCAGTCATTCCAAATAAAGCTACATTTAGAACATCTGCCTCTTCTGCATAGACAAACTTCTTTTGCTGTTCTGAAAGTTCTGGAACAATATAATTCTTAATTGCATCTGTATGTATTAAATAATTAGCTTTGGCCAAAGTTCTATTAGCATGCCATTCAATTTTATTTTGATATGCTTCATTTGCTTTAAGCCTTTGAAACTCTGTTATTAAGTACAATTTGAATTCTGGAGATAACCAACTAGCAAACTCAAAAGCAATGTCAGGATGTGCATAAGTACCCTTACTATATCTTCCGCTACTCGGAACAATCCCAATTGCATTAAACTCCTTCTTCCAACGATTTGGAGTCATTGTAAATCGATTATATGGCACCTCATTTGTTTTAATTCCGTGTGATTCCACGGAATTAAAATTTGGATTATTAATTTCTTCCCATAAAGAATAAAATGCAAAGGAATTTTGATTTGACATCCAATTTCTTATTACCCCTGATGGATCCTCTGCATTTGCATACTTTGCTAAATCAGTAATTGATATATAGTCAATATTATTCACTCGCATAATACTAACTTTATTGTTATTTACATTCATTTCTGTTACAATGTTTTCTTTTTTCATAAAACTTCTCCTTGAGACTTTAGCCACAACTTTTTCGAACACCTGTTCTATGATTAAAGATTAACATATTCATTGCAATAATTCAACTATGAATTGTATACTTTCTCCCAATGCTCTTTCGTCATAAAATTGGTATGCCCCACTCTTATCTCGTTCATAAGAGGCACTGGCACATCATTACAAGTATGATGAAATACGAATCCAACCTTTTCTTGTACTCTCCTAGATTTACTATTACCATCATAATAACCACACCAAATCGTAGTCATCCCCAAATCTTCAAAGGCACGACGAAGGATTTCTTTCGCAGCCTCTGGCATGTAACCTCTTCCCCAATAAGGCTTGCCAAGCCAATATCCAAGCTCACATTCATCATCACGTTCCGTCATATCGGTATGACCGTTCAGTTTCAATGCAATCGAACCAATCGCTCGATTACTTCCCTTTTCACAAATTGCATAGCATTCTTCAACTGCTAATACATTTTGAATAACATTTCGACTTTCCTCTACATCCTTGTGTGGAGGCCAGCCTGCAATTGGTCCCACATCTGAATCTTTTGCATATTTAAATAAGTCTTCTGCATCTTCCTCTGTCCATGGACGAAGAGTTAGACGTTCTGTGTGTAAAATCATTTGTTTTCTCCATCACTACCAATTATTTAACTTTTCATCAAATATAGCTATTACTTTATTACAATTTTTACAATAATATCCATCTGCTTTTAAATATAACTCAACCATTCCAGTCTTAAAAATTTTACCTTTTTCATCTTCTGGATACCAAGTCGCCAGTGTGGAAAACTGTGTAAGACTCCCAATATCTTTCGTCTCAACAACACCTTTTTTTAAATTATTGCTACCACAAAATGGACATGAAATACTATCGACAAAATTTTCCTCTAAAACTTCTATTCCCTCTAATTCTTCACCGCAAAAATAGCAGAATTCTTCGTTCTTCTCTATTTCGTTTCCACAATTACTGCATCTTATTTTTTCTGCCATAACTATACCTCATCTTTCATTTATAATATCGTCCTTATACAACAATACCGACTCCACCTCTCGAAACCCATTCTTTAAATAAAAATTATGCGATGGAAAATCCTTTTGTGTTCCTAAAATTATCGAATCACAACCTAATTTTGTGGCTTCTATAGATAATAATTCCATAAAAGCACTCCCATATCCTTTTCTTTGCTCTGTAGAATCTATGCAAATGTCCTCTAATCTAAGGTATGGATCTGAAATGCTTGGAACGATAAAACCGAGAGCAACACCCTTTATGACATCTCCATCTTGCAATGCAAAGCAAACCTTGGTATCTGAATTAAGATAGCTTGAAATATATTTTTCGACTTCTGATATCTCGTATTCTTCATTCCAAGGCTCGGTTTGGTAGGCATTTACATATACCTTTGCACAGGCTTGGACCTCCTCTAATTTAGGTATAACTATATTCATCATCCTCTCTTACAAATGAATCTGAAATTCTCCAAATTCAAATATCCCCTTTCCTTGTTCTAAATCCCCATCCTTCTTTAAACTTAAAAAAGCATTCTTGATATTTAAAATAATTTCTACTGGAACATCTAAACTGTGGTGACCTGGCAAAATTCTTTTGACTTCAAATTTGCTTACGCGCTCAATAGATTGCGCAAACAACTCGGGATTTGTCGTAGGATAAAACATATCCAAACAACCTTTATAAATTAAATCGCCAGAATATAAGTAGCCTTTTTCTGCTTCATAAAAGCAACAATGTCCCGGCGAATGCCCTGGTGTATGTAGTACTTCAACCTTACGATTCCCTAAATCAATTTCATCTCCATCTTGTAATATCTGCTGTGGAATACCACTGAAAATATTATAATCTTCAATATCAAACGATTTGGGGAAATCACAATTTCCATCTAAAAGATTCTGTTTTACAACAGATAATGGCAACGGAAACTTGTCCATGATCCATTCTTTTTCCTCTTCATGAACAGCGAACTCCTCAAAAAATCTATGTCCTCCAATATGATCCCAATGCCCATGCGTTGTCACTACCATAATAGGCAACGACGTAATCTTGTCTACTACTTCTTTTATATTCGCAACACCTAATCCCGTATCAATTAAAAGTGCCTTCTCTTTACCTAATAACAAATAACAATGTGTTTCTTCACTATGCTTGTATTCACTAATGACGTAAGTTGTCTCATCTAGCATTTCCACCGTGAACCAATTATCCATTTCATGTTGCATTTCTAATTCAAATAGATTATTATTCAAAAATTTCCTATTTCCCGTAAAATTATAACCATTCTTCTTATAAAAATTGCTTGCTACTTCATTATTACTTAAAATCCACAATATCGTAATCCCTTTACACATCAGCTCTGCATATTTTATCAACCGTGTTCCATGTCCTTTATGCTGTTCAGATGGTGAAACATATAAATTTTCAATCAAATTATCTTTTACAGAAACAATTCCCTTCGCTCCATCTTCTATTAGCATATAAAATGTTTTTCCATTTTCTATTTCATTTTGTATATACTGCTTCTGTCGCTCTATTGTGTGTCCTTGTACAAATTCTTCCGAACAAAAACTTCGATGTGATTCTTTCCATGAAAGGGAATGGATTTCCGCCGCAATATCTACGTTTTTCTCTGTTACTAATTCAAACATTTATCTATATTCCTTACAACCACTTCGCTTTAATCTTCAAATTCGTACAATCCTTGTACTCCAACTTCCCATAAAATCGCTCATGCATCTCATCATTCACTGCCTGCAACTGAATCATTGCTCCACCTTTTTGCTTTACTTGTAACTCAAGTTCCTGCATAAACTCTGTGCCTAGCCCTTTATTCTGCCATTCACTCTCAATTACAATTTCTACTAGGTCATACGCTTGGATATCATCATACTGTTCGAAATATCCTATAGCAAAACCTACAATTATATTTTCTTTTTCAGCAATCAAACAAAGCGAGTCCTCTCGGCTCCATACCTGATGAATTCTTTTGTAGGTTGATTCTTCCGTCCATTCGCCATCTTCATGATTGTTGTAATAATCTATGTATAACGGAATCACTTTTTTAATGTCGGATTCCTGCATGATTCTATATTGCATATTAAATTTCCTTTTCAAAAATCAAATCCATTTCCTGTATATGTCCAGTTCCACGTTGTGTTGTTGGAACATAGCCCACATATCGCCATCCATTTCTAGCTCTTTTATCAATTATGGAACGATAATCCCCAATTAGATAATCATTTCCTGAAAGAGGGCCCCACCCTCCCAAAGTACAACTTACTGTTTCATATTCGTATTTATACATTTCTTATCTTCTTCCAAGAAAAATATGTCCGCTATCTCACATTCCGAAAATGTCCGCTTTGCCATCCTCCACATCGCTTTCGCATGAATTCTATCATGCCAAATGAATCGACGCAGCATTTTACGAATCGACCATAACTCACCATAACTTCCTTCTATCACTGGATTCTCCAAGAAGTTTTCCTTCTGTTCTAATAACTCAAATCCTCGCTTGCGACATTCCAAAATCGTTCCTTCATTATCCGCCTCAACACCAATCTCTGCAAAATAATAGCTGTTTACATTCTTTGTATGCTGATACATTTCTTCTGCGGTTCGAGGCACTTGACCATAAAATGTCTTTCTAACTGGCAAGTCACTTTTGTTCTTATTCGGAATGGATTGATATAATTTATGAAAATCCTCTGCTGATTTTAAAGCTAATTCTTTTAATCTTGTGTATTCCGCCAAAGTCAAAGCATTTTGCTCTGTATCAAATAGTACATCACTATCTGCATCCTTGATTTCTAGGTCAGATACTTTTTCCTGTGTTATTACTATATCAATATCTTCTGAAACAGATTCTCCTAACCAATTCAAATACGACTGTATTTCAGCTGACATTTTATCTTTGGCTACTTCGAGAGATTCTCCACGAGTATACGCACCTGTATAATTTTCTACATAGAGCAAACTATCTTCTCCATTATGCTCCCATACACATTTGACTTCCATTTTAACCATCCTTTTCTATATATACCCACGACTCAAATATCACGCGCGGTCAACATCTCAAAAGTCTATAAAAGCCTCTCCGCGCGTCATTTCTTAAATAAATCACACTCTACCATTATGTCATTTCTTGAATAATTTATATTTTACCATAAAGTAAGAACTCCCACAATAAATACAATTTAGAAGCCTTACGCCAATACAGCGATAAATTGTATTTATTGTGGGAGTTCGTATTATTTAGTAAAACCTATAAATTATTCAACCGAAATAACATAATAGTAAATTGGCTGTCCACCATCGTTGATTTCTACATCAACATCTGGATATTTTTCTTCGATTGCTTCTGCGATAACTGCAGCATCATCTTCAGAAGATTCGCTACCAAAGTAAATGCTTACCATTTCTGTATCTTCATCAATCATTCTATCAAGCATCTGAAGTGTTACAGTGTTCATATCTGTACCAACAGCAAGGATAGATTTGTCGCCGATACCCATGTAGTCATTTTCTTTAATTTCAAAACCATCAATTTCTGTATCACGAACAGCGTATGTTACCTGTCCTGTCTTAACAGTAGAGATAGCTTCTACCATAGCTTCCTGATTTTCTTCTGCAGAAACATCTGGCAAGAAATTGATAACTGCTGTAATTCCCTGTGGAACTGTCTTTGTAGGGATAACGATGATTTCTTTATCATCTACAATAGATGCAGCCTGGTTTGCAGCCATGATAATATTGCTATTGTTTGGTAAAATAAATACTGTATCAGCATTTACATTTTCGATTGCATTGAGCATATCTTCTGTACTTGGGTTCATGGTCTGACCACCTTCGATGATGTAGTCAACCCCAAGTCCACGGAAGATTTCGTTCATACCTTCACCAATAGAAACTGCTACGAAGCCCATTCCTTTACGTGGTTCGGAAGCCTTAGCTTCTGCAGCAGCGAGTGCCTGCTGTTCAGCTTCTTTGATGAGTTTTTCTTCATGTTCTTCACGCATATTGTCAATCTTAATCTTGCTAAGAGAACCATAAGTAAGAGCTCTCTGGATGGCAAGACCTGGATCATTGGTATGTACGTGAGTCTTTGTAACCTCATCGTCCGCTACCACTACGATGGAATCACCGATGGATTCCAAGAATGCCTTGAAGTCTAATTCTTCTTTATCTGTCATAGGTTTATTCAAAACGATAATAAACTCTGTACAGTATCCAAATTTGATTTCTGCTTCTGTTTCAGCAGAAATTTTAACGAAGCTGCTACCAGCCGCAGGTACATCGATAGAATAATCTACTTCTTTACCAAGCAAAGCATCGTATGCTCCCTTTAATACCTGCATAAGACCCTGTCCGCCTGAGTCAACAACGCCAGCCTGTTTCAAAACAGGAAGCATTTCTGGAGTCTGGCTAAGCACATAGTCTGCATGTTTGATTACTTCGTCACAGAAATATACCAAGTCATCTGTTTCATCTACTAATTCTAATGCTTTATCTGCAGCACCTTTTGCAACAGTAAGAATGGTACCTTCCTTTGGTTTCATAACTGCTTTGTAAGCGGTTTCTACTGCTTTCTGCATTGCGTCGCAAAGTACACATACGTCTACTTCATCATATTCGCCTACAACCTTGCAGAAGCCTCTAAACAACTGAGAAAGGATAACACCAGAGTTACCTCTTGCACCACGAAGAGAGCCAGAAGAAATCGCTTTTGCAAGCACTTTCATCTCTGGATTTTCGCCAAGACCACTAACTTCTCTCGCTGCTGACATAATTGTCATAGTCATATTTGTACCTGTATCACCGTCTGGAACAGGGAATACGTTTAATTCGTTAATCCATTCTTTTTTTGCATCAAGGTTCGCTGCACCAGCAAGGAACATTTTCGCTAATTTACTTGAATTAATACTAGTAATCTTCACTTCGACATCCTCCTTAGTCAATTACGCGCACGCCTTCAACATGGATATTGATCTTGCCGACCTTCATACCAGTGAACTGTTCTACTTTGTATCTAACGGTTTCGATTAAGTTGTCACAAACTGTTGTGATACCTACACCATAAGCAATAATAACATGGAAATCAATTGTGATTTCGTTATGTGCACCTACAGTCACTTCGATACCGTGTGTAATGTGTTCTTTCTTTAATAATTTAACAAGTCCATCCTTAACATTTACTGCAGCCATACCTACAATACCGAAGCATTCTACAGCAACTGAACCTGCATAAGTTGCAATTACATTTTCATCAATCAAAACTGTACCATATTGGTTTTCCATTTGGCCTTTCATAATTGTAACCTCCATAAATAATTATGACATAGATATGTATTATTATACCTTATTCTCCCGAAAAAGCAAACACTGTATTTGATTTTATACAAACTTTTCCAGAAAACTACAACAAAAAAGAACTGTCATACGACAGTTCTTCAAAGTTCAACATTAATTAAGCACGTTCAACACGGCCAGATCTTAAGCAAGAAGCACAAACATATAATTTCTTTGGTACTCCGTTTACTTTACAATTAACACGTTTAATGTTAGATTTCCAGATTTTATTAGATCTTCTATGAGAGTGACTAACTGCGATTCCGAAATGAACGCCTTTTTCACATACTGCACATTTTGCCATTTTAATTGCACCTCCTTGCAAATTCACTAAGCCCAAATAGTGTTTCGAGCTCACAACATAGATATTCTAACAGAAAGCAATACATATTGCAAGCACAAAATTAATTTTTTTCAATAATATTAGATTTCGTCCTCTTCTACTACAACTGTAACATCAGCATCGTTCTTTGCAGGCACAAAGCGGTCAAGTAAATCTGGAACCATATCGAGAATTTTGGTGATAGCATCCTGATTCTTGATATTGATAAGTCTTGTAGAATCGTTTTTGATAACTAAAACTGCACTAGGAGTCACTTTTCCACCCATGCCGCCCATGCCGTTGTTTTTATTTGCTTCGGATACGGCACCTGCCGCTACACCGAAAGAAACATCTGCCAATGGAACGATGATGGTATCGCCAATCTGTGTTGGTTCTCCCACAACGGTTTTCGTGCTAACGAAACTTTCCATTCCTTTAAATAATGATTCTACTGTTGTATTTAATTTATCCATTTATATTGCCCTCCGCTTTTTCGCTCTTTTTCAACCATTTTATAAATCTATTGATAATAGTATACAATCTTCTGCAATTCTTATCAAATAGTATTCGCAAAATTATACCAACAATTTCACATCCATAGATTCGACCTTTTCCCCAAAAGGTTCCTTTGAAATACATCTCATCCGATTCAAAATCCGGAATCAGCTTCCAATCCTTGTGATACATCGCCGGAAAACACGCCAGCACACCAAATGCCTGCCCTGTCGTATCCGGTGAACCTGTCGAAAACACAGCATCCACCTTGGATTTCTTTGGAAGCAGAACCTTGAGAAGATAAATAATTTCATCCTTCAAATGTCCTACTGCTTCTTTATTTTTCTCATCTGTAAGAATTTTCTTCAACTTCGGATATGCTTCTTTTATACGTTCTATCATTCCCTTTATTTTAGAAATGATACTCTCATCTGTCGTTTCTTTCGCTTCCTTTGACTTCTCTTCTTTTACAACATCCTCTTTTTCCTTCTTTTCTGTCAAATCAAAAGAAAAGGAAATCTTTTTCCAAAACAGATGTATTTCACCATAAATCAGGTCATCGCCATACGAAACCTTTGCCCGAATCAAATGGAACAGCCAATGCACACGAAACTTCGCCCATTGCTCCTCTAGCCAATGAATATCCACCAGATATCGCACCGGACAAAACAGAAGAATCAACAATACGAAAACCACCACAATGAGTGCAGCCAGTAATAACCAGCCCAAAAACTGTAAAATAGAAAGAACTATCTGCATGCTTGTCCCTCCCATTTCTGTTTGAGATATTCTCTTACATCTGCACTGCCCGTTTCCTGTAAGGACTCCTTTATTATGCTTTGTACTAATCGAATCGCTTCTTTTTTACCATTTGCAATACCGACTATTTTAAGCATTTCTTTCGGATAGTGTTTCTGCATCACTTCCCATTCGGGAATTAAATCCAGCATATTATCTGGATTTGTGGAAAATACAATCAAATACAAATTCTGAACGACTTGTCCTCTATGAACTTTTTCTACAATTTTGTATTCTGTAGAAGAAAGTGACTCTCCTACATAAAGACTTCCCATAAACTGCATTTAAGTCCAACCTCTTTATATGTAAGAAATATGCCACCTAACTATGGTGGCACTTTTCTCACAATTTACACATTAATAATATTTATGAGTCCCCCAAAGGTTACTCTTCTTCAGATCCAGATATTCGTTATACGCTTTCTCTAAAATCTGTTTCTCATTGGTAAATTTCAGCAAATGATATGCCTCATGATACTTATAGAACCCAGAATCTACAAAATACTCTTCCTTCTGTGGTTTGCTATAATAGCTGTCGCCCATCATCAAATACCAATGAACCTCTTTTTCGACGGTATCTTCTGGTACAGTAAAGGTATACTGGCTTTTACCTATGTATCGGATAATTGTTGCATCAGCACCCGTTTCCTCTTTCACCTCACGGAGTGCCGTATCCTTGTATTCCTCCCCTGGCTCTACAGTGCCCTTCGGAAGAACCCAACCTTCGTATTTGTTCTTATAATTCTTATATAAGAGCAAAATCTTACCACGATAAATTACTACACCGCCACAACTCGTTGCCTCGATCATTGCAATACCTCCTACGTGTTGGTGTCTCAAAAACTATACACAGTATACCCCTTTTTTCTCATATATGCAACAAAATCAAAAACTATTTGAAATATAAATCGAAGATTTTTTCTGCAATTGGAACTGCATAAGCACTTCCTGTTCCAGAATCTTCCACGACAACTGCAATTGCAATTTCTTTTCCGTCTTTTTCTGCATATCCTATAAACCAAGCATTGGTTTCGTCTAAATCATTGGTTGTCTGAGCCGTACCGGTTTTACCATACGCCGTATATGCATCCTTGAACAGCCTTGATGCAGTACCAGCTTCCACTGTTTCTCGCATATAGTCAGACAGAATACTTACCTGTGTTTCACTAAATAAAGCCTTATATTCTTTTTCCTTGGTTTCTTCTACAAGAATACCTTTGTAATTCTCTACTTTTTCTACCATTGTTGGACGCATTGCAATGCCATCATTACATACTGCACTTGCAAACATCGCCATGTGAAGCGGCGAAACAACTGTTTTCCCCTGTCCAATGGCAGTATCCATTTTCAAGGCATAATCATCCAACTCTGAAAGAGCAAAATTGCTCTTAGATGATTCAAAGGCAATCGGCAAATTCTGATTAAAAAGCAAGGAATCACAAAGCTTCTGCATTACTTCTTCATCAACATTCTGCATCATATTCACAAATGATGTGTTACAAGACTTCGCAAATGATGTCTTCAAATCTACGATTCCATGTGCCTTATTCGAAGCACAATGAATCGTTTTATTATTTATCGTAATTTCCCCTGTACATTCATAACTATAATCAGAATACGCATTTGGATTACTTTCCATATACGCCAGTAAAGTCATCATCTTAAATATCGAACCCGGAGTATATTGTCCCTGTGTCGCGCGATTATAAAGTGCTGAGCCTTCCTGTAAACTTTCCCAATCTTCCTCTATCGTATTCGGATTGTAGGTCGGTTTAGAAACCATAGCAAGGATTTTTCCAGTCGATGGCTCCATCACAATGACTGCACCATCATAATTCCCTAATGCTTGATATGCAGCCTCCTGCAAATCATAACGAAGCGTAGAAATGACACGGTCTCCAATCTTCTTTTCATTCGTCAAATCACACATGAGCTGTTCTACAAAATATGTGTGTGAACGAAGCAATGTGAAATTCAACTGTTTTTCTAAACCCGTTCGAACGTTGGATGAATATCCTGTCGCATGTGCAAACATAGATCCATACGGATAATTTCGAGAAGTATTTCCTTCCTCGTCCGTTACCGTCTCCGCAATCACATATCCATCCGAAGTAACAATTTCTCCTTTTATCACATCTTTTTCGAACAAGGTCTGCAAACCGTTGTATTCATTATTGATAAATTCTTCACTTTCTACTGCTAAGAAGTACACAAAATATGCAATCATCGCCAAGAAAATTGTTAAGAAAAGATAGGTAACCACATGATATTCTCGGTCGCTTTCCTTTTTGGTCGTTTTCTTATTTGCTTTTTTCTCTTCTTTCTTGCGCTTCCCTTCATTTGCCTGTGCCGCTGCTTTACGCATATAAAGACCCTGCACAATACCAAACACGATTAAAGTAGATAGCATGCTACTACCGCCGTAGCTTACCAATGGCAAAGTCACACCTGTAGATGGAATAAATTTAATCGCTCCTCCAATGGTCAAAATCACCTGTGTCGCATATAAAACTGCCAGACCAACTGCAACCAGCTTGTAAAACTTATCCTTCATCTGCATCGACACATGGATAATCATGACGAAACAACTAACACATAACAAAATCAAACCAATCGCAAATATCGCGCCAAACTCCTCTGAAATTGCAGAAAAAACAAAGTCTTTATCTACAATCGGAATTTTCTTCGGAATTCCTTCCCCAATTCCAAGACCAAACCAGCCACCAGTACCAATTCCAAACAACGACTGGCAAATCTGATAACCTTTGTTGTCAATATCTGCAGTCGGATTCATCCATACAAAAAAGCGCGTCTGTACGTGAGAAAACAAATGATATCCTGCAACACAAGCCACTGCTATTCCTGCAAACCCTGCACCTAAATAAACCACCTTTTTAGAAGCAACGTATATCATAATCAAATATGCCATGAAATACAGCAATGCTCCACCTAAATCCTTAGAGGCTACCAATAAAAGTACATATACCGCGGATAAACAGCTCGTCAATAATACCCTTTTAAAATCTGCACCCTTATATAGCATAGCAGCCACAAAGAACACAAATAGAATTTTGACAAATTCAGATGGCTGGAATGAAAAACCACCAATCGAAATCGTTAATTTGGCACCATAACTGGTAGAACCAATCGCCACCACAACCGCAAGCAATGTCACACCTACACCAAAATACAGCGCAGTAAACTTACGGAACAAAGATCCTTTTTGCAGAAACAGCGGAATAATCAGCATGATGACAGAACCAATAGCAATAAAAACAAACTGTCGAAAAGCTTTATCAAACGATAATCTCGTCTGCATAATCATCCCAATCACGAGCAACATACACATATTGTTGAGTAATAATACAGAGCACCGCTTATACATAAAATGGTAGAACATAAAAATGATACACAGCAGAACCACCTGCATGAGATAAAATCCAACCAGCTCTGTATTATTATCCTGCAAATACAAACACAAGTATCCCAAACCATGAATCGCAAACAAGAACACTTTTTGTATGTTATATATTATTTTTTGTTTTTCTGGTTGCTTTCCATATCGAAAAACATAAAAGGCACCAAATATATATCCCAAAAACAAAAACAGGATTATATATTTCGAAACCTGAATTATAATAGAAGCCATATTACTCTACTCCTCTTTTATAATGTCCATTGGTATATTCAATGGAACAGCCCTTTCCTCCACTATAAAGATTCAGGATATTATCTACTTCTTTCCCAGACTCAATGGTAAAATCCAATCGGAAATTTCGAATTCCATATTCCTTCAAACGATTGATTTCTCCAAATAAAAGTACTGGAACAGAATTGTACACGATATTATAACAGTCCTTACAATAATTCTTCACCGGGAACAACACATTATATCTATCTTTTAAATATGTAATGCCAGATTTCTTATCACAAGAAGCTGTATTTTTGTGTACACAACCTGCCGTCGTCATCAATGGATAATGACCGTAGATTACCATCTCGCTATTTCGATTATCGCGGCGACGTATCTCTTTTTGATTCAACTCTAACGGAATCGTATCTCTATGAATCTCATACTGTGCAAAGGCATGTTTCGCATAATCATTATAAGTATAAAGACTGTGATCAATTACCACCTTTTTCTGTGGAAATACTTCTTTTGCAAAATGAAGCTCTTCATAATTACGCACCACAACACCGTCAAAGCGCATATTGTTAATTCTTGATTTAATTTTATTATAAAATACAGATGTTTGCATGCGAAAAATCGCTGGAAGCTTTAAATAGATTTCTTTTCCCGCATTATGTGCCTTTGTAATATCTGCCTCTAGCTCTTCTACCATTGCATCTCTATCATAGATATGAGAATCCACATAAATTGTAGTCACAAAGTCGCCTTTGTCTAAAATTGTTTCCAACTGTTCTCTCGTTTCACAAGAGCAAATGATACGTTCTTGTATTGCATCTTCAGAAACCTTATTCTGCGTCTGACATGATGCATCTTTCATTTCTTCTGACTCATTATACACTTCTTCACGCACAAAGCTCGCCAGCATCTGCTCTTCCAACTGTGCCAATGCCTCTCTACGCAACTGATTTAACACACCATTTGGCACAAAGACATCACCATCCATCTGAATTTCCAGATTTTCAAAATAAAAGGAAGTCTCCCCAGTTTTATTCATACGTTCACGAACATCTTCTTCTGTCAGCGGCTTGTTCTTTGCTTCCTGCACCTCGCCAAGCGAAACATACGCATGATGTTCCTGGCTATTCACATAAAACTCCAACGCTTGTCCTTTATAGATCATCAACGTTCCCGTCACAGGAATCTGACTCTTCTGTCCGACAAATTTTCGCTCAATCTCCTGATGAAGAGCTTCATTCGACTTTTCATACGAAGGCTTTTCAAAAGTAATCATACTTTTATCATTGTGTTTCACAAAATATTCAGAAGTAAACCCACAACGATTTCCAAGCTCATACAAATGCAGCATATCCTCTTTGCTGACCTGTTTTTCCAAATCAATATATTTCCGATAATAGGATACCACACCTGCCGCATAAGAAGCCTGCTTCATACGGCCTTCAATCTTTAAGGAATATACACCAGCCTCGCGAAGCTGTTGTAAATACTCGATTCCACACAAATCTTTTAAACTAAGTACATAAGATTCCTTCTTGTACTCCTTTTTCTGCTCATCTAGCACTGCATAAGGCAAACGGCAAGGCTGTGCACAACGACCACGATTGCCACTTCTTCCTCCTAACATACTGCTAAACAAGCACTGTCCGGAAAAAGAATAACATAAAGCACCATGAATAAATGCTTCTAACTCAACATCCGCCTCTTTACGAATCTTTTTCATCTCAGCAATCGAAAGCTCACGAGCCAACACCACGCGTTCTACGCCTAAATCCTTCAGTAATTTTGCACCTTCCACACCTGTAATCGTCATCTGCGTACTCGTGTGAATCGGCAAATCCGGAAAATGCTTCATGATATAATCAATTACACCAAAATCCTGAACGATTACTGCATCCAATCCTCGATTATAATATGGCAGCAAATAATCATACAAAGCATCATTGATTTCATGATTCTTAAATAAGGTATTTACTGTTAAAAACAGCTTTTTTCCTCTTAAATGCACATAATCAATCGCCTCTAAAAGTTCTTCTTCTGTGAAATTATTGGCATAAGCTCTCGCCCCAAACTGGCTGCCACCTACATATACTGCATCTGCTCCTGCCGCAATTACCGCCTTTAATATTTCAAAGGAGCCCGCTGGCGCTAGTAATTCAAATTCCTGTTTCATCATATCATATTCTCCTTAAGACATTTCTTAAGATTTATTTAAAATAAGGACAGAAAGTCATCCTTCTGTCCTTAGCAATCATCCTTATTTCTTCGAACCAATACCTGCAAGCAGTGCATCCTCTAAAGTCGCTTCTAAACGAGCTTTGTTTAAAAGCAATTCTCTATTTTCTGCTTCTAATTCTTTGATTCTTTCATCTGTTCCCTCAGTCTTAATCTGATTCGAAATCAAGTCGTGTTTCAAATCATAGAGCTCTCTATCCTTAAGCTCCATATCACGCTCTAATTTCTCCACCTGAGATTTTGCTTTGAAATAATCATCTGCAATATTCAACTGAATCATAACACTCTTCATATTGGCAGGAAGGGTTTTGGAACCTTCTAACGCATCAATTTCACCAATCTTGCTATTTATGTATGCTGCTACTTTCTGAAGATATTCTGGCTCTTCATAGCCGCATAATGTATATACTTTTCCATCGATTACAACCTCTGCATTGGTTTTCGCAGACATCTCGTATCCTCCGTTTTCTATAAAAACATTTATCTAATATATTATACCTTTGTTCGTAAAATAAGGCAACCTTTATTTACTTAAGCCAAAGTGCTCATACGCCAAATCAGTCACAACTCGTCCCTTTGGTGTACGATGAATAAAGTTATTCTTTACCAAATATGGCTCATATACATCCTCAATGGTTCCAGAATCCTCACCAATGGATGCTGCCAAAGTTTCCAAACCAACGGGGCCGCCCGCAAACTTCTCAATAATCGTCAACAGAATATTTCTATCATTCTGGTCCAGACCAAACTTATCTACTTCCAACAAATCCAGAGCAAAAGAAGCCACCTCATACGTAATATTACCATCGTATTTCACTTCTGCAAAATCACGTACACGTTTTAATAAACGATTCGCAAGACGTGGTGTACCACGACTTCTACGTGCCAATTCAAAGGCTCCTTTTTCATCAATTTTTACACCTAATTTCTTCGCAGACTGCACAATAATCGTTTTCAACTCATCCACGGTGTAGTATTCCATGTGGCTGATTACACCAAAACGGTCACGCAAAGGCAATGAAAGCATGCCAGCTCTCGTTGTCGCACCAACCAAAGTAAACTTTGGCAAATTGATACGAATCGAACGAGCAGACTCGCCCTTTCCAATCATGACATCAATCGCATAGTCTTCCATCGCTGAATAAAGCACCTCTTCTACCTGACGATTCAAACGATGAATTTCATCAATAAAGAGAATATCCCCCTCTGACAAACCATTTAAAATTGCAGCCATTTCCCCAGGCTTTGCAATCGCTGGTCCCGAAGTAATCTTAAGATGTGTTCCCATTTCATTGGCAATAATGCCTGCCAACGTGGTTTTTCCAAGCCCTGGAGGTCCAAAGAAAAGCACATGATCCAAAGCCTCTCCTCGTCCTCTTGCTGCTTCAATATATACATGCAGATTATCTTTGATTTTTTCCTGGCCAATATAATCCGCTAATGTCTGCGGACGTAAACTGGATTCTATTTTGATATCTTCTTCCTGCATTTTGGTGGAAATCACTCGTCTTTCCATAAGTATCTCTCCTATTATTCAAGATGTTCTTCTTTTCTCTACAATGAAGTCACACTAGAAGAATGCCATGTGCTTCAATGCAGCCTTAAGCACTGCTTCCACATCCATATCTTCTGTAATTTCTACCTTAGATACTGCTTTTAAACTTTCGGTAGAGGAATAACCAAGTGCTGTAAGTGCTAATACTGCGTCGTTTTTCACTTGATTGTTCGAAGAAGCAACTGGCGCATGTTCATGCTCTAATTTCTTTTCAAATGCATCCTCTAAGGACATTTTATCCTTCAATTCTAAAATAACACGCTGAGCCGTTTTCGCACCAATACCAGGTGCTTTGGAAATCGCCTTGGAATCTCCCGCCAAAATGGCGAAACGCAAATCATCTGCTGATAATGCCGATAAAATCCCTAGAGCACCCTTTGGTCCGATTCCGCTCACGGAAATCAACTGCTTGAACAACTCCAAATCATCTTTTGTCAAGAATCCATAGAGCATCATCGCATCCTCACGCACATAAAGATAGGTATAAATCTTGCATTCTTCGCCTAAACCTGGTAAATATTCAAAACAATTCGTCGGAATATAAAGATTGTATCCGATTCCATTTACATCAATTACGATATGGTCCAATTCCACTTCAGCTAACGGACCTCTAATATATGAGTACATACGTCCTCCTTTACAACAGGAATTCCTGCCGTTTTGCTATTATCTTACTCTTAACAAATGTCCTACTCGAAGGAATACTTCCTGTGCCACGATTCCAATCAAGGTTCCCGTGATAAAACCGGCCACCATAAGCACTGGAATATAATACATCACCGAATAGTTCGACACAATAAGCGTCGCAATGATAATCTGACCAATATTATGAGCAATACCTCCTGCAATACTAACCGAAATCACGGAAAGCAGCTTCGTCTTTTTCAATAAATACATCACGGTTAAGCTAAGCATACCACCAGCAAAAGAATACGCAATCGCCATCACATTTCCAAACATGAATCCAGAAATCAAAACTCTTGCAATAGAAAGAATATAGGCTTCCTTTGTCCCAAGGCTATAGAGTGCAAATACAATTACGATATTTGCAAGCCCCAGTTTGATACCAGGTATTCCAACCGAAAATGGAATCAGCACTTCCACGTAGCTGCAAATCAGTGCTAATGCCAGCATAACACCTAAATAGGCTGTCTTTTTCTTCATATCTTCATCCCTATTCTAAAAATTATCGGATAATCGCGTCCACATCATTTTCAACATCACTGATTACTGTGATTACTACCTTGTTTGGGAGACAAATAATGGCTTCTTTATCAAACGAAATCTCATTCTGGTCTACACAAAGCTGATCTGGACAGCTAGCTTCTTTCATATAAGCCTTTCCGCCTTTTATCTCAATAATATTTATCGTTTCTCCTTCGCCAATCGTAATCGTCTGTTCCTCTAAAAGAGAATATGTTCCATATTCTTTGCCATCTACTGTAATTACGATATTACTGCCTTCTACTGCGCCGCCTTTGTACACCCATACGCAAACAGCAATACAAAACAGAGCCAGAAAACCAATAAAAATCACATCGTTTTTTCCAAAACGTCTATTCATGGTCTACAACCTCTCCAATATAATAGAAACCCTTACATTCCTTTAAATTCACCTGATAGATATTTCCAATCATATCTGCAGTTCCTGCGAAATGTACCACAGAATTATTATCCAAACGACCAGTTACAAGGCTCGCATCATGCTCATTCATTTCCTCTACCAGAACTGGCATCACTTTTCCTTCCAATGCCATCGCTTTCTTAGTAGAAATCTCCTGAACCTCACGAAGAAGTCGATCAAAGTGACATTTCACTTCTGCCTCTGGCACCTGATTTTCCATAGCCGCAGCAGGCGTTCCGGTACGTTTCGAATAGATGAACGTAAACGCACTATCATATTCTACTCGTTGTACAACATCTAATGTTTCCAGGAAATCTTCTTCTGTTTCTCCTGGGAAACCAACGATAATATCAGTCGTAAGTGCGATATCCGGAATCTCCTTACGAAGCTTGTCTACAATCGCCAAATACTGCTCCTTATCATAATGGCGATTCATAATGTTTAAAATACGTGAGCTGCCAGACTGCAATGGCAAATGCATGTGTCTGCACACCTTTTCACAATCACGCATTGCATAAATCAATTCATCTGACAAATCCTTTGGATGAGAGGTCATAAAACGAATACGTTTCAAACCTTCTATCTTGTTAATCTCTCGTAATAGCTCTGCAAAAGTCATTGGATTTTCTAAATTCTTACCATAAGAATTTACATTCTGGCCCAAAAGCATAACTTCGCATACGCCATCTGCAACCAAATCCTTGATTTCACGGATAATATCCTGTGGCTGACGGCTACGTTCACGACCTCGTACATAAGGTACGATACAATAGCTGCAGAAATTGTTGCAGCCAAACATGATATTTACGCCTGATTTGAATGAGAATTTTCTCTTAATTGGTAAATCTTCTACGATTTTGTCCGTATCTTCCCAAATATCGATAATCTGAGAATTAGACTCCAACGTATTACATAAAAGTTCTGCAAATTTATAAATGTTATGGGTACCAAATACCAGATTTACAAATTTATATTTTTTACGAATCGTTTCCACTACCGTAGGTTCCTGCATCATGCATCCACAAAGTGCAATCATCATGTGAGGATTTTTCTTTTTATAATTGGAAACATACCCCAGACGACCATATACCTTATTGTTCGCATTTTCACGAACGGTACATGTATTATAGATGACAAAATCTGCATGTTCATCTTCTGTTTCTACATATCCAACCTGCTCCAAAATACCTACTAACTTTTCAGAGTCGCGGGCATTCATCTGACAGCCAAAGGTCTGTACGCAGAAGGTAAGCTTTCTTCCAAGCTTTACTTCCTTTTCTGCCACCAATCCTTTTGCTTTTTCTATAAACTCATACTGGCGAGCAGCTTCCTCTTTACTTGTAAGCGTTGTGTTTTCCAAATCTCTCATATTTCCTCTTTCTAAATGACCAAATTATCCTCGCACCTGTCCATCGCCATATATGACATACTTATAGCTAGTAAGTGCCTCAAGTCCCATAGGACCTCTTGCGTGCAGCTTCTGAGTACTGATACCGATTTCTGCACCAAAACCAAACTCATTTCCATCCGAAAAACGAGTCGAAACATTCCAATATACACAGGCAGAATCAATTTCATTTAAGAATTTCTCTGCAACTGCTTCATCTCTTGTAATAATTGACTCAGAATGAGCCGTGTTATATTTGTTGATATGTGCAATCGCTTCGTCTACATCGGAAACCGCTTTGATAGACAGAATATAGTCCAAATATTCTGCTCCCCAGTCTTCTTCGGTTGCTTTTTTTACAACACCTTTGGCTTTATCTAAACATCCAAAGCAAGTCTTGTCTGCACGAAGCTCCACATTCTTCTCTACTAATTTATCCTGTAGCATTGGGAGGAATTTCTCCGCAATACGTTCATGCACTAATAATGATTCACAAGCATTACATACACTGATACGCTGTGTTTTCGCATTATAAACCACATTCACTGCCATATCTAAATCAGCAAATTCATCTACGTAGATATGACAATTTCCCACTCCTGTTTCAATCACAGGAATCGTCGCATTGTTTACGACATTTTGAATCAGACCACTTCCACCTCTTGGAATCAGCACATCGACATAGTCCTTCATCTTCATGAATGCCGTCGTAGTTTCAC
Source organism: Agathobacter sp. (assembly GCA_017409825.1). Taxonomy (GTDB): domain Bacteria; phylum Bacillota; class Clostridia; order Lachnospirales; family Lachnospiraceae; genus Roseburia. Next base: position 130,768 of record JAFQRZ010000024.1, on the reverse strand, counting down.
GATTCGTATCCTCAATCAAACTACAAGCTGCTTCTGGAAGTCCATGCATTTTCAATGCTTCCTTCAATACCGAAACAATCGCAATATTCGAATGAATCGCATCGGAACCACCTTTTAAGATACATACATTTCCAGTCTTAAAGCATAAACCAAATGCATCTGCAGTTACATTTGGACGTGATTCATATATTATGCCGACTACGCCCATAGGAACTCTACGTTTGGTTACAACCATACCATTTGGGCGTTCTACACGAGAAAGTTCATCCCCAATTGGGTCATTGAGTGCAACCACCTGACGAAGTCCATCTGCCATATCTGCAATGCGAGCAGAGGTCAAAGCCAAACGGTCAATCATCCCCTTTGCCATGCCCTTCTTTTCTGCATATTCAATATCGAGTTTATTCGCTGATAAAATAGTCTCTTCCTTATTAATAAGTAAATCTGCAGCCGATAAAAGCACTGCATTTTTTTCTTCTGTAGATAATATACCTATCTCACCTTTTGAATCATAAGCCTTTTGACATAATTTCAACAATTCCATACGCGACCGCCTTTCTATGGTCTTTTCATCTATATTATATACTATGATAATTTCTTACTAGCAGCATATTTTTCGCCTAAATTCTCTACACTGCCATCTGCATTTACCACATCAATATTATCTAACTGTGCTTTTAAGTTATTACGAAAGCTAGCAATAAATTCCTGACGGAGAATTGCCTGCTCCTGTTTTTCTTCTTCTGTTAAACCTTCTGCTTTTGACTTTCTCGAAAGTTCGTTAATTCTAGCAATCTTTTCTTCGTTCATCAATCCATACTCTCCATAATATATTCTTCTAAGCTAAATGTATGATTTACATTCGCGTGGAACTGCGTTCCAATCTTTTTCCCAGCCACGATATCTTCAATCACCGAAACATCTTCACCATTGGCAATAATCATATCTGCTCCAGAATAGGTTGCAATCTTGGCTGCCGCAAGCTTGGTAGCCATACCTCCAGTACCTACATTACTTCCCGTAGAGCCTTTTGCCATACCTAAGATATCTTCATCAATTTCATAGACATCCGGAATAATCTCTGCATTTGGATTCTTGTGTGGATCATCCGTATACAATCCATCAATGTCTGATAATAAAATAAGTAAATCTGCTCCTACCAAAGAAGCAACCAATGCTGACAATGTATCATTATCACCAAAACGCATTTCATACGTACTTACCGTATCATTTTCATTTACGACTGGAATCACGCCAAGTTCAAATAATTGCTCAAAGGTATTCTTCGCATTACTACGTGACTTCGGATTTACCATTGTATATTTTGTCATCAAGACCTGACCTGTTACCTGATTATATTCTCCAAACAGCTTCTGATAGGTCATCATAAGTCTCGCCTGGCCTACTGCAGCACAAGCCTGCTTCACAGAAATATCCGTTGGACGTTCTTTCAAAGAAATCGTATCCTTTCCAACCGCAATCGCACCAGAACTAACCAAACATACATCAATTCCCTGATTCCGAATATCACACAAGGCACGTACTAAACGCTCCATTTTTGCAAAATTGATACTGCCTGTCTTCTCATGCGTCAGCGAAGACGACCCTATTTTGATAACAACTCTCTTATAATCTTTCATAACTTCATCACCACACAACTGAGTTTCTTCCTTAATATAATAGTTTTCCATATTAAATTAAGTACAAAGTATACTCTAACACATCTTGAGAGAAAATACAAAGAAAACCATAAAATCTTTCAAAATATCTTATTTTTATTAGTTGCACACAATTTTTTCTAAAATAATACGAAATAATGCGAAATATGGCTTGCTTTCCCATATATATTGTGGTAGAATGCTAGCGAGTGTGAATGTTAGAATTTTAACAATCACATAGAAACAGGGCAAATGCCCAAGGAAAAAGATTATTTCTTAATAGGAGGAAAACAAAATGAAAAAGAGAATTGCACTCTTACTCACAGCTGTACTTGCTGTAAGTACACTTGCAACAGCTTGTGGTGGAAACCAGGGCGGAAACGCAGATGCTAAAGTTAATGTTGGTCTTGGTCTTAACACAGACATGGCTCATTCTTCAGCTGATGCTACTGCTGAAAAAAATGGTAATGCTCAGGCTGACTTAACAGTTGCTGCTGTTTCAGTTGGCGAAGATGGCAAAATCGTTGCTGTAGACTTCGAATGTATCCAGGTTAAGACATTCTTTGATACAAAGGGTGAAATCACAGCTGATACACCAACAGAATTCACAACAAAGACAGAATTAGGTGACAAATATGCCATGAAAGGCACATCTGCTTCTATCGGTAAAATCGAAGGTGGTGCTGAATGGTTTGAACAGGCTGAACACCTTGAAAAAATGTGTGTAGGCAAAACTCTTGAAGAAGTTAAAGCATTCGTTGCTGAAGACGGAAAACCATCTAACGAAGAAGTTTTAGCTGGATGTACAATGACAATCAGTGGATTCGTAGTAGCTCTTGAAAAAGCTTACAACGAAGCTAAGACAGGAACATACACAGCAAACGCTTCTGACAAACTTAGTGTTGGTCTCGTTGCTGAAGTAAGCAGTCCTGCTTCTGCTACTGCTGAAAAAGAAGGCGCTGCTACTGCATACGCTAACTTCGTAGCTGTAACAACAGATAAAGATGGCAAAATCACAACATGTATCCTTGACTCAGTTCAGGCTAAATTTGCTTGGGATACAACAGGTAAGATTACATCTGACAAAACAGTTGATACAACAACAAAATATGACCTTAAAGAAGGTTACAACATGAAGAATGCTTCAGCTGGTAAAGGTGTTATCGAAGGTGGTGCTGAATGGTACGAACAGGCTGATCACTTCATGAATCTTGCAAAAGGCAAAACACTTGCAGAAATCAATGCAATCGCAATTGATGATGGTGGATATCCAACAGCTGATGATATGAAGGCTGGATGTACAATGAAGATTTCAGCTTACATTGCTGCAATCGACAATGCTCTTGGCAGATAATTTGTACTAGATTTTTATCATAGTATTTAAGGGGTGCGTAAATGCGCACCCCTATTTTTATGCTTTACATCACTTCTATCCTATTATAAAATAATCCCATAATATTTATGGAGGCAACAACATGTCTAAAATCAAAAAACATATTCCAGCTATTGTCGCTGTATTATTTGTAATCCTTGGAGTTTTGGTTCCAATTCTAAAGAATACTATAAAACCAGAACCTGAAAAATATACCTTAACTTATATAGATGTGTTTGATACAGCATCACAAATCATTGGATACGATAAATCAGCGGAAGCATTTAAAGAAAAGGCTGATATCTTAAAGGCTGAGCTTGAAACCTATCATCAGCTATATAATATCTATTCCGTTTATGAAGGTGTTAATAACCTAAAAATCATAAATATAAATGCTGGTATCGAGCCTGTTAAGGTAGACAAAAAAATCATTGATTTATTGAAATTCAGCATTGATTTATATCATAAAACGGATGGAGAAGTTAATATTGCATTAGGCAGTGTCCTTTCTATTTGGCACGATTACCGTACTGCAGGAATTGCCGATCCATCCTCTGCAGAACTTCCTCCTTTGGACAAATTGCAGGAAGCAGCAAAACATACCGATATCAACAATATCATCATTGACGAAGAAGCATCTACTGTTTATCTGGCAGATCCAGAAATGTCATTAGATGTAGGAAGTATTGGAAAAGGTTATGCCGTACAGATGGTTGCAGAATATGCCAAAGAACTTGGGTATAACAACATGATTATCAATGTCGGTGGAAATGCAATTACCGTTGGTACGCATGCAAACGGGGACAACTGGCGCATCGCGATTCAGAACCCTGATTTAGAGGCATCTGACCCCGTTATAAAGCGTGTTTTATTCGCAGACAAGTGTTTAGTCACAAGTGGAGATTATCAGCGTTATTACACTGTAGACGGCGTAGAATACTGTCATATCATTGACCCTGACACACTGATGCCACCATCATATTTTAGTGCAGTATCCATTATCTGTGACCATTCAGGACTTGCAGATGCACTATCTACTGCCCTCTTTAATATGTCACACGAAGATGGTCTTGCACTTATAAATAGCATTGAAAATGCCGAAGCCATGTGGGTATTAAAAGATGGTACAATTATGTACTCTGAGAATTTTGAAGAATATATTGTTGAATAACGATTTTATGCTATAAATTAGTTTTTCAAAATAACACAAACTTACCTCTTTCATAAAAAAACAATGTTTTTTATTATATATTATATTTTCATAAAGTAAGAAAATCGGGGTTATAGATATTCATTTAGAAGCCTTACGCAAGTACAGCGATAAATGAATATCTATAACCCCGATTTTCGTAGTTTATAGATAAACTAAATTATTATAAAATACATTTCTTAGGACATTTCTGAGCACAGATACCGCAACCTGTACACTTATCCTGATCGATGTGAGCAATGTTGTTTTCTACAGTAATTGCATCAGATGGACAATTCTTTGCACAAAGTCCACAACCGATACAACCTACTGAACATGCATCCATTACTGCTTTACCTTTGTCTTTTGAGCTACACTGTACGATGTGTGCTGCATCATAAGGAACAAGTTCAATAAGGCCCTTAGGACAAGCAGCGATACATTTGCTACAAGCTTTACACTTATCTTTGTCAACTACAGCCACACCATCTACTACATGGATAGCATCGAATGGACAAGCTTTTACACAAGAGCCATATCCAAGACATCCATAGCTACAAGTTTTTGGACCACCACCTGGAACAAATGCCATAGCAGCACAGTCTTCAACACCTGTATATTCATAATCTGATTTTGCTTTTTCACAGGTTCCAGCACATTTTACGAAAGCAACTTTCTTCACACCAGCACCCGCTTCTACTCCCATGATTTCAGCAATCTGGTTTGCAACTGCTTCACCACCAACAGGACACTGATTTACAGGAGCCTCACCTTTTGCAATAGCTGCAGCAAGACCAGCACAGCCTGCATAACCACAACCACCACAGTTATTTCCTGGAAGACAACCATTGATTGCTTCTTCCTTAGGATCTACTTCTACTTTGAACGCTTCACCAGCGAAGCCGAGGAAAAGTCCAAGGAGAAGAGCTACAATACCACATACCGCAGCAGCCGCTACAGCAGCAATTAAAATCTCTGTCATTTCATTTTCCTCCTAATTAAATTTTCATACCAGCGAATCCCATGAATGCAATTGCCATTAAAGCGGATGCCATAAGTACAGTTGCTGTTCCCTGGAAAGGCTTTGGAATATCATTGTATTCAATTTTTTCACGAACACCTGCTAAAAGTACGATTGCAATGAAGAAACCAACACCTGTTGCAAGTCCGTAAACTACTGTCTGTAAAATATCATACTCATATGTTACTGCATTAAGTGCTACACCAAGTACCGCACAGTTTGTTGTGATCAGTGGTAAGAATACACCAAGTGACTGATACAGTGCTGGCATAGATTTCTTTAAGAACATTTCTACGAACTGTACTAAAGAAGCAATTACTAAAATAAATACGATAGTTTTGAGATATCTAAGATCGATACCCATCTGTAAAATAGCTTCATTTGCTAAGATAAATTTGTTAATTAAACCTGTAACAAGTGATGCAATACCAATAACGAAAATAACAGCACCGCCCATACCAGCAGCAGTTTCTGTTTTCTTTGAAACGCCAAGGAAAGGACAGATTCCAAGGAACTGGCTTAATACTACGTTATTAATGATTGCGTATGTTACAGCAATGCTAAATAATGATGCTAATGTTTCCATAACCTATCTCCTTCCTATTTCTTTTCGTCTGCACATTTTGATGTACAGTTTGCACAATCACCAGTAAGACAGCCAGATGGTTTTGCAAGTGGTTTGCCTTTTTCATCCATTTTCTTACGAATGATATTCATAATAGCTACTAATACACCAAGTACGATGAACGCACCAGGAGCAGCTTTAAATACTGAAATTGGTGTATATCCAAGAGAAACACCAAAGATTGACGCTGCACCAAGTAATTCACGAACTGCACCGATAATAGTAAGACCAGCTGTAAAACCGAGTCCCATACCAATACCGTCAAACATTGAATCTACTGGACCATTTTTAGAAGCAAAGCTTTCTGCACGTCCTAAGATAAGACAGTTTACTACAATAAGTGGAATATATACACCAAGTGCTTCTGATAACGCCTGTAAATATGCCTTCATAAGGAATTCAACGATTGTTACTAAGGAAGCAACAATAACGATGAATGCTGGAATACGTACACCATCTGGAATTTTCTTTCTAAAAATAGAAATAATAATATTTGCAAATACTAATACTACTGTTGTAGAAAGTCCCATACCAAGACCATTTACTGCATTTGTTGTAACAGCAAGTGTAGGACACATACCAAGCATTAATACGAAGGTTGGGTTCTCTTTAATGATACCGTTAAATAAACGTTCTAAATATTTATTCATTACTGAGCTCCTCCTTTCAAGCTATTGGTATATTCGATAGCTGCATTACATGCATTTACAACTGCGTTTGCTGTCATAGAAGCACCTGCAACTGAATCATAATTTAAGTTTGTATCTTTTTCAAACTTGTCAACTTTTACACCTTTGAACTGGTCAGCAAAAGCTGGCTGGAATGCATTGTGAATTGTTTCGCCACCAATATTTACGATGGAGAAGCCATTTACTGTTCCATCATTCTGAATACCAACGGTAATTACGATACCACCGCCGTAACCATCTTTTGTAGTTAAAGTAACAACATGACCAAGTACATTACCAGATGCATCTACTGCTTCTAAAGCTGTATTGATGGTATCTGGATAAGCGCTAATAACAGCAGTTGCTGCAGCTGCATCAAATCCTTCCATTTCCTGGAATGTATCTGCAGTCGCAAATACTACTTTATACGCTTCCATTTCTTTACGCTTTGCAGCTTCTGCAATAGGTCCTTCTGTAATTTTATATACAGCACCTAATACAAATCCTAATACTAAGGAGAAAGCCATAAGTACTAAAGCATTTTTAACAATCTTATTCATACTATTTGCCCTCCTTCTTTACTTTTACAACACCAAACGCTCTTGGAACTGTGATTTTTTCAATCAATGGAACTAAGAGGTTAGAAAGGATAATTGCATAAGATACACCTTCTGGAGCTGCTCCAATATTACGGAACAAGAAAGTAAGTACACCACAGCAGATACCAAATAAAATCTGGCCTTTCTTTGTAATAGGTGATGTAGCATAATCTGTTGCCATAAAGAATGCACCAAACATGATACCACCTGATAATAAATGTACTAAAACAAATGTAAGTGCGCCTGTAAGGAGTGCATCAAATGTAATTGCACCTGATGCTAATTTTTCAGCAACTTCGCCTGTTGCAACACCTCTAGTTCCAAAGAAAAGCATAAGAACTGAGAATGTTCCAAGATAAGCGAAAGGAATTCTTACGCTGATAACCTTAGTTGCAACTAAAATAGCAGCACCGATAAGTAAGCATAATGCAGATGTTTCACCAATTGTACCACCATGTGCACCGATGAATAAGTTAGGAATGTCTGTAACATCCAATTTTGCATCTGTTGCATAAGTAAAAAGAATACCCTTCTGTGCACTCAACTGTGCAAGTGGTGTTGCACCAGAATATGCATCTGTCACAAAGTTGTTCATTTCAGATGTAAATGAAAGCAACAAGAAACATCTACCAGCAAGCGCTGGGTTCATGAAGTTCTGTCCAAGACCACCGAACAACATTTTTACTACTACGATTGAGAACACACCACCAAGAACTGCCATCCATACTGGAAGAGTTACTGGCATGTTAAGTGCAAGGATCATACCTGTTACCACTGCACTTAAGTCGCCGATAGTGTTTTTCTTTTTTACGATTAAATTAAATACTGTTTCAGAAACTACACAGCTCAAAACAGTAGCTACGATTAAAAGTAACGCTCTGAATCCAAAGTTCCAAATACCAAATACTGCTGTAGGAATCATTGCAATGATTACCCATAACATTACATTCTGAGTAGATGTTTTGGCACGAACATGTGGCGCAGAGGATACATGAAATAATTCACTCACTATTGTCCACCTCTCTTATTTTGCACTCTGTTTTCTCTTTTCAGCTAAAACCTGTTTCTTCATTGTCTTGATAGACTGTGCAACATGACGTCTAGATGGACATACATATGTACAGCTACCACATTCGATACATTCAAGACCATGCCATTTTTCAAAGTCTTCCATAAGACCATTTGTACCGAACTGAGCAAGACGACTAGGAATCAACATTTCTGGACATGCGTCTACACAACGACCGCAGTTCATACAGTTGATAGGTTCGTACTTAGCTACTTCATCTTTGCTGAAGCAAAGTAATGAAGATGTTGTCTTTGTCATAGGGATATCTTCGCTAAAGATAGCAAATCCCATCATAGGACCACCAGAAATAAGTTTTTCTGGCTGATCTTTAAATCCACCAGCAGCTTCAATAAGCTCTGTATATGACATACCCATGCTATAAAGGAAGTTGCCAGGATTTGTAATAGCATCACCTGAAATTGTAGCAACACGTTTCATAAGAGGTCTACCATTCTTAACAGCATCATTTACTGCGATGATAGTTTCTACGTTGTCTACGATACATCCAGCATCTGCAGGAAGCATCTTAGAGTTGATAGCACGTCCTGTACATGCGAAGATTAACTGACGTTCACCACCCTGTGGATATTTTGTCTTAAGTTCAACAACTTCCATACGAGGTTCGTCTTTTACAAGTTCTTTCATCTTTGCAATTGCTTCTGGTTTGTTGTTTTCGATACCGAAAAGACCTTTTGCATTGTCAAAGAGCTGAAGAATAATCTTCATACCAGCTACCAATTCTTCTGGATTTTCAATCATTCTTCTATAGTCGGCTGTAAGATATGGTTCACATTCTGCACAGTTTGCAATAATGTATTCAATCTTTTCAGGTTCCTTTGGAGATAATTTCACATGTGTTGGGAAACCAGCTCCACCCATACCTACGATACCAGCCTCTTTTACTTTGTTGATAATTTCTTCTTTTGTTAAAGCTGTTACATCAGCAACTGCTGTATATTCAACTTCTTCAAAAAGTCCGTCATTATCAATAACGATAGAGTTTACTTTGTCACCAACAGCAACACGTCTTGGTTCAATAGCTTTTACTGTACCAGAAACGGATGCATAAATTGGTGCTGAAACAAAACCACCTGCTTCAGCGATTTTCTGACCCTTTTTAACAGCATCTCCAACTGCTACGATTGGAGTTGCAGGTGCTCCGATATGCTGAGATAAAGGATACACCATTTGTCCTTTGGGTAAGATTTCTTTGATTGGCGCGTTTTCTGCTAATTCTTTTCCTTCAAAAGGATGAACGCCACCGATAAATGTTTTCAGACCCATTTTCGTGCCCCACTTTCCTAATATTTTTTCGCATAAACTCACACAGTTTACATGGTAACATTATACCATGAAAGCAGTTAAATTGTATACTTTTTTTGTACTTTTTTTCATACTTATGTTATACTTATTTAAAAACTTTTACTAATATTTAACAAAAACAGGTTTGAAGAGGCAAATTTTATGAAACATATCCAAAAAAAACAGCTTTATATCAAGCAATACAACTTAACAAATGAACTTTTTCACGAAGATTGTATCTTTTTTGACATCGAAACTACAGGCTTCTCTCCCGCTTCTTCGAGCATTTATTTAATTGGATGTTTACGTAAAGTTGGAGATAATCTGGTCATCGACCAGTTTTTTGCGGAAAGCAAAACGGACGAGAAAGAAGTTCTTGAAAAATTCATGACATTACTTCATCAGTATAAAACCATCATTTCCTTTAATGGAATCGGTTTTGATGTTCCATTTATCAAAGCAAAATGTGATACTTACGATATTGAAGAACACCTAAAAGACTTCGAATACATTGATATCTTTAAACTTATTAGCAGTATTAAATTCCTCTTAAAGCTACCAAATTATAAGCAAAAGACGTTGGAAAATTTCTTGGATATTCATCGTGATGACAAATTCTCTGGCGGAGAACTGATTAATGTCTATGATGACTATGTAAAAACGCATTCAGTCGAAGCTGAAGAATTATTATTACTTCACAATTTCGAAGATGTCACTGGTATGCTGGATCTAATCCCTGCATTAAGCTATTTAAACATCTTAAAAGGTGGATTCCGTATCAAAGAGACAGAAACCACTCCATTTACTGCATACGACGGCAAGGAGGGACACGAATTAATTATCACGTTAGAAAACGATTACATCGTTCCAAAACGTGTCTCTTACCAGTTCAAAGAGTACTATTTTACCATCAATAAAAACACAACCAAGATTCGCATTCCTCTTTTCGAAGGCGAGCTGAAATATTTCTATGAAAATTATAAGGATTATTTTTATCTTCCTGCAGAAGATATGGCTGTTCACAAAAGTGTTGCAACCTTCGTCGACAAACAGTATCGCGAACGTGCCAAAGCAAGCAACTGCTACACTCGCAAAACCGGTGTATTCTTACCTCAACTTACCACCATCATGAACCCAACCTTCAAGCTAGATTATAAGGATAAGGTAAGTTATTTCGAACTCACTTCGGATTTTAGTTCTTCTGACGTAATGTTACGTCGATACGTAAACCATATATTTGAGCATGCGATGAAAACCAAGTAAAATCTACTTACGAACCAAAAACGTTTTATGTAGTATATTATAATCTTCAAAAAAAATAAGAAAGCCCCCTCTATTTATTCATTTAGAAGCCTTATGCCAATACAGCGATAAATGAATAAATAGAGGGGGCTTTCGTGGTATTTAGAAAAACATAAATATACTGCACATAATCGTATTATGGTTTCTGGAAATAGAAACTGCTTAAGCGTTCAAAGCCTAAGTCTTTGTAATTGTTAATCTGTTCTGTACTTCCAATGAACAATACACCTTTGCTCTTTAATGATTTATAGAAGTTCGCATAAATCATATCCTTTGCTTCATCTGTAAAGTAGATAACTACGTTTCTACAGAGAATCAAATCGTATCCTGTTGGATATGTATCTTTTAAAAGGTTATGTTCTTTAAATTCTACGCATTTCTTGATTTCATCAGCAATTTGGTAAGAAGCTCCCACCTGTGTAAAGTATTTCTTCTTCATATCCGCTGGTACGCCAGCGATACTTTTAGCATTGTATAAACCTACCTGTGCATGCTGAATTACTTGCTTATCAATATCTGTAGCTGTAATTTTGATTCGATTCAATGGCACATGTTTTGAAAATGCCATAGCAAGTGAATATGGCTCATCTCCCGTAGAACATGCTGCACTCCAGATTTTGATTGTTCCTTTGTTATTTTCTAAAAGCTTTGGAATAACATTTTCATCCATCAGCTTCCACTGATCTGGATTACGGTAAAATTCAGATACGTTGATTGTAAGGAAGTTTACAAACTGTTCAAATAATACCTTATCACCTTTGATTAACTTTACATATTCTTCGTATGATTTTGCACCATTTTTGGTAACGAGCGTATCGATACGACGACGCATCTGTTTTTCTTTGTAGAAATTCAAATCAATCTTGGTCATTTTCAAGATTTCGGTTTTAAACCATTCGTAATTGTTAAGCATAACCATCCCCCAATAGTCAATTTATAATATGCGAAAAGAAGCTGTCAATCCGACAGCTTCTTAAACACTTCTTATTCTTCAATAGCAGAAGCTACTTCTTCAATATTTACATCAGCTACATCAGCATCATCTTCTTCAGTTGCTACAGGTTCTTCTGGAGCAAATAAAGCTTTGATACTTAAACTGATTTTCTTTTCTGCTTCGTTGAAATCAACTACTTTTGCTTCTACTTCCTGTCCAACAGTTAAAGCATCTGCTGGTTTTTCCACATGATCTTTTGAAATCTGAGATACATGTAATAATGCATCTACGCCAGGAGCTAATTCTACAAATGCACCAAAATCTGTCATACGAGCAACTTTACCAGTTACAACGTTACCAACTGCATATTTGGTTTCTGCATCTTTCCATGGATTTTCATCATCAAATTTCATAGAAAGAGCAACCTTTGTTTCGCTAATGCTCTTGATGTAAACTTTAACAGTCTGTCCAACTGTAAATACTTTCTTAGGACTTTCTACTCTGCCCCAAGACATTTCTGAAATATGAAGTAATCCGTCAACACCGCCTAAATCGATGAATGCACCGAAGTCTGTTACATTCTTAACAGTTCCTTCTACTGTATCGCCAACTGCGATTTTGTCGAATAATGCTTTCTGTGCTTCTGCTTTCTGAGAAACAAGGAGAGTTTTTCTGTTACCGATTACTCTTCTCTTCTTAGGATCAAATTCTGTGATAACAAATTCGATTTCCTGATCTTTGAATTTAGCAAGATCTTTTTCATATACATCTGAGATCAAACTTGCAGGGATAAATACTCTTGTTTCATCAACAACAACTGTAACACCACCAGCTAATACCTGGGATACTTTTGCTGTTAATACTTCTTTGTTTTCGTAAGCTTCTTCTAATCTCTTGCTTCCTTTTTCTGCAGCAAGACGTTTGTAAGAAAGAACAACCTGTCCTTCACCGTCGTTTACTTTAACGACCTTAGCTTCTAAGGTATCGCCAACATTAACTACTGTAGTAAGATCAACGTTTGGTTCGTTTGTGTATTCACTACGTGTAATGATTCCGTCTGATTTGTATCCGATATTCAGGATGATTTCGTCTGGTTTCACATCAATAACGGTACCTTCTACCACTTCTCCATTTCTTATTGTTTTTAAAGATTCTTCAAGCATTTGTTCAAAGCTCATTTCTGACATTCTTTGAAACCTCCTCAATAATATTATTTGGGGTCGATGCCCCAGCGGTAATACCTACGTTATTGATGGACTTCAGTAACCCGTAATCCATATCCTTACTCGTTTGAATGTAGTAAGTTTTCTCACACTCTGTATTACATATTTCAAACAGTTTCTGTGTATTGGAGCTATGTTTATCCCCGATTACTATCATAGCCTCAACTTCTTTTGCGATTTGTCGCGCCTCCGTCTGACGCTCCTCCGTCGCATTACAGATTGTGTTTAAAACACTTATATTGTACCCTTTTTTACTGACAATTTCAACTAAATCTTGAAATTTATTGTAGTTAAATGTCGTTTGAGAGACAATACAGACTTTTTTATCTGTTTCAAGAACAAAATTTTCTGCTTCTTCTTTGCTTTCAATGATTGTTACATCATCTCCATTCACCCATCCTCGAATTCCGCAAACCTCCGGATGATTCGGATTTCCAATGATAATAATGTACTCGCCCTGTTTGCTATGTTCGTCAACTATCTTATGAATTTTACGCACAAATGGGCAGGTTGCATCGACCACCGTAAATCCATACTGTTCCATTTCTTCATACTCCGCACGGCTGATTCCATGGGAACGAACGATGATTTTACCCTTCTCTAAATCCCCTAATTCCGAAAGTTCTTTTACCAGGGTTACTCCTTTGCTGGCAAAATCCTTTACCACCTCATCGTTATGGATAATTGGACCATAGGTGTAAATCGGCGTACTCTTACCATCTTCTGCCGATTTGTCAATTTCCTCGTAAACCATATTTACTGCACGCTTTACCCCAAAACAAAAGCCTGCACTTTTTGCTAATGTTACATTTCTCATAGTTTTTACCTACATTCTAAAACTTATCTTTTTTCAGCAATAATTGCCTTCATGGCATTTACCACACCATCGATATCCAGAGCAGAGGTATCTAATTCTACTGCATCCTCAGCCTTCTTAAGCGGTGAGGTTTCGCGGTTCATATCGCGATAATCTCTTTCAATAATATCTTTTTCGATTTCGTCCAAATCACACGTTACACCTTTTGCAGTCAGTTCATCAAAACGTCTTTTTGCGCGAACCGCTGAACTGGCAGTCATATAAATCTTTACATCCGCGTTTGGAAGTACCACAGTTCCAATATCACGGCCATCCATGATAACATCTGTCGTCTTCGCAAGCTCCTGCTGTAATTCTACCAATTTCGTACGAACCACTGGATATACACTGGTTGCAGATGCCATTTTTCCTACTTCTTCCTGACGAATCACACTAGATACATTTTCCCCATTTAACCAAACATTCTGTACACCGTCTTCGTAAGTGATAGAAACATTTACCTTTGGGCAAGCTGCCGAAATCGCTGCTTCATCCTCTGCACCAATTCCATTTGTGATAAAATAATAAGCCATTGCACGGTACATAGCACCTGTATCTACATATACAAAACCTAATTCCTTTGCTAACTGCTTTGCGATTGTACTTTTTCCAGCACCGGCTGGTCCATCGATTGCGATATTAAAACTCATCTTTTCTACCTCGTTTTTTCTTTATTATCTGTATATACTATATTTCCCAAAACTATTGAATACTGCTTCCTGCTAGATATCCTGTTGACCAGGCAATCTGGAGGTTATATCCCCCCGTCATGGCATCCAAATCTAAAAGTTCGCCTGCAAAATACAAACCGTTTACCAATTTCGACTCCATTGTAGATGGATTGACCTGCTTGACAGAAACGCCACCCTTCGTAATAATCGCTTCATTCCAGCCTCTTAATCCAATAATAGTCATCGGCAATGCTTTTAACAGCTCCACCAATTTCATACGTTCTTCTTTTGTGATTTCATTTACCTTTTTGTCTGGATCTATCCCACTTAATCTAATGATAATTGGAATCATCTTAGATGGCAACAACTTTTGAATGGAATTTTTATACTGTTTATTTTTTGACTCTTCAAAATCCTTTAATATTCGTTTATCTAGCTGTTCTCTATCTAAAGCGGGTTTCAAATCAATTTTAAGCTTTAGTTCATGTGCAAAATCTTTAAAGTATGCAGGTTTTATTGATGCACTTGCAGACAAAATCATTGGTCCGCTTACACCAAAGTGAGTAAACAGCATTTCCCCAAAATCATCATATAGTTTCTTACCTTCACGCTCGATAGTAATCGCAACGTTTTTCAGTGCAAGTCCCTGCATCTCTGTCACCCAGCTTTCCTGAACCTCAAATGGCACCAAAGAAGGACTTGGTTCCACAATTTTATGATTCAATCCTTCTGCAAATCGATATCCATCTCCTGTCGCACCTGTAGATGGATAAGAAATGCCACCTGTGGCAAGCACAACAGAATCCGCCTGCATGGATGTTCCATCTTCCAGCAGTACCCCTCGTATCACCTGCTTTAAAACACCATTCTTTTTATCAGCAACTACAGTTTCTCCATTTTCGTCGTGATATTCGTCCGAAAGAAGCTTTGCTACCTTGGTATAAAGTTTTACTTCAACTCCAACATCCTTCAATGCTTTCGAGAGTGTCGCAATCACATCCGAAGAATGGTCAGACAGTGGAAACACACGATTTCCTCGTTCCACCTTGGTACGAAGACCATAGCTTTCAAAAAAATCTACGACCTGCTCATTCGTATAAGAATAAAATGCGCTGTATAAAAACTTTTCATTGCTACATACATTTGCAAACAAGTTTTCCATATCACTGGCATTTGTGATATTGCATCTCCCTTTTCCTGTAATATAAAGCTTTTTCCCTAATTTTTCATTCTGTTCCAGTAGTGTCACCTTATGTCCATTCTTCGCGGCAAAATATGCCGCAAACATCCCTGCAGGCCCACCACCAATCACAATAACCTTACTCATGCTACATTTCCTCTAATTTTGCATAATGAATCTTAAGAGAATCATCAATCACATCAATTTCATCGTTTTCGTACACCTGATACTCGTCCCAAATTTCTTCTAAAGTCGTTAAAGTCTTTGCTACTTCTTTCTGCTTTCTCATACAAAGGGCTACAATCAACGCATTGATAACACTAAGTGGTGCCACCAGCGAATCTACGATGGAAGCCATATCACTATCCGCAATCAAATTGCAGGAAGAATACAGATTCATCGGCGAATGAATACTATCTGTAATCGTAATAACCTTAGCACTACGGTTGTTTGCAAACTCCAATGCTTTTAGGGTACGCATCGAATATCTAGGGAAGCTGATTCCGATAATCACATCCTCTTCTCCAATACGAACCATCTGCTCAAATATTTCACTAGAACTATTCGTATGAAGCAGACGCACATTATCAAACATCAAGGTCAGATAAAACGAAAGAAAACTTGCAAGCGGTGCACAGCTTCGAATTCCCACAATATAGATATTTCTAGCATTTAAAATAGTATCGACTGCTAATTCAAATGCATCATGGTCAATTTTTTCCAAGGTCGTCTTAAGCTTGTCCGCATCCGACTGCAGCACTGTCTCTAAAATCGCAGACTGGCTGATTCTGCCATAGGTAACTTCCATTCGCTGCACAGAATTCAGTTTATTACGCACCAGTTCTTCCAAAGCTTTTTGAAACTCTGGATATCCCTTATAGCCTAGACTCATCGCGAATCGTACAACCGTCGACTCACTTACACCTACGATATCCCCCATCTTCGCCGCTGTTAAAAACACTGCCTTATCATAATTATCTGTAATATAGGTCGCCAATAGCTTCTGACCTTTACTCATCGCACTATAATTTTTGTTGATACGATTCAATAAATCGTTTGTGTTTGCCATATTTCATCCTCAAACTTTCGTTATCTCATGCAAGAATAATTATAACAGACCACCTATTTTTTACAATGCAATTCTTGCAATTTTTCCTGCAAAATTTTTTCGACAAGAATAAACAAAAAGAGACTCCACAAATCTTTGTGGAGTCTCCTGTTTCTTGCATCAAAATCTTGTTTTTCAAGCCTTCATGTATACAAGTTGGTTTTTATTAAACTGGGTAAGCACCGTTTTCTGTATCCGCAATCTTAGCATCTACTTTTGTCTGCTGAGCTTCACGATACTTGAAGAAATCTGTTGCTACCTGTGGGAATAATGCGTATGTAAGTACGTCTTCATCCTGCTGTTTGTACTGAGCCATTTCAGCTTCAAGTTTATCTAATTCTGGTTCAAGCAAGTCTGCATATCTACATGTGATAGCATTCTTCTTTTCTTCACCAAGAACCTTGTCTACAACTTCTGGATTGAATGGTTTTACAGTCTGACCATATTTGCCAAGTAAAACGTCCTTTGTTTCTTTTGTAGCTACTTTGTAACGTTCTCCCATAAGCACGTTGAATACAGCCTGTGTACCAACGATCTGCGAAGAAGGTGTTACCAATGGTGGTTCACCAAGGTCTTTACGAACACGTGGGATTTCTTTTAATACTTCTTCGTATTTATCTTCTGCGTTCTGTTCTTTTAACTGAGATACCATGTTTGATAACATACCACCTGGAACCTGATATAAAAGTGTCTGGATATCTACACCAAGTACTTTTGGATTTAAGAGACCGCTCTTGATTGCTTCTTCTCTCATTGGACGGAAGTAAGCAGCGATTTCTGCTAACTGTGTATTATCTAAGCCTGTATCGAATTCTGTACCCTTGAATGCTTCAACCATAACTTCTGTTGCTGGCTGAGATGTACCAAGAGCGAATGGTGACATAGCTGTGTCGATAATATCACAACCTGCTTCTACTGCTTTCATATAAGTCATAGAAGCTACACCGGAAGTATAGTGTGTATGAAGTTCGATTGGAAGTGATGTAGCATCCTTTAACGCCTGTACAAGTTCAGTCGCTTTTGCAGGAACTAAAAGACCAGCCATATCTTTAATACATAAAGAATCAGCTCCCATATCTTCTACTTTTTTCGCTGTTTCCATCCAGTAGTCTAATGTATAAGCATCACCTAATGTATAAGATAATGCGATCTGTGCATGTCCTTTTTCTTTGTTACATGCTGTAACTGCTGTCTGAAGATTACGAACGTCATTTAAACAGTCAAAAATACGAATGATATCAATACCATTTGCGATAGATTTCTGTACGAAGTATTCTACTACGTCATCTGCATAAGGACGGTATCCTAAGATGTTCTGACCACGGAATAACATCTGTAATTTTGTATTCTTAAATCCATCACGGAGCTTACGAAGTCTGTCCCATGGATCTTCTTTTAAGAAACGAAGTGATGCATCGAAAGTAGCTCCACCCCAGCATTCTACTGCGTGGTAACCAACTTTATCCATTTTATCAATGATTGGAAGCATCTGTTCTGTTGTCATACGTGTAGCAATCAATGACTGATGAGCGTCACGTAATATTGTCTCTGTAATCTTTACAGGTTTTTTAACTACTTCTGACATGATTGTCCTCCTATATTTTAACTAAATTATACGCCAAAGATTGCCATGAAACAGCCAGCAGCTACTGCTGTACCGATAACGCCGGCAACGTTTGGACCCATTGCGTGCATGAGAAGGAAGTTTGTAGGATCTTCTTCTGCACCAACTTTCTGAGATACACGAGCAGCCATAGGAACCGCAGAAACACCTGCCGAACCGATAAGAGGGTTAATCTTGCCGCCTGTAATCTTACATAACAATTTACCAAATAATGTACCTGCACAAGTACCAACGATAAATGCTACAAGACCTAAAATAACAATCTTGATAGTATTCCAGTTAAGGAATGCTTCTGCACTTGTAGTAGCACCTACGGATGTACCAAGAAGGATAACTACGATATACATAAGTGCATTAGATGCTGTGTCTGTCAACTGACGAACAACGCCAGATTCACGGAACAGGTTACCTAACATCAACATACCAACAAGTGGAGCTGTCGTAGGAAGCACCAAACATACTACGATAGTAACAATGATTGGGAATAAGATTCTTTCCAACTGGCTAACTGGACGAAGATTTTCCATTTTGATGGCTCTTTCTTCTTTTGTAGTAAGTAATTTCATAAATGGTGGCTGAATAATAGGTACTAACGCCATATAAGAGTAAGCCGCTACAGCGATAGGTCCCATAAGACCAGTCTGTCCTAATTTACCTGCTAAGAAAATAGAGGTAGGACCATCTGCACCACCGATAATTGAAATAGCTGCAGCTGCTTCATCATTGAATCCTAATGCGATAGCAATGAAGTAAGCTGCGAAAATACCAAACTGAGCTGCGGCACCTAACAAGAAGCTGATAGGGTTCGCAATCAACGGACCAAAGTCCGTCATGGCACCTACCCCGAGGAAAATCAGGGAAGGTAAGATGGACCATTCATCCATCAAATAAAAATAATGTAACAAACCGCCGACACCGTTACTGGTTTCTTCAGGACTTGCCATAATATCTGGATAGATATTTACAAGTAACATACCAAACGCGATTGGTAATAACAGTAATGGCTCATAGCCTTTTGCAATTGCAAGATAAAGGAATACACATGCAACAACAATCATTACATAGTTTCCTACTGTCAAATTGAAAAATGCTGTCTGGTGAAGGAGGTTTGATAAGGTATCAAATACGTATTCCATGAGAATTCTCCTCCATCAGAAATTAGTTTAATGTAGCAAGTAAAGCACCTGATTCTACAGTAGCACCTACAGCTACATCAATGCTTGCAACTGTTCCTGCTTCTGGAGCAACAACAGGGATTTCCATTTTCATAGCTTCAAGGATAAGAACTGCATCACCCTTTTCTACTTTATCTCCCACTTTCTTTTCAAGTTTAAATACTTTACCTGCAGCACCTGCTTCAATTCTAATGCTGCCTGCACCTGCTGAAGCTGCTGGAGCTGGAGCTGCAGCTTTTGGTGCTGCAACTGGAGCAGCTTTTCTTGGTGCAGAAGCTGGAGCTGAAACGCTTCCGTTTTCTTCTACAGTTACATCATATACATTTCCGTTTACAGTAATTGTATAGTTTTTCATTTTATTTTCCTCCGATTTTATCTTCTTCTAATAGAACGAACTACAAATCCATCTGTAGAAGTTCCTTCATACGCTGCAATAGCAGCTGCAATTACAGCAACAAGCTCTGTATCATCTGCAAGCTCCTGTTCCTGCTCTTCTCTCTGTTCAATCTGTGTAACAACACTATTGTCAGCTTCTACCGCTTTTGCTGCAGCCGCCGCTTTTTCTCTCTTCTTTGCTTCCAAATATGGGAAGATTTTGAAGCAGCTAATCAATAAGCTGATTACGATTAATACTGCAAATACAATTGAGATAGAAATAAGTGTATTCATACCAGCTTTTGCCATTTTTTCGCCAAAGCTATAAACTGGGTTGATTGTTACACCTGTGAGTTCCATATTGTGGTAATTATATACCAACTGGAATACAACATCTCTGTCTTCAAACTCTAACATTAAGTCTGTTGTAAGCGTTTTTCCTGATTTTGTAACAGTGAATCCATTTTCCATTACACCAACATAAGCACCACTTACTTCCATGGCATCCAACCATTTGTAGCATAAGTCTACCAAAATAGCTGTTTCTTCGCCATATCCTGACAAACTTCCAATCTGTGCCTGAATTTCTGCTTCAGAAGCTTTGCCAAGAGCGGTACCTAACTGTAAGGATTCCTGATAAAGTTCGTTATAAGATACACCATTGTAATCTACGGTAGTAGGGTCCTGTGTGCCACAAGCACCAAGCATCATTACGACAGAAAGAACGCTTAAAAATAAAGCTATTTTTTTCTTCATAATATCACCTTTCTATTTTGTACCGTGTTTTTTGTCTGGTTCACTTACATATTTTGTATATAACATTTCAAATGCAGCAATAAGATATTTTCTAGTATCCACTGGGTCTACTACTAAATCTACATAACCTCTTGCAGCAGCTGACATAATATTTGACTGTAAGTTGTCATATTCTGCAGCTTTTTCTTTTAATTCTACTGCATCCGCATTTGGATACATGATTTTGGCTGCCATAGAAGCATCCATCATACCAACTTTAGCTTCTGGCCATGCGTAAACTAAATCTGCACCTAATGACTTAGAGTTCATAATCGCATAAGCGCTACCAAATGCCTGACCTGTGATAAGATTTACTTTTGCACATGTTGCATTTGCAAGTGCATAAGTAAGTCTAGCAAGAGCTTTTGCAAGTTTCTTTTCTGCACACTGGCAGTTGCAGAAACCATTTACGTTTGTAAGTGTAAGTACTGGAATAGAGAAAGCATCACAATACTGAACAAATTCAGCAGCTTTTTCACATCCTTTTGCAGTAAGAACTGCATCGAACTCTTCTGCTTTGTTTCCTTCTTCATCATATACCTCTGAGCAGTTTGCAACAGCACCAACTGTCATACCGTTTAATTTGATGAAGCCTGTTACCATATTCTTAGCATAAGCTGCTTTTGTTTCAAAGAAAATATGGTCATCAGAGATTTCTGACAATACATATCTTGGATCGCCCTTCATAGTAGAAAGGTTTTCGCAAGCACGATTTAAATCATCTTCACATTCATCTGTGTAAACATCGCTTTCATTGTTTAATGGAAGCATAGAGATTAAATCACGCATACCAGCGATAATTTCATCTTCGCTGCCTGACATATCGATACATCCGTTTTCTTCAGCCTGGAATTCAGCCTTAGACATATCACATTTGTCTGCACGATTTCCTTTTACTGCATCTGGAGAGTTGATAAACATCTTTCCTTTGCTTTCTTCGATAAATGCAAAATCACAAAGTGCAGGAACTACAGAAAGTCCGCCACCACAGTTTCCGAAGATACCACAAATCTGTGGAACGATTCCAGAAGCCGCAACCTGTTTTGCATAAATCTGACCAAAGCTTTCTAATGCATCCACAGATTCCTGAAGACGAATTCCACCACAGTCTACAAGACCGATAACAGGAGCTCCCATCTTCATTGCCATGTCATAAACATTCGCAATTTTCTTTGCGTGCATTTCTCCGATTGTACCGTTTAATACGGAAGCATCCTGGCTGTAAATAAATACAAGACTGCCATTTACTAATCCGTGACCGGTAATAACACCATCGGAAGGTGTTTTCGCAGCAGTAAGATTGAAGTCTGTGCTACGAGCAGTTACGAGTGAGCCAATTTCCATGAAACTGTTCTCATCCACTAACTTAGCGATGCGCTGCATAGCTAAGCTTGCATTGTTAGTACTCATCTTATTTCCTCCATTTGTTATAATAAAGATTAAATATTAAGCAATTAAAACGCGATTCTCTCGCATTGTGATTCTATTATATACCAATAATTTTTAAATGCAAGAAAATCATAAAGAAAAAGTTAAGAATTGGTAAAATATTGTGCAGAAAACATCCTTCCACCCCCATATATAGGCATTATCTCTTGCCACAATCGGAAAGCTATCCAAAAGCAGGGTATTTAAATAAAC
The DNA here is from genome assembly GCA_017409825.1 of Agathobacter sp. Classification (GTDB taxonomy): domain Bacteria; phylum Bacillota; class Clostridia; order Lachnospirales; family Lachnospiraceae; genus Roseburia. Next base: position 108,381 of record JAFQRZ010000024.1, on the reverse strand, counting down.
ATTACACATTCCCATTGTCTGTCCTTCCTGAACTGGCAATTTCGTATCCGTATCTAATATTATCTCTGTATCTATTTGCTCTCCCTCAGACATCAACAACTGATACGCTTTTTCCTCAGCTCCTAGGTTCAAAGGCGCTCTCTGATTCAAAGCTTGAAACCTCATCTTAGAAACATATCCCTCTATCGTTATCTGTTGCTCTACTGCTGGCACCGTCACACTCTTTAAATCGTAGTTTTCCATTCCATATTCAAACAACGTTCTGGCATCCTTCCACTTATAATTTTTGTTATTTGGCCAGCCACAGGCAAGCAAAGCGATACAATACCTTTCTCCATTTACTTCCATTGCTGCCACATAACAATATCCTGCTTTATTAGTAAAACCTGTTTTTCCGGATAACACCCCATCCATTTGATTCAAAAACGCATTTCGGTTTACAAACGAATATTCTTTCCCACTTGAAGCACCTGCATAATTCCGAGTCTGGGTAATTTCCAAAAACAAATCTTTCATTGGGGATTCCCAAGTACAATACGCCATTATCCTACACAAATCACTCGCTGTCGTATGATGAAATCCCTTATCATCCTCTGCGTCCAATCCGTTTGGTGTGATAAAATAGGTATCTTTACACCCAATTTCCACCGCCTTATCATTCATCATTTTAGCAAATGCTTCTGTATTTCCTGCTATATGTTCGGCTATTGCAACTGCACAGTCATTATATGACTCCAGCATAAGCCCATACAGCAAATCCTTTAATGGATACTGTTCTCCCTCTCTCATCCCAAGATGCACCTTAGGCTGGGCAGCCGCATTTGCAGATACGGTAACCAAATCCTCCAAATTACCATTCTCCAACACTACAATACAGGTAAGTATCTTTGTCGTGCTTGCATTTGCCATGGGAACCTCATCTTCTTTTCCCTTTAAGACACGAGCCGTATTTCCGTCTATCAGCGCGTAGCTCCCTGAATACATACTTAAATTCTCTTCTGCTCGATATAATTCTCCCGTATTACAAAATATTGTTCCCACTATGAGAATTATACATAAAAAAATAGCCATATATATTCCACCTTTCATGAAATATATATGACTATAATGCTTGTATTATCCAAAAATTAAATATTCATTGTGATATTCATTTCTGCTTCTGCTTCCTGCTTAAACTCTTCTAACTGTACTGGATTAAGCACTGGTAGATTATCAATAGAATTTACGCCAAAGCTTCGCAAGAATTCTTCTGTCGTACCAAATAAAAGTGGACGACCCGGTGCATCCAAACGACCTAATTCACAAATTAGATTATATTCCACCAATTTACTAACTGCATGGTCAGAAGAAACCCCACGGATTTTCTCGATTTCGGCTTTCGTTACTGGCTGTTTGTAAGCAACGATAGATAAAGTTTCCAGCAATACATCTGTAAGCACACGACGTTTTGGCTGTTTTGCAATTTTAATCAGATATTCGTACATTTCTGGTTTCGTACACATCTGATATGCACCATCCAATTCCATAATTTCCACACCAATTGCTGGATCCTTGTAGTGCTCCATCATTTGTTCTAATATTTCTTTTGTCTGTTTTTTATCTAATTCAATCGCCTCAGCAATTCTACCTAACTCCACAGATTCTCCCATGGTAAATAAAATCGCTTCAATAATGGCAGGATAATTCTTTTCTCCCATGCTATCTACTCTCTATCTTATAATTTTATGCCGCAATCTTAGAATCAATCTTGATATCATCAAAAATCTTCTCCTGAGAAATAAAGATTTTTCCCATCTTCATCAATTCAAGAATTGCTAGGAAGGTTACGATAATTTCTACTTTTGAGCACTGTGCTTCTAATAAATTTCGGAAACTAAAGTGTTTATGCTGCATTGCATAATTTTCCAAATAAGACATTTTCTCTTCCACCGACACTTCTTCTTTTTCTATTTTACCATATTTCGAACGAATTGGGTCGATTTTGTCCACCTGTTTCTTCATAATGCTCTTGAAAATCTCATTTAGCTGTGCAAGTGTTACATCCGAAACCAATTCTTCCATGTTAATTGGTTCTTCGTATGCCAATACTTCTTCTGGAATCGTAGGTTCCTTAAACATATAACGACAGGCATCCATCTGACGATCCTTTAATTCGTAAGCCATGCACTTGTACATCTTGTATTCTAACAACTGCTGAACTAATTCGTTTCTAGGATCTTCTTCCTCTTCATCCTCTTCCCCTGTCGCTGGAAGAAGCATTCTGGATTTGATATCAATCAAGGTAGCTGCCATCACCAAAAATTCACTTAAAATATTTAAGTCACGACGTTTCATCTCTGCAATATATTCCATATACTGATTGGTAATCTCTACAATTGGAATATCATAAATATTTACTTTATTCTTATCCAACAAGTGAAGAAGCAAATCCAACGGACCTTCAAACACCTGTAATTTTACTGTCATATCCATATCTAACACCTATATTTTTGCCAATCAAGAGAAAGGTTCACTGGACCTTTCCTTGACATGCTTGTGCAACAAAAAGTTCGTGGACAAGTTTGTCCACGAACGATTATACCATATCTAGGTCTAATTTCAAGTAGAAATCACAATATTTTGTATTTTTATAACAATGGTGAGAACAATCGCATAACACTTAAGAAAAGCTGATAGAAGAAATTCTTATTCTCACATTCTTCCAACAATATTTCTCTGCTCTTGCCAAAGGTCTCTAGCATATCTTCTGTTACTTTATGCACACTTTCTGTTTTGTACATAAGCACACCACATTCAAAATGCAGATACAATGCTCGAAAGTCCAAATTCGTCGTACCAACGGAAGCATACTCATCGTCCACCACAAAGCATTTCGAATGAATAAACCCTGGGGTATACTGATAAATCTTTACGCCCCCCTGAATCAAATTTTCATAATTGGACTGTGTCAAAAGAAATACCATCTTTTTATCTGGAATCGCAGGTGTAACAATTCGAACATCAACACCACTCCTAGCTGCATTTATTAATGCCGTCGCAATCTCAGAACCCAAAATCAAATATGGTGTAAAAATATAAACATTTTTACGTGCATGATTAATCAGATTCAAATAAATGCCTTCTATCAGATATCGTTTATCCAACGGACAGTCTCCATACGGCTGTACAAAACCTTTCTGTTGTTGGATTAGCATCTGATTATCATTCTCTACGACTTTGAAACGACTGAAATCCTCCGTTCCAGTTGTAACATAACTCCACATTTCAAGAAACATCGTAGTAAAGGACCATACCGCATCACCTGTAATACGAACACCTGCATCCTTCCAATGCCCAAATCGCTCAATCGCATTAATATATTCATCCGCAATATTCAAACCGCCAGTATATGCAATTTTCCCATCCACAACCATAATTTTTCTATGATCGCGGTTATTCATAATAATAGACATAAATGGACGAAACGGATTAAAACAGGCAACATGAATTCCCTTCGCTTGTAACTCCTTGTAAAAATGAAGAGGAAATTCGTCAATACATCCCATATCATCATAAATCAAACGCACATGCACGCCTGCTTTTACACGTTCTGCTAGGGCATCAATCAAGGTATCAAACATCACACCTTGCTTCATGATAAAGAATTCCAGAAAAATAAAGTCCTTTGCTTTTTTGATATCTTCAATCATATCTACGAACATATCATCGCCAACGGAATAGTATTTAGAATCCTTTTCCATATAAACGGGATATCTTCCCGTATTCTGCGGAAAGCTCATCTGTTTATAGGCAATATCATCCATCATCTTCAAATGGGCAATTACCGTTTCCTGCTCCTCTCGCATCGGTTCAACGAACTTCTGAAGTTCTGCAATCTGCTCACGATTTTTCTTCGTCATTTCCGAACGACCAAACAAGAAATAGCATGGACAACCAATAAATGGTAGCAATAATATCAAAAATATCCACGACATTTTACTATGCGGACGCATATCTTTGTATACAACATACAATGCACAAACCAATGAAACTAATCGCAACCCAATAGAGAACCAAGGGTTCACCACCCCTGCCTCATATAAAGTAAATGCAATCCAGCCAAACTGAATCAATATGATAATTCCGGTTAAAACCAATCTTCCAAATAACTTACTTAAAACTTTTTTCATCTGATGTGCCTCCAATGAAATATTTTATAGCATTTTTATCAGATTATCAACATTAAGTATGCCCCAAGCAGGGCTTAAATTCTTAATTTTTTGTGAAACTGAGTCATATAGCAGTAATTTTAGTTCCACCGGTTTTAAATTTGAATTTTTCTCTAGCGCAAGTGCTAATGCACCACACACAATCGGCGCCGCCATAGAGGTTCCACTTTTGTATGCATATTCCCCATCCCTTAAGGACAAACTTCGAATATTCGTCCCCGGAGCTAGCACTTCTGGCTTCACAATACAACAACTAGTCGGTCCTCTCCCACCATAGCTCCCCTTTCCTGACTCTATATCATCGCACGAGCCTACTGTAATTACTTTCCTCGATACACCTGGTACCGTAATAGAATTTTCCTTCGGTCCATTATTTCCTGCCGCAGTTACAATCGTAATTCCTTCCTCCCATAACTCTTCCAGCTTTTCAATCAGCCGATTCTGCATCACCGCATTCGTATTCGGCAAATATCCCATCGAAAAATTCAAAAGCTTTATATTCCACTTTCGATGATTTTTCTGAATCCATTCCAATGCCTTAAGCGCCTTTTCCGTCGTACCATTTCCATTCTTATCTAAAATCTTAAATATCAAAAGCTCCGCTCCAGGCGACATCTCACTCAATATGCCCGCAATATGCGTTCCGTGTCCATTATCATCATAGTTTAACTTTCTATAATTTATATAATCTTTAAACAAAATAATCCTGCATTTTAAATCTCTATGTGTAAACACGCCGGTATCTAACAGTGCAATCCTCACACCTTTTCCCGTATACCCTTTGCGATACACATTCTCCGCACAAACGATTTCTTTTGCCCTCTCCATAATGATTTCAATCCACAAACTTATTCTCTTTATATAATATGCCATACAGATGTTCCTGCCATATCATAAACAATGCGTCTTATACTAGATGATTATTCTAAAAGGTGAGAAAAAGAGAATTGTCCCTCTATTATGCGAAACCTTTAGGGAGCCGTCGTTACTTAACGAATAGGCCCCTTATAGGGAGACTATGAGGTTAGTAACGCAACGAGCTCACTAAGAGCGAAAGTCGTGTTTCGTATAATAGAGGGACAATTCCCTTTTTCGTAGTATTTATAAAAACTTTATTGCAAACACATTGTTTATGCTTCTGCAGGAACATCCTTGATAGAGAAGCTAATACGTCCCATCTTATCTTTTCCTAAACAGATACATTTTACTTTATCACCAAGTGTAAGAACATCTTCTACATGGTTGATTCTTTCTTTAGCAATTTTAGAAATGTGAACCATTCCTTCTTTGCCAGGAGCAAATTCTACGAATGCACCGAATTCCTTAATGCTTGTTACAACACCTGAGAAAATCTGGCCTTCTTCGAATTCTGTTGTGATAATCTGAATCATTTCAATTGCTTTTGCAATCATAGCTTTGTCAGTACCACATACTGAAACTGCACCATCATCTGTGATATCAATCTTAACACCTGTACGAGCAATGATTTCGTTGATTGTCTTACCCTTCTGACCAACAACATCACCAATCTTAGCTGGATCAATAGTAATCTGTTCAACCTTTGGAGCCCATTCGCTTACTTCTTTACGAGGTTCTGCGATAGCTTTGCTCATAACTTCGTCCATAATATAAAGACGAGCTTCACGAGTTCTAGCGATAGCACCTTCTACGATTTCACGTGTTAAACCATGAATCTTGATATCCATCTGGATTGCTGTGATACCTTTATGTGTACCTGTTACCTTAAAGTCCATATCGCCGAAGAAGTCTTCTAAGCCCTGGATATCGGTAAGTAATACATAATCATCATCTGTATCGCCTGTTACAAGACCACAAGAGATACCTGCTACCATAGCTTTGATTGGAACACCTGCAGCCATGAGTGCCATACAAGATGCACATGTAGAGGCCATAGATGTTGAACCATTGGATTCAAATGTTTCAGAAACGGCACGAATTGCATAAGGGAATTCTTCTTCACTTGGAAGAACTGCTACTAATGCTTTTTCAGCAAGAGCACCATGTCCGATTTCACGACGTCCTGGTCCACGAGATACTTTTGTTTCACCAACAGAGTATGCTGGGAAATTGTAGTGATGCATATATCTCTTTGTTGTAACATTAGCATCTAAACCATCAATTTTCTGAACTTCAGATAATGGAGCAAGTGTTACAACGTCACAAATCTGTGTCTGTCCACGAGTAAACATAGCAGAACCATGTACTCTAGGAATAATATCTACTTCAGAAGCAAGGTGACGAATCTGATTGATTGCACGGCCGTCTGGACGTTTGTGATCTTTTAAGATCATCTTACGAACCGTCTTCTTCTGATACTGGTAAATTGCTTCACCGAGTAAGCCTAACCATTCTTCATTTTCAGCAAATGCTTCTTCTAATTTAGCTGTTACTGCTTTGATGTTTTCTTCACGAACCTGTTTTTCGTCTGTGAAAACTGCTTCTTCCATTTCTGCTGGAGGAACGATTTCCTTGATTGCAGCGAAAAGTTCTTCTGGAATCGCACAGCTTGCATATTCATGCTTTGCTTTTCCTACTTCTTTGCAGATGTCATTGATGAAAGCAATAATTGTCTGGTTTACTTCATGACATTTGTAGATTGCTTCGATCATCTTTTCTTCTACGATTTCGTTTGCACCAGCTTCAATCATGATAACTTTTTCTGCTGTTGAAGCTACTGTTAACTGCAAATCACCATTATCCCAGATTTCCTGATTTGGGTTAAGAACGAATTCTCCATCCACCATACCCATCTGTGTAGTTGCACATGGGCCATCAAATGGAATATCTGAAATAGAGGTTACTAATGCAGCACCAATCATAGCTACTAATTCTGGACGACATTCTGGATCAACAGACATAACCATGTTATTGAGTGTTACATCGTTACGATAGTCCTTAGGGAACAATGGTCTCATAGGACGGTCAATTACACGCGAAGTAAGAATCGCATTTTCAGATGCTTTTCCTTCACGTTTATTAAATCCACCAGGGATTTTGCCTACGGAATACATTTTTTCTTCGTACTCAACACTGAGTGGGAAGAAGTCAATACCATCACGTGGTTTGTCAGATGCTGTAGCTGTAGATAATACAGTTGTTTCACCGTATCTCAAGATAGCAGCACCATTTGCCTGTGCACAAACTCTTCCGATATCAACCGTAAGTGTTCTGCCAGCGAGTTCTAATGAATAACTCTTGTACATATCTTTTCTCCTTAAAAATCTTCTACTTTATTTTATATTATAGCAGAAGCTGTCCGAAACGACTGAACAACACATAGCTTCTATGTACTCTTCAGTAGTCTCGGGTAACACTTCTGCTTTAGCAACGAAAGAAAAGGGCGGAATAAAAACTCCGCCCTACTTTTGCAAACTATTTTCTTAAACCTAATCTTTCGATTAATGAACGATATCTTTCGATATCGATTTCTTTTAAGTAAGCAAGTAAGCCTTTTCTCTGACCGATCATCTTTAACATACCTCTTCTTGAGTGATGATCCTTTGGATTAGCTTTTAAATGCTCTGTTAATTCCTGAATTCTTGCTGTAAGGATAGCAATCTGTACTTCTGGTGAACCAGTGTCATTTGCTCCTCTACCATATTCAGCGATAATAGCCTGTTTCTTGTCTTTTGCGATCATGTTATGATCCTCCTTTAAATATATTTAATCGCCCTTCTAATTTGATGGATACTCAGCAGCGGTCGGAGTGTCCGTCCACCGAGCATGGGCTAACCACACCTGATTAATATATCATATTAAAATATGATTGTAAACCTAAATTTTAAATTAATCTAAATATCTTACATAACAAACTGGCTGTGAGTAAAATGCGTTTGAAATAATAATACCTGCTTTTGTACTTGCAGCATGAACAATCTGTCCATTTCCAATGTAAATTGCTACATGGTCAATTCTATTGCTTGATGAATAGAAAATCAAATCACCTGGTTTTAATTCTGATTTGGAAATTCTAGTACCATAAGAAGGCTGTGCTGCTGAGTAGTGTGGTAATTTAACACCAAACTGTTCATAAACCTTCATCGTAAATCCAGAACAGTCAACGCCAACTCCTAAGCGTTCTCCGCCCCATACATAACGTCCACCAACGTACTGTAATGCAAAGTTTACTAAATTTACACGTGTATCAGAAATACCATTTCCGTAAGTTAATTCTTTCATGGTATTACCAGTTTTTAATTTCATCTCAGCTTTTACATAATCCTTAGAGATATATCCCTGGAAATTTGTAAGCTCTACTTTAAACCAGCCATCTAATTCTTCTAAAATATAGAATTCTTCATCCTTGCTGATTGTCGAAATTACTTTTGATTCTGTAGTAGGTTCTGTACGAACACGAAGGGTCTCTGTAATAACAGTCGCGATATATTTCGCTTCTGTCTGTGCAATCGCAAGTGCTTCTTCACCTGTGATAATGTAATCCATGCTTACATAACCTTCTGCATTACCAGTTTCAACCTTATAGAAGCCATTTTCTTCACCAAGGATTTCGCAAGCTGCATAGTTTGTCATTTTACCAACAACAGGTGCGCTTGTATTTGCTTCTTTACGAATATTTAAGTTGCCATCTACCACAGCAAGTCCAAGATTGGTATAACCAAAAGAACTGTAATTTGGGCTCTGTCCAACTACTATATTTTCTACATCAACAACTCCAACAGAATCTTCTACTGCACCATTTACGCCAGCAACTGTGTTGCTGCCTGCTTCATTAATCGCTGCATTTGCGCCAGCAGATGACTGAATACCATAGCTCTCTTTATCAATCATCATACTAGAATGATCCACCGAAGCAGATGCTAAACCTAATACTAATGCGAATGCAAGTACACCAGAAACTCCTACTAAAGTTTTTTTATCGAATATCATATTTATCCTCCATAATTATGCTGTGACTCCACACACCTTAGTGAGTATATCAATATTCTTTTACATTGTCAACATAATTATGTAATATTTTTGTAATATTTCCTTGCAACTATAATATCAGACTCCATTTGAGCCTTTAATTCCTCAATAGAAGCAAATTTCATTTCCGGACGAATGAACTCCAAAAACGATACCACTATCTTCTCTCCGTACAAATCCTGGCTAAAATCATCAATATAGGTTTCCACGCCTACAATATGTTCTTCCGAAACGGTTGGCTTACATCCGACATTGGTAACTCCCATGTATTTTTTATCATTTACCAGCACTTCTGTCACATACACTCCATTTGGAGGCAGTAGCTTATTCTGCGGCAAAATCATATTAATCGTTGGCATTCCAATCCGACGACCAAGCTTTTTGCCATGCAGGATTTCACTTTTAATAAAATAATGATAGCCTAATAGTTCATTTGCCTTACGGATATTTCCATCTGCAATTTTTTCTCGCACATAAGTACTACTGATATCTCGATTACTATCCTTTAATTTGTCCAGAACGATGGTTTTATATCCATATACTTCTTCATATTCCTGTAATGTATGATAATCACCTGCTCTTTTGTGTCCAAATCGGAAATCATCACCAACTACGACATATTTCATATTCAAAGAAGTTGCAATCCACGCAATAAAATCCTTTGGCTCCATTGACATCACTTCTTGCGTAAACGGACATTCTATCAAATAATCAATGCCCTGTTTCTCAAAAATATACTGTTTTTCGTCATTCGTCGTCAAAACATTCGCAACAATCTCTTCCACTCGATTGCGCGGTGGCATATCAAAGGTAAATGCCACGGAAGCCACCTGATACTTCTTGCTGCAATCCAAAACCGTATGCATCAACAGTTCATGCCCTCTATGCAACCCATCGAATTTCCCCAGCGTTACAGCCGTCGGCTCTTCAATTTTAAACTCAAGTGTTTTCGTAATATATTTCATCTTACTTATTTTCCATTTAATCCATAAATAATTTTACTGGCTTATATTCCATACTCTCTTCTATATAAGTATAAATACCGATAAATTTCTTTTGAAAATCATACAGTCGAACATTTTCCTGCATTTTCTCAACCGAAAAATCAGAAACAAATTCTACAGGAATACGATTTCCATTTACCACCATTTTCTGTGCTTCTGGCGTTGTCGTTACAGCTTCATATTTGCGAAACACACCATCCACAGGCTCGATGAAATCCCATTCCTGCTCTGGCTTTTCCTCCATAAGCTGTTGCATCTGTGAAAGTGTTAATGCCTCTTCTACTGTGAATTTGTCCACTTTCGTACGAAGTAGAGATTTCATACAGCCATAGCATCCTAATTTCTTTCCAATATCATCACACAAGGTACGGATATAAGTCCCTTTTGAGCAAGATACTATCATTTCTACCTCAGGCAGTTTGATATCTGTAATCTCTATCTTATGAATTGTCACAGGTCTTGCTTTTCTCTCTACCGTGATACCTTTTCTGGCCAAATCACAAAGTTTCTGTCCATTCACCTTCAATGCCGAATACATTGGTGGCACCTGTTCATATTCACCCACAAAAGAAAGAATCGCCTCTCTCACTTCCGCTTCCGTTACCTTAACTGGACTAGTATTTAGCACTTCACCAGAAATATCCTGTGTATCCGTTTCCTGACCCAAAAGCAAAACTGCCTTATATTCCTTATCCTTATCGGTAAGTAAATCACATACTTTAGTGGCTTTTCCTAAACATACAGGAAGCACTCCTTCCGCATCCGGATCAAGAGTGCCTGTATGACCAATTTTCTTTTGATGGAACATCCCTCTCATCTTTGCAACTACATCGAAAGAGGTAAATCCCTTTTCTTTATAAACATTAATAATACCGTTTTTCAATTTCTGCCAAAATCCTCTCAATAACCTCATCAATGGTTCCGAAAATATTGCAGCCAGCAGCTTTTACATGTCCGCCACCGCCAAAGGACTGTGCAATTTCTGCTACATTGATATCTCCTGTCACGCGGAAGCTTGCTTTATAACTGCCATCTTCACTTTCATATAAGAAAACCGCTACATCTGTACCCTTGGTAACACGAAGCTGGTTTACAATACCATCCAAATCCTTGGTTGTACATTGAAACTCTTCCAAATTTTCTCTTGTAAGATAAGTAACGATTACTTTTCCATTGAGATAAAGCTTACTATTTAATAATGCATACCCAAGAATACGGTTCTGGTTATATGTTTTCAAGTAAAATGTGTCTGACACAATCTTTGGATAATCAATCCCTTTTTCCATTAAAATTCCAGCAGCATTCATCGTTTCTGCAGATGTACAGGAATACTGAAATACACCTGTATCATGCACCATTCCAGTATAAAGACACTCTGCAATTTCTTTCGTAATTTTGTCCGTATCCAACATGTGAAATACCAGTTCACAAGTAGAACTTGCGTCTGGAATAATATAATTATCCTCTGCAAACGCCTGATTACTCACATGATGATCAATACAAAGTGTATGCTTCGCCGCCTCATAATACTTAGCAAAAGGACCTAATCTTCCTTCATCCCCGCAATCTAAAACGATAAACAAATCAAATCTTTTGTCTTCTTCATACGTATGCTGGATTTTATCTGCATTATTCAAAAAAAGAAACACATCTGGAATTGATTCCAAATATAAATCCACCTGAATTTCCGGATAATAGGTAGATATATAATTATACACTGCCAAAGTGGAACCCACACAGTCTCCATCTGGACGTACATGCCCAGAAATCCCAACCGATGTCATTCCTTTTAATTTATCATCCAAACGAATCATTTTATTCCTCTTCTTCTACTTCTTCCCCTCGATCATGTTTTGTCACTTCGTCAATTTTCTTCGACATGGCGATACCATACTCAATCGACTGATCCAAAACAAATGTAATCTGTGGTGTATTACGAAGGTTAATGGATTTCGCAAGTGCTCTACGAATAAAGCCTTCCGCACTGCGAAGACCTGCAATTGTGTCTGCTTGTGCTTTCTCATTTCCAAGAACACTAATATATGCTTTTGCAGTTTTGAGGTCTGGTGCGACCTCAACTGCAACAACACTTGTCATTGGATGAATACGTGGGTCTTTGATTTCACCACGAATAATATTAGAAAGCTCTCGCATTACTTCTTCGTTGATACGAATATTTTTAATACTATTTTTTCTCATACAATTTTCCTTTATTTACGTGGTACTTCTACCATCTTATAAGCTTCTACAATATCTAATTCCTGGATATCGCTAAATCCGTCAAATACAAGACCACATTCATAGCCTGTACGTACTTCTTTCACGTCATCCTTGAATCTCTTAAGGGAACCTAAATCACCTTCGTGAATCAATGTTCCTTCACGTGTAATACGAACCTTACATCCTCTTTCGATTGTACCATCAAGGACATAAGAACCAGCAATATTACCAACACCAGAAGCCTTGAAAATCTGACGAATTTCCGCATGACCAAGAATCTTTTCTTCGAATACTGGGTCAAGCATACCCTTCATAGCAGCTTCTACGTCTTCAATCGCCTGGTAAATTACCTTGTAAAGTCGAACGTCTACACCTTCATGATCTGCTGTTGTCTTTGCCATTGGATCAATACGAACATTGAAACCAATGATAATTGCGTTAGATGCAGATGCAAGTGTTACGTCAGATTCATTGATTGCACCTACACCACCATGAATAACCTTAACCATAACTTCTTCGTTCGTAAGTTTAGAAAGTGACTGTTTTACAGCTTCTACAGAACCCTGAACGTCTGCTTTTACGATAATGTTGAGTTCTTTCATATTACCAGACTGAATCTGTGAGAACAAATCATCCAGAGACATTCTTGCTTTTGTTTCTTCCAAAAGTCTGTTCTTTTCTTCTGCAATGTAAGTTTCCGCAAATGCTTTTGCCTCTTTTTCGCTATCTGTATTAACAAATGTTTCACCAGCAACTGGCACACTGTTAAGACCAAGAATTTCTACAGGTGTAGAAGGACCTGCCTCTTTTACACGACGTCCATTGTCATCAATCATCGCACGAACCTTACCATAGCTGCTACCACAGGCAATTGGATCACCTACGCGAAGTGTACCTTTTTGTACAAGTACGGTTGCTACGGCACCACGACCTTTATCGAGCTGAGCTTCGATAACAAGACCACGTGCTTTACGTTTTGGATTTGCCTTTAATTCCATTACTTCTGCTGTAAGGAGTACCATTTCCAAAAGATTTTCGATACCTTCTTTAGTATGTGCAGAAACTGGACAGAAAATAGTGCTTCCGCCCCAATCTTCTGGAATAAGCTGGTGCTCAGAAAGTTCCTGTTTTACTCTATCAATATTTGCAGTTGGTTTATCAATCTTGTTGATTGCAACGATAATTTCTACACCAGCAGCTTTTGCATGGTTAATTGCTTCTACGGTCTGAGGCATTACACCATCATCTGCAGCAACTACTAAAATAGCGATATCTGTAGAATTTGCACCACGCATACGCATCGCAGTAAATGCTTCATGTCCAGGTGTATCAAGGAATGTGATATTCTGGTCATTGATAGATACTACAGAGGCACCGATGTGCTGAGTAATACCACCTGCTTCTCTTGCTGTAACTTTTGTAGAACGAATCGCATCCAAAAGAGATGTTTTACCATGGTCTACGTGACCCATTACACAAACGACTGGTGGACGTGCAACCATATCTGCTTCGTTTTCTTCATCTTCTTTTAATAATTCTGCAATAACGTCAACCTTTTCTTCCTGTTCACAAATGAAGTTGAATTCCAAAGCGATTTCTTCTGCTTCTTCAAATGTAACATCATGGTTCATTGTAACCATCTTGCCCTTCATGAAAAGATTTTTGATGATTACAGATGGCTGAACCTTCATAGCATCTGCCAAGTCTTTGATTGTCATTTTTTCAGGAAGTGTAATCGTTTTGATTTCATTTGGATCTTCCTTTGGTTTCTGAGGCTGTGGAGCATGTTTCTTCTTTCCACCATTCTTTTCCAAATTGATGAAATTCTCCTGTTTTTTGCCTAATTTATCATGATCCTGACGTCTGTTATTGTTATTATTGCGACGGTCATTACGTTCACGGCTTTCTTTCCCACGCATATCATCCGCTGCTGAAGCTGATTCTTTATTGAATTTATCCATTTCACGGTCAAAACGACCTTTTCCACCATTTCTATCGTTTCTATCATTGCCACGGAAATTATCTTTTCCTGGTCTCTCGCCCTGTGGACGTTCACCTCTTGCAGGTCTTTCACCCTGTGGACGTTCATTTCTCGCTGGTCTGTCTCCTTGTGGACGTTCATTTCTCGCTGGTCTATCACCCTGTGGACGTTCATTTCTCGTAGGTCTGTCACCCTGTGGACGTTCATTTCTCACTGGTTTTTCAACCTGTGGACGTTCTACTGGTGCTGCTTCCTGCTGTGGTTTACTTGTCATCACAAGTTCGTCCTGATTTGGAGTTCTTTCACTAATTGGACGCATTGCACGTTCGGCAACTGGACGTGGCTTAATAATGGTATGCTGTTCCTGTTTTGGAGCACCTTCACGTCTTGGACCACGACCTTCTGGTCTTACGCCAGTTCTTTCACCATCTGGTCTAGCACCTGGTTTTCTCTGCTGACCATTTGGACCACCTGGACGTCTCTGTGGCTGTTTGCTATACTGTGCATTAAACACCGCTGTAATACTAGATTTTTTCTTTGGACGTTCTTTTTGCTCGCCTTCAACTGCTGGCTTTTCAGCCTTTGGAGCTTCTTTTTTCGGCTCCTCAGCTTTTGGAGTTGGAGCATCTTCTACCTTTTTACCAAAGTTTTTACGCACCATATCCTGTGCTGCATCTTCCACACCACTTTGTACAGATTTCACTTCATATTCTGTTCCCTTTAGGAACTCTACAATACTTTTTGATTCTATTTCTAACTCTTTTGCGAGTTCATGGACTCTCATTTTTGCCATATATTCGTTACCTCCATTATTCAGTTTTGCATGCTTTCAGCTTGCTTTCTACTGCATTTGCTAAGTTTTCGTCGGTAATTGCCAAAGACGCACGAAATTCTTTTCCAATACATCTTCCCAATTCTTCCTTCGTTCCAAAAACATACATCGGAACCTCATAAAAATCAGTCATATTGGTAAACATCTTATTGGTATTACCAGAAGCTTCCTCCGATACAATCACCAAATATGCATGCCCTGTTTTTACCGCCTTTTCCGTAGAAAACTCACCGCTTACTACATTTCCGGATTTCGCTGCAATTCCTAACATTTGAAATACTCTATTTCGCAACTTTACTCATCTCCTGTTCTAAAGAATCATAAACCTCTGCTGGAATGGCAACCTTCAAGGAACGTTCCAATCCTTTTCGCTGACGTGCAGTTTTCAAACATTCCATACTTGCACAGATATACGCACCACGACCATTTTTACGGCCTGTCGCATCCAGAATAATCTCTTCTTCCGGAGTCTTAATCACGCGAAGCAGTTCTTTTTTTGATTTCATTTCACCGCAGCCAACACACTGGCGCATTGGAACCTTCTTGTTCACCATTATTCTTCGTAACCTTCCTCGTCATATCCTTCTTCGTAGTATTCTTCATCGTCATAGTATTCGTCATCTAAATAATCGTTTTCATAATCCATGAAATCGCCAGCTTCACGAGCCTGTGTTTCGCTCTTGATATCAATCTTGAAGCCTGTTAAACGAGCTGCAAGACGAGCATTCTGGCCTTCTTTACCGATAGCAAGTGACAACTGATAATCAGGCACTACAACTTTTGCTGTTTTTTCATCACCATCTGCAATAACAGAAATAACTTTTGCAGGACTAAGTGCATTCTGAATTAAAATAGCTGGGTTTTCATCCCATGTTACAATATCAATCTTTTCGCCACGAAGTTCATCTACGATAGCATTTACACGTGCACCATTCATACCTACACATGCACCAACTGGATCTACATCTGGATCATTTGACCAAACTGCGATTTTAGTGCGGCTGCCTGCTTCACGAGAAATTGATTTAATTTCTACAATACCATCTTTTACTTCTGTGACTTCTGATTCAAATAATCTCTTTACTAATTCTGGATGTGTTCTAGAAACTAAAATCTTAGGTCCTTTTGAAGTAGATTTTACTTCTAACACATATACTTTGATACGTTCGGTTGGAACATAAGATTCACCTTTAATCTGTTCACTTTCTGTAAGAAGCGCATCCGCTTTACCAAGGTTGATGCTAACATTCTTTCCAACATAACGCTGAATTACACCAGTAACGATATCTTTTTCTTTGTTATTGTATTCATCGTAAATTACTTTTCTTTCTTCTTCGCGGATTTTCTGTAAAATTACATTCTTCGCATTCTGTGTAGCAATACGTCCGAATTCTTTAGATTTTACTTCAATCTGAACGATATCTCCCAATTCATATTTAGGATCAATCATCTGTGCATTTACAAGTGAAATCTGTTCTACCAAATCTTCCACTTCTTCTACAACTGTTTTTTCCTGGTAGCAGTGGAATTCACAGGTCTCTGGATTGATAACAACCTTTACATTATCTGCTTTACCAAAGTGGTTTTTGCATGCCTGAACGAGAGAATTTTCAATCGCTTCTAACAATGTTTCTTTGCTGATATTTTTCTCCTGTTCTAATATATTTAACGCCATTAATAACTCATTATTCATTTCTTTCATCCTCCTATTTTCGTTATCTTACGCTAAAATCTTTATCTCATTAGAAATGCACTGCCTGTCGAATGAGTGCAATATCTGATTTTTCAAAACGAACTTCTTCACCGTCTGCATCAATTGTGACACTATCTTTATCGTATGCAGTAAGCAGACCATAAAATTCCTTGCTTCTGTTTATTGCGCGATAGGTGCGAATCTCTACTTCCTTGCCCATGTTACGAACATAGTCCTTTTCTTTTTTTAATGGACGGCCTAAACCTGGGGAACTCACCTCAAAGGTATAGGAATCTGGAATATAATCCTTCTCATCCAACAACACGTTCATTTCTCTGGCTACTGCCTCACAATCATTGACTGTAATGCCGCCTTCTTTGTCAATATAAGCTCTCAGGTAATACGTACCACCCTCTTTTACATATTCTACATCAACCAATTCAAAATTCATTCTTTCGAGAATCGGTAAAATAAGGTTTTCCGTCTTCACCTCGTAATCACTTGCTTTTGACACCTGAAACACACCTCTCTTTCGATTTACTCATCTAACATTTGGTTTAAAACGTGAATTGAGAGAGGACCTTTGCCCTCTCTCAATCTAGCTTTTCTATATCGTCTTAGTTAGTTTAACATCAAACTTGAGAAAATGCAAGCTTTTTTCCAAAAACAAAGCAATTAGATAGAGAAGGATTCCATAATAGAAACCATAGTATCTACCTGTGCTTTCTGTTCTTCAGAAACAGCTGCTGTTTCCTGTGATGTAGCAGAGTTATTATCTACTACTGCAGAAACATCTGCGATAGATGCATTGATATCATGCATATTATTTACATCATTGCGAAGTTTCTCAGAAATCTGAGCCATCTTCTCTGTAGCTGCCTGTGAATTTACAACTACTTCATTCATCTTTTCTACTGTACCGTCTGCAATTGCAATACCTTTTTCTACAGTAGCAATTGTAGTTTCGATAAGGACATTGGTTCTACCAGCCGCAGCGGCAGATTCTTCAGCAAGTTTCTTAACCTGGTCTGCTACTACTGCAAAGCCTTTACCAGCTTCACCAGCACGTGCTGCCTCAATTGCCGCATTGAGTGATAACAAGTTCGTCTGTGAAGCAATATCATCAATTGTATTGATAATTGTGCTAATCTGTTCTGAACATTTACTGATTTCAGCGATAGCAACTTTAAGCTCTTCCATCTTTTCACTACTTGCCATAACAGTTTCGCCAGCTTTATTAGACAACTGAACAGATTCTTCTGCTTCTACCGCACTTGTTTCCATACTCTGAGTCATAACCTCAATAATATCTACCAAGTCAGAAACCTGAGCTGCCTGTCTAGTTGTACCATCTGCCAAATCCTGTGCTGCACAAGCAAGCTGTTCTGCACCAGCATCAATCTGTCCAGATACATCACGGATAGTAAGTAATGTTTCACGCATCTTTTCGCCGATTTTTTCAAGAGATGTCTTGATTTCAACGAATGCACCAACATAATCTTTTTCCAAAACGAAATTATAGTTACCATCTCCCATAGACACAAGAGTGTTAGAGATTTCACCAATCATTTCCTTATTATTCTTCTTCATGGTTGCAATAGAAGAAACCATGATACCAACTTCACTTTCATCTTCTTTCAAATCAAGCACCTGATCAAAGTCACCCTGTGCAAGGAACTGCATTTCTACAGAAACCTTCTCAATCGGAGCAAGTAATTCTCTTTGTGCAAAAGCAATTACCCCTATAAACTGTTTGCCGATAAATAAGAATGCTGCTAATAATGTAATCTGAAAAATAGTCTGTAACAAAGATGTAACACTAGAAGCATTCGCCAAACGACCTTGAACCGTACTGATTAACTTTTCTGTCAAATCATTAATCTGAACAACTGCCTCTTCATACTCATGACCAAACACAGCCTGCTGAGCTGCTGCTAAATTGCCAGCTTCCACATCTGCCATTGCCTGTTCTTCTAATGGAACCAATCCATTGGAGAGCCCAGAAATCTGATCAATAATCTTCCATTCAGCATCTTCCAATCCTTCTTCTTCTAAAATTGCAAGTGCTTTATCTCGATTCTTCGTCTTGTTCAGCTCGTCCATATAATCATCATAATACTGTTTTTCTCCAGTAACTGCATACGACTGAACTGCTGAAGTCAAAGCCTTCGAACCCATGCGATACTGATCCAATGCCATCGTAACCGTAAGCTGCTGATCCTTCGCCATACCATTCATGATACTAGCACCAAGCATGAGTACCATGATGATAGAACCGATAAAGAGAATCATCAAATTTCTCTTTCGTATCTGCGCCAACTGCGCTTTCTGGCTCACTGGATTCTTTTCAATAGCTACTTTTTCTTTGGTTTTCTTCTTCCCCATAATATTTCCCCCCGAAATATTTAAAACATTTATGGTTAAATTGTATACCATTTTACCTCTGTTTTCAAGGAATATTGTCAAAAATATGAATTTTTTATAAAAATATGCAAATAAAAAAACATCCTACAACTATTAGGATGTTTCTCGGGTTGGGCTGTTATGAAATTTATCTCATACAGTCAACAGTTCGTACGGGAATCGAACCCGTGTTTTCGCCGTGAGAGGGCGACGTCTTGACCGCTTGACCAACGAACCATGCTTAAGCAATATACCACACTAAGCCGTATATTGCAAGCGTTTTTTATTTTTCATATCCATTTGGATTATTACTCTGCCATCTCCATGCATCTTCGCACATATCTTTGATGTCATACTGTGCCACCCATCCCATTTCTTCTTTTGCTTTCTGAGGGTCGCAGTAACAGGTAGCGATATCTCCTGGTCTTCTATTTTTGATTACATAAGGAATCTTAATTCCATTCGCAGCTTCGAAATTCTTTACGATATCGAGTACACTGTAGCCATGTCCTGTACCAAGGTTATATATACAAAGCTCTGGATTTTCATCAATCTTCTTCAATGCAGCTACATGTCCTCTTGCAAGGTCTACTACATGGATATAGTCACGTACTCCTGTACCATCTGGAGTATCGTAATCATTTCCAAAAATACCCAGACATTCTAACTTACCTACAGCAACCTGTGTCACATAAGGCATCAAGTTATTTGGAATACCATTTGGATTTTCGCCGATGCGACCGCTCTTATGCGCACCAATTGGATTGAAATAACGAAGAAGAATGACATTCCATTCATTATCTGCTTTCTGAATATCCATAAGCATCTGCTCTAACATTGATTTCGTCCAGCCATAAGGATTTGTACACTGCCCTTTTGGACATTCCTCAGTAATAGGAATCTGCGCTGGATCACCATATACCGTAGCTGAAGAAGAGAAAATAATGTTCTTACAGCCATGCTGTTTCATCACATCTACCAATACAAGTGTACCTGTAATATTATTATTGTAGTATTCCCAAGGAATCGAAACAGATTCGCCTACTGCCTTTAATCCAGCAAAGTGAATAACACTTTCAATCTCTTCTGTTTCAAATATTTGATTTAAAATATCTCTGTCTAAGATATCCCCCTTCACAAATTTAAGGGTCTTACCTGTCAATTCCTGCACTCTAACCAAAGATTCCTCACAGGAATTCGATAAGTTATCTAATACAACAACCTCATACCCCTCATTCAAAAGCTCCACGCATGTGTGACTGCCGATAAATCCAGCACCACCTGTAACTAAAATTGCCATAGTAATTACTCCTCCTATATTTTATATAACACTTCATATCCTAAGTTTATCTCAAATTCTCCCATTTGTACACTACAATTTTCCACAAATCCACCACAACATATCTCCAGCTGATTTTAACTTGCAGAAGTTACTAAAGCTAAACCAACTCCACCTTATCTATGAAGTAAGAAAACCCTATATATTTATCCATTTTGAAGCCTTATGCTAATACAGCGAAAAAATGGATAAATATATAGGGTTTTCGTAATTTTTAGATTTAAAATTAAGCTAATTTAGCTTTAGCAACTTCTACAAGTGCTGTAAAACCAGCTGGATCTGTAACTGCCATA
This sequence comes from Agathobacter sp., assembly GCA_017409825.1. Lineage (GTDB taxonomy): Bacteria > Bacillota > Clostridia > Lachnospirales > Lachnospiraceae > Roseburia. Next base: position 87,461 of record JAFQRZ010000024.1, on the reverse strand, counting down.
TCAGCTAATACTTTACGGTTTAAATCAACTTCTGCTAATTTAAGTCCGTGCATGAACTGGCTGTATGAAAGTCCGTTTAATCTTGCTGCTGCGTTAATACGAGCGATCCATAACTGACGGAACTGTCTCTTTCTTTCTTTACGTCCAGCATAAGAACTTGTAAGAGCTCTCATAACTGACTGTTTTGCTACTCTGTACTGTTTAGAACGAGCGCCTCTATAACCTTTTGCTAACTTTAATACTCTGTTATGTTTTTTTCTAGCGTTTAAGCCGCCTTTAATTCTTGCCATGTTAGTCTTCCTCCTACTTCATTCTTATTACATGTATGGTAAAATTTTCTTCATATTCTTAACATTTGTAGCATCTACGATAGCTGCTTTTCTAAGATTTCTCTTAGTCTTTGTTGTTTTCTTTGTTAAGATATGTCTCTTATAAGCTTTACTTCTTTTTAATTTACCTGTTCCTGTAACTTTGAAACGTTTTGCTGCTGCTCTGTTTGTTTTAATTTTTGGCATGACCAAATCCTCCTTAAAATGTTATCTTTTTTCTGCCAGCACCATACCGATGCTACGTCCTTCCACCTTAGGTGCTTTTTCCACTACTGCTACATCTGCAAGTGCTTCTGCAAAATCATCCAAGATGTATTTGCTCTGATTCATATGAGCCATTTCACGGCCACGGAAACGCAAAGTAACCTTTACTTTATTTCCTTTTTCAATGAATTTCTTTGCAGAGTTAATTTTGGTGTTCAAATCGTTAGTGTCAATGTTTGGAGACAAACGAATCTCTTTTAATTCAACCGTCTTCTGTTTCTTCTTTGCTTCCTTCTCTTTACGAGCCTGTTCGTAACGATATTTACCGTAATCGATAATCTTACATACAGGTGGCTTCGCTGTTGGAGCAATCTTTACAAGATCAAGGCCAGCTTCATCTGCAAGATGCTGTGCTTCTTTGCTAGAAACGATGCCGAGCTGTTCTCCATCTGCTCCGATAAGACGTACTTCTTTGTCTCTGATTTGTTCGTTAATCATTAATTCGCTAATGGCTTTGTACCTCCAAAATAAAAATAGTGGATAGGCAGACTATCCACTAAAAATCTCTAACATCAAAAATAACATGTTGGAAATATGAACACTAAGTCGCCCAATCGCGCTTAGGTGAGAGTGGATACTCTACTTGTTTCTTACAACTCATATAAAATAGCACACATTTTTTCTAGTGTCAACAGTTTTTCATGAAAAATATTACATTTTGTTAGTATGTTCCTAAAATCTTCATGGAAGTCGCTTCTTCCTTGATTCCCCTAAGAGCATTGATGACACCCGTGTCTTCCAATCTACCTTCAAAATCCACAAAGAAACGGTATTCCCAAGATTTTCCCTTAATTGGGCGGGATTGAATATTCGTCATATTGATATTGTTGTAAATAAAATGTGAAAGCATATGGTACAAAGAACCACTTTCATGTGCCACTTCGAAACAAATACTGACTCTATTTGCAGTCTTCGCACAAATCTTCTTATTGGTCACAATGATAAAACGAGTCGAATTATTCTGGCTATTCGAAATAGTATCATCTAACACCTTTAAACCATATAATTCCGCAGTCAAAGTGCTTGCAATCGCAGCATGGGTACTATCCCCATCTTCCATGACTTTCTTGGCAGATACGGCAGTGTTCTTTAAACTGATTTTTTCCCAATCCGAATGTTTATATAAAAAATCACTACACTGCATCAAGGCCTGTGGGTGGGAATATACCGTCGTGATATGTTCCACATCCGCATCTGCTGTTCCAAGCAAAGCATGTTTAATCTGAATAACCTGCTCTCCCACAATGTAATTATCATATTCTACCAAAAGGTCATAATTCTCAGAAACAATTCCAGCCGTAGAATTTTCGATTGGAAGCACAGCAAAATCCGCTTCTCCATTCTGAATCGCTTCCATCGCATCCTTCCATGTTTCTACATGAAAACTATCGCATTCTTTTCCAAAGTATTCCGTCATCGCCTGCTGGCTATATGCACCTTCTACTCCCTGAAATACAATGCGTGCATTCGGTGTAACAAAATCATTTACCGTTTCCAATTCTGGAACCTCAACTAAGCCACTTTCCGTCAAAAGCTGATACTGTTTCTTACGACTGACTGCCATAATGTGCTCAAACAACTCGATAATTCCAACCTTGGTAAACTCTGTACATGCTTTCGCAGAAAGTGTATTTAATTTACTTACTTCTCGCTCTCTGTCAAACACTTTTTTACCAGTTTCGATTTTAAAGCGAGCAACACCTTCCGCAATTTTCATTCTCTTCTCATATAAAGAAACAATTTCATTATCAATTTTGTCTATTTCTTCTCTTAATTTCAGTAAATCTTCCATATATACCTCGATTTCATTTCTATTTTCAAATTGTATAACAAACAGTTTAGAAAGGCAAGCAAACCTTGAAAGATATTGCATTTAGGGCTATAATGAGAGAAAGACACAAGATACTGTGTTTTAGGAGGAATACGTATGAAAAAAATAATTATCGGCATAATTGTCGTTTTACTCATAGGAGGCATCGCTTTTTTAAATTTAACCTTTGGTGACAAGGAAACGAAAATGAACGAAGGATATGTAAATGGAAACACCGCTGGAAATCTATATAATGGTGGATTCTTTTGCGAACACAATGGAGTTATCTTCTTTTCTAATCCAAGCGACGGTGGAAAACTATATTCCATGGATTCCAACGGCAAAAATTTAAAGAAGCTAAGCGAAGATGTTGCAACCTATATTAATGCAGATGAAAATTATGTATATTATGTCAGAAATAATGCCGGGGAAAGCTTAGACTTTAATTTCGTCGCGTTCCATCGCAATGCTTTGGTACGTATCGACCACGATGGTAAGCATCCTCTTATTTTGGATACCGAACCTTGCTTATATGCTTCTTTAATTGGCAATTATATTTATTACATCCATTACGACCAGCTAGAAGCTTCTACTCTTTATAAAGTTCGTATCGATGGCGAAGAGCAACAACAGGTCATGAGCGAAGCGGTCTATACCTGTAATGCAGACGGACAATTCTTCTATTATCATGGAATGAGTGCTGATGGCTCTATTCACCGCTACGACACTGTTTCTGACACTTCTACTGTCGTATATGTAGGAAATTGTTTCCAACCTATCGTAAAAGATGGTGTGGATGTCTATTATATCGATGGAAACACCGATTGTTCCATCGTACATACAAATATGAATTTTGACAACCCAACCTTTATCACACGAGACAGCGTAGATGCATATAACGTACACGGAAGTTATATCTACTATCAACGCTTTGACGAAGATGGTGATTCCGCTCTATGCATGATAAAAAATGATGGCACCGAATTTCAGGAGCTTCGTAAAGGAGATTACTGTGACATTCACGTCACTTCCTACTATGTATTCTTCCGTGATTTCCATACGGGAGAAATGTACTACTTCTTGCGTACTAATCCTTACGTAATCGAGAAATTTCATCCAGGTAAGCTAGATAAATAGCAAATTCACTCAATAAATTAGTCTCTTCGGCTTTATAAGTCGAAGAGACTAAGCTGATTAGAATCTGGCAAATCACCAAACAATCCTAAATCACTCATCAATTCAATTACCGTTTTGGACACCTTCGTACGTTCACGGAAGTCATCCTTTGATAAAAATGGACCATCTTTTGCAGCTTCTGCAATCGCAACTGCAGCATTATCACCCAAGCCTTCAATCGCATTTAAGGATGGCATTAATTTTCCATCTATAATTTGGAAACGATGTGGTTCCGCCTTATAAATATCAATTGGCAGAAACGTAAAACCACGTGCATACATCTCTTGAACAATACGTCCATCTCGCATAATATCCTGCTCTTTATTCGACAAAGAGTCCTTACGGGATTTCATATCTTTCAAATGACGTTCCAATCGTTCTTTTCCAAGACACATGATTTCATAATCAAAACCAGTTGCTCGTACGGAAAAATATGCTGCATAATACGCCAATGGATAAAATACTTTACAATAAGCGATACGCCAGCCCATCATAACATAAGCGGCTGCGTGTGCTTTCGGGAACATGTATTTAATCTTTTCACAGGACCATATATACCAGTCTGGCACATCATGCTCCTTCATCTGCTCTTTCCACTCTGGCCACTTCTCTGCTTTTCCTTTCGCAACCATTCCCTTACGTACTGCTTCCATGATTTTGAATGCCGTATCAGCTTCCAAACCTTTATTTATCAAATAGGTCATAATATCATCTCGTGTACAAATACAGGTAGAAATCGTTGCCGTTCCCTCTTGAATTAAGGTCTGTGCATTTCCAAGCCATACGTCAGTTCCATGAGAAAGCCCTGCAATATTAACCAAATCAATAAACTGAGTTGGTTTCGCTTCTTCTACTAAACCAATCGCAAAGTCTGTACCAAACTCCGGAATGCCTAATGCGCCAAGCTTGGTACCACCGATATCCTCTGGCTCAATCCCAAGTGCTTTGGTATTTGCAAACAATGACATAACCGCCTTATCATCCAAAGGAATTGTCGTTGGATCCAGCCCTGTCAAATCCTGTAGCATTCGAATCATAGTAGGGTCAACGTGACCTAAAATATCCAATTTCAGCAGGTTGTGGTCAATGGAATGGTAATCGAAATGTGTCGTGGTAATATCAACTGTCATATCATTCGCGGGATGCTGTACCGGAGTAAAGGTATTGATATTCTCCCCTACCGGAAGAACGATAATACCACCCGGATGCTGTCCCGTTGTACGATGGATTCCCGTACATCCAACCGCGATTCGCTCGATTTCACAACGACGCTTCTTAACCCCACGCTCTTCGTAATAATTCTTTACATAACCATAGGCCGTCTTATCCGCCAAAGTACCTACGGTACCTGCTTTAAAGGTCTGTCCTTCTCCAAAAATAACCTCGGTATACTTATGTGCCTTACTCTGATATTCATTGGAGAAGTTTAAGTCAATATCTGGCTCCTTATCCCCTTTAAATCCTAAGAAAGTTTCAAACGGAATGTCAAAGCCTTCCTTTTTCAATGGCTTACCACAATTTGGACAAATCGCATCTGGCATATCACAGCCACATCGTCCCGCATAGGATTTAACAACCTCGGAATCGAAATCCACATACTTACATTCTTCGCACAAATAATGTGCCTGCAATGGGTTTACCTCTGTAATACCCGACATCGTAGCAACAAATGAACTACCTACGGAGCCACGGGAACCTACCAGATATCCATCCTCATTCGATTTCCATACTAATTTCTGTGCAATAATATACATTACGGCATAGCCATTGGAAATAATCGAGTTCAACTCTCTCTCCAAACGAGCTTGTACTACTTCTGGAAGTGGGTCTCCATACATCTTGTGTGCTTTATTGTAACAAATATCACGTAGCATCTGGTCCGAATTTTCGATAACTGGCGGACATTTATCTGGACGAACTGGTGAAATCTTTTCGCACATATCCGCAATTTTATTGGTATTGGTAATAACCACTTCTTCTGCTTTTGCACTGCCCAAATACGCAAACTCAGCCAACATTTCTTCAGTCGTTCTAAGATACAATGGAGCCTGATCGTCCGCATCCTTAAAGCCTTTTCCTGCCATAATAATACGACGGTAAATCTCATCTTCTGGGTCAAGAAAATGCACATCACAGGTAGCCACTACCAGTTTACCGAAGTCTTCCCCTAATTTCACGATTCGTTTATTGATATTGATGATATCCTCTTCCGTTTCAATCGGCGAATCCTCATCTCGAAGCATAAATGCATTATTCCCCAATGGCTGAATTTCCAAATAATCATAGAATTCTACGATACGTGAAATCTCTTCCTCTGGTCTGCCGTTTAAAATCGCACGATATAGCTCACCTGCTTCACAAGCTGAGCCCAACAACAATCCATTACGATACTTGATAAATTCCGACTTTGGTATACGTGGTCTACGATTGAAATATGTAATATGTGACATTGAAATCAGATTATACAAATTCGTTCGTCCTTGATCACAGGTTGCCAAAATAATCGCATGATAGGTCGGCATTTTCAAAATATTTTCTACGGAGTTACTTCCCTGCTCATTTAACTGATTCAAGTCCGTAATGCCACGTTCTTCTAACATCACGATAAATTTCACAAAGATTTCCGCTGTACAGGCTGCATCATCTACTGCCCTGTGATGATTATCTAAACTTACGCCAACGGCTTTCGCCACCGTATCCAATTTAAAACGATTCAGACTTGGCAGAAGGAAACGTGCCATCGCCACCGTATCTACATAAGTCGGAACAAAATCAACCCCTAAATTTGCTGCTTTCTTCTTAATGAAACTTACATCAAAATCAGCATTATGTGCAACCATAACAGAGCCGTCACAAAATTCCAAGAACTGTGGTAAAACCACATCAATCGTTGGTGCATCGATTACCATATTATCGTTAATATGCGTTAGTTCCTCAATTCGATATGGAATCGGAACCTGTGGATTGACAAAACTAGAGAATCGATCAACGATTTTCCCGTTCTCCACCTTCACTGCACCAATTTCAATAATATGATTCACATCTGGACTAAAGCCCGTCGTTTCTATGTCAAATACAACATAAGACTCCTGCAAAGACTGTCCCCTGCTGTCTGTTACAATTCCTTTTAAATCATCTACAATGTATGCCTCTACGCCATAAATAACCTTGATATCAGCCTTCGTATGACTGGCTTCTGTAAATCCTTGCACATCACCATGATCGGTAATCGCAATCGCCTTGTGTCCCCACTTCTCTGCACGTTTGATAATTGCAGATGCGTCAGAAACACCATCCATATCACTCATTTTGGTATGACAATGCAACTCAACACGTTTCTCTGGACTAACATCCATACGAGTCGTCGTAAAATCAGGGATTTTCTTGATGCCTGTAATGGAGCTAATCGTAAGCTCTCCATCATACTGGTCGATATTCGCAATTCCACGCACCTTGATAAAATTCCCCGGACTTAATCCCTTTAAAATTGGGGCCGCGTCTTCATTTTTCGCAAACGCCTTAAGCATAATCGTATCCGTAAAGTCTGTAACTGAAAAAATGATAAGTGTTTTTTCATTTCGCACTTCTCTAGATTCCAGTGACATTACCTTACCATGAATAATCACTTCGCCAATTGGTCCGTCAATTTTTACGATCTCCATTGGTTCTTCTTCTATATCACGACCATAGATAACATCTGGATTATCTGATTTTTTGCTGCCTGGCTCAAAACGACGGCGAAACTCGCCTTTTTTCTCAAATGGCTTCTTTTGCTCTGGAGCCTGCTTCGCTGCTGAAGCTTGTTTCACTGGTGCAACACTTTTTTCGCCTTTTCCATCGTTTGTATCTGCAGCCGACTTCGCACGCTGTCCCTCTTCCCCTAACAGCAAGCCATCTTCCTGTGGAACCTCTTCCTCTTTTGCCTTTCCAATACTCGTACGTTCCACAATTGCCTTTACCTGCTGGCGAATCTGCTCATTGGAATTCTTACGATATTTACTCTCCTTTGGCTCACGATATTCCACATTGACAATCAAATCCAGACCACAGCGTTCACACACAATCTTTTCTAAAAATTGCACCACTTCTTCGCCTCTGGTTTTGGCAATAATGGTTTCGTCCATAATGAGTTTCATCTTGCTTGGAGTTTCAAACTGCATCTCGGCCGTTCGAAATACATTTCCAAGAAGCAGGCTGTAATCATTGATTTCTTCCTGCATACTCTCTCGATACTCATGAATCAAAGCTTCTGCATTGTACTGCTCCGACAAACGGAACGATTCAATTACCTTGATAAACACATCTTTACTTGGAAAAAGCTGCTCTTTGATTTCTCGTTCTAAATACCAGATAATTTTCTTCGGTATCAATCTTTCTGCATGCAAATAAATGCGAATATGACTTTTATCATGATTCGCACTTATTTTGGTTACTTCTGCTTTTTCTAATAAACCTTCATATCCCTTTTCCACCTTCAGGGTAGGGAATACTTCCAAAAATGTCTTTGACATTTTATTTACTCCAATTTTCTAATTCGTATCTTAAAGCACCCAAAAGCTGGTCTTCTGGAACCTTTTTAAAAATTTCACCTTTTTTGATGATAAGACCTTCGCCAATACCACCAGCAACCCCAAGGTCTGCTTCTTTCGCTTCCCCAGGTCCATTTACCACACAGCCCATAACTGCAACCTTAATATCTAATGGGAACTCTGCAACCATCGTTTCCACCTGATTTGCAAGTCCAATCAAATCAATCTGGGTACGTCCACAGGTTGGACAGGAAACCACTTCAATACCACCTTTACGAAGTCCAAGAGTACGAAGAATGAGTTTCGCAGATTTGATTTCTTCTACAGGATCTCCTGTTAACGAAACACGAATCGTATCACCAATTCCCTGACTCAAAATCAAGCCAAGCCCAATCGAAGATTTGATATTTCCACTGATGATGGTTCCTGCTTCTGTGATTCCTACATGAAGTGGATGGTTTGTCTGATTTGCAATAAGCTCATGTGCTTTGACACACATCATAACATCCGATGATTTGATGCTAACAACCAAATTATCATATCCCATATCTTCAATAATTTTCACCTTATCCAAGGCACTTTCTACAATACCTTCCGCAGTCACACCACCATATTTTTCAACCAAATTCTTTTCCAAAGAACCACTATTTACACCAACGCGAATTGGAATATTTCGTTCTTTCGCTACATCTACAACTGCCTTTACGCGGTCAACACTACCGATATTTCCTGGATTGATACGGATTTTATCTGCCCCATTTTCCATAGCCGCAATCGCAAGTTTATAATCAAAATGAATATCTGCAACGACAGGAATTTCCACCTGCTTTTTAATCTTCGCCAAGGCATTCGCTGCTTCCATCGTAGGAACTGCACATCGAATGATATCGCAACCAGCCTTTGTCAATTTCTGAATCTGTGCAACAGTCGCTGCTACATCTTCCGTCTTGGTATTCGTCATAGACTGGATTAAAATTGGATTTGCTCCACCAATGACACGATTTCCAATATGCACTTCTTTCGTAAGTTTCTTCTCCATTGTTCTCCCCTCTCTGGTGTTTTCACACCTCAATCAGTTCTTATACAAAAATCTTTCTAATATCATTAAACATTACCACAAACATAAGGCCAAACAGTAAAATGATACCAATCATATGAACCATGCCTTCTTTTTCTGGATCAAGCGCCTTGCCTCGAATTGCCTCGATAAACAAGAATACCAGTCTTCCACCGTCCAATGCCGGAATTGGCAAGAGATTCATAACACCAAGGTTTGCGGAAAGCATAATTGCCCAATTCATCATATTTAGGAACGCATAAAAATATCCATCATTTGCAACGGACTCTTCGTAAACCTCGCCCATATTCTGTACGATTCCAACCGGTCCACTCAAATCATCCACCGATGCCCCACCTGTCACTAGCATCTTAAGACTTTGGAAGGTTACATCGATATAATAACACAATTCATAAAATGCATATTTCACATTTCCGAAAAATCCAAATCTAGCTCTATCGCCTCCAGAAATAAATCCATACAAATAACGTCCACTTTCTTCATCATACTTCGGCGTCAATGTTGTCGTATATTCCTGTCCATCTCTTTCATACGTAATCTCTACAGGTTCACCAACATGGAATGTCGCATACAGGCTGATTTCACGATAGAAGTGAATGTTCTTTCCACCCATTTCTACAATGGTGTCACCTGCCTGAAGTCCTGCTTCCTGTGCTGCATAACCATCAATAACATCGATAAGTGTTGCCGTATCTACACCAGCCGCACTCATTACAATAAATGAAAATACAAATGCCATGATAAAGTTAAAGATTGGACCAGCCGCTACTACACTGATTCTAGCCCAAACACCTTTTTTATTAAAGGCTCTGTCATCGTCAGAGGACTCATCTTCCCCTTCCATCATACAAGCACCACCAAAAGGCAAAAGTTTCAAGGAGTATTTCGTTTCTCCTTTGGTAAAACCAAGAATCGTTGGTCCTAAGCCAAGAGAAAACTCATTGACACGAATTCCATTTAGCTTTGCCAATGTAAAATGACCTAATTCATGAAAAAGGATAAGTAAACTAAAAACTATAATTGCTATTAAAATATTCAAACTACCACCTGCTACCTATAAATGCATAGGCTTCCTGTTCTGTCTCTAAAATCTGTTCTAATGTAGGATTATCGATAAATCTAGTCTGATTCATCGTCTCCTCAATGATATCTGTAATCTCCAGATATTTAATCTTTCGTTCTAAGAAAAGTGCTACTGCTTTTTCATTTGCAGCATTATATGCAACTGGGATATTGCCACCACGTGTCATCGCTTCATACGCAAGCTTCAAGCCCTTAAAGGTCTCAATATCTGGCTCTTCAAATGTAAGGTTTGACAATGCAAATAAATCCAAACGTTTTCCTGATAATGGACGACGTTCTGGATAATACAAGGCATACTGGATTGGCAAACGCATATCTGGTGTACCAAGTTGAGCAATTACAGCACCATCTTCATACTCTACTGCGGAATGAATTACGCTCTGTGGATGCACAACCACCTGAATACGGTCCAAATCTACATCAAAGAGCCATTTCGCTTCCATAACTTCTAAACCTTTATTCACCAGTGTAGAAGAATCAATGGTGATTTTTCTACCCATCGACCAGTTCGGATGCTTGAGTGCATCTTCCACCTGCATCGTTGCAAGTTCGTCACGTTTTTTACCACGGAAAGGACCACCGGAAGCAGTAAGTAAAATCTTGCTGATTCTATTTCCTTCTTCCCCCTGCAGCGACTGGAAAATCGCACTATGCTCACTATCAACTGGCAAAATAGACACCTTGTGCTTTTTTGCCAAAGGCATAATAATATGTCCAGCAGTTACCAAGGTCTCTTTATTTGCCAAAGCGATATTTTTTCCTGCTTCAATGGCTGCAATCGTTGGACGAATGCCAAGCATACCGACAATCGCAGTTACAAGAATTTCGGAATCTGGATGCGTCGCAACCTCTAGCAAACCATCCATTCCTGCCAATACCGGAATATTCAAATCCTTGGTGCTTTCACGAAGCTTCTTTGCATCCTCTTCCGCCCATACACTTACCAGTTTTGGACGAAATTCTCGCATCTGTGCTTCCATTAACTTAGTATTTCCACCACAGGACAATGCCACGATTTCGATATCACCCTGTTCTCTTGCTACATCTAACGTCTGCGTTCCAATGGAACCAGTTGAACCCAATACTGCTACTTTTCTCATTGTAAATACCTCCCTTTACCGCTTTCGTGAATTTCCTACAGGAAATACACTGCTAAGTAATAGATGATTGGAGCGGTAATCATCATAGAATCAAAACGATCCATAATGCCACCATGCCCTGGAATCAATGTTCCATAATCCTTAATATCATAATTACGTTTAATTGCGGATGCAGTTAAATCCCCTACCATAGAAATAAGTGCTGCAACTGCAGAAATAACTGCTAAAACTACAATACTTCTTGTATCAAGCCCCATCTGTGTGCGGAATACAGACGTATAAATAACCGTAAGCAATGCAGTACCTACTACACCGCCCACAGCACCTTCAATGGATTTCTTTGGACTAAGTACTGGAGCCATTTTATGTTTTCCAATCAATACACCTACGCAGTACGCACAGGTATCGCAGCCCCAAGAGCAGATAAAGATAAGGAATGCTAAATACACACCATTTTCTAACACACGAATCTGGTATACATACGAAAGCATTACTGCTACATAAAACATACCAAAGAAAATCGCCATCACATCTTTTGCACTGTATTTTGGATAAGCAAATACATATACAAACATAAGCAAAATAAGGAAAAACATAACCATGGCCATCGGATCAATAAATCCGCCAAACAACTGACTAACATAAAAAATTATAGCCATCGAATATGAAACACGGGCCAATGGTGTCTTTTCAAGTTTAAACACACGATATAATTCAAACATTCCGATTAAGGAAATTCCCAATAACGAAAATAATGTCAAATATCCACCACTAATAATTACAATCAATGCAAGAATTACTAATACAATTCCACTTAACAATCTTGTTTTAAACATATCTTCCTCCGTAAATTTACTCTTCTGTTAATCCACCATATCTGCGGTCACGTTTATTATATGCTTCTACCGCACGTTCCAATTCTTTTTTGTTGAAATCTGGCCATGGAACATCTGTAAAATAAAATTCACTATATGCAAGCTGCCATAAGAGGTAGTTTGACAAACGCTGTTCACCACTAGTTCGAATCATAAGGTCCGGATCTGGGATATCCTTGGTATCCAGATAGGTTGAAAACTTCTCTGGAGTAATCTCATCTACAGAAAGATTTCCAGCATCATGGTCCTCCACCATCTTCCTCATTGCACGAACCATTTCATCACGACTACCATAATTGATTGCAATCGTCAAATTAAGTCCCGTATTCACTGCAGACTTTTCTTCCAATTCTATAATTTGTTTCTGAAATTTCTCGGAAAGTCTGCCAATTTCTCCAATTACACGAATACGCATATTATTTTTATCAGCAGTTCTTAAGCAGTTTTTCAGATAACTCTCCAACAGATTCATGAGTGCATCTACTTCTGCCTGAGGACGACTCCAGTTTTCCGTAGAAAACGCATACATCGTTACATACTTAATCCCCATATCGTGAGCCGCCTGACAAATCGTCTCTACATTTTTAGCACCTGCTGTATGTCCTGCATTACGAGGCAGACCCTTGGATTTGGCCCATCTTCCATTTCCATCTAATATAATTGCTACATGCTGTGGTATCTTCATAATGTAAATCCCTCCATACACTGATTATACTACACATTTCATTTTCTTCAAATAAAAAGTTCCTTAAAACATACAAAAGGGCTTGGTGGTCCAAGCCCTATTTCATACTAAACAGTAAGAATTTCTTTTGTTTTTGCTTCAACAGCTTTATCTACGTTTGCTACGTATTTATCTGTTAATTTCTGGATACCATCTTCTAAATCTTTTACTTCATCTTCTGACCAATCTTCTGTTTTACCAGCTTTTTTGATATGGTCAATAGCATCACGTCTGATGTTACGAATCGCTACTTTTGCGTTTTCACCCTTCTTCTTCACATCTTTTGCTAATTCTTTACGTCTTTCCTCGGTAAGTTCAGGGAATACAAGACGAATAATTTTACCATCGTTAGATGGGTTGATACCAAGATCCGATGTAAGGATTGCTTTTTCAATCTCTTTTACAAGAGATGGTTCCCAAGGCTGAATCTGAATCATTCTTGGTTCTGGAACACTAACGTTTGCTACGCTCTGAAGAGGTGATGGTGTACCATAATAGTCTACACGAATTTTATCTAATACGTGAGGATTTGCACGTCCAGCACGAATAGAACCGAATTCTTCCTCCAAATTATGCATTGTTTTTGTCATTTTTTCTTCAAAAGAATTTAATCTTGCGTCCATGTTTGTCCTCCTATATTATACGGTAACTATAGTTCCGTTAAATTCACCACTCATCGCTTTCACGATAGAGTCTTCTTCGTTTAATCCAAATACGTACATAGGCATTTTGTTTTCCATGCACATAATAGATGCTGTTAAATCAACTACTGCAAGCTTCTTATCGATGACTTCCTGAATCGAAACTTCATCGTATCTAACTGCAGCTGGATTTGTCTTAGGGTCGCTATCGTATACGCCATCAATTGCTTTTGCAAGAAGGATTACTTCTGCTTCGATTTCAACGGCACGAAGTACGGTAGCTGTATCTGTTGAGAAATAAGGATGTCCAGTTCCACCAGCGAAGAAACATACCATTCCTTTACCAAAGTATTTGTTTGCACGGTCCTTTGAGAAAAGTTTTGTCATAGAACCACATTCAAATGGAGTCATAACTGCTGTTTTCATACCTACAGAACGGAAAATTTCAGATACGTAGATACAGTTCATAACAGTTGCAAGCATACCAATCTGGTCTGCTTTTGTTCTGTCGATGGTATTGCTGGTACGTCCACGCCAGAAATTTCCACCGCCAATTACGATACCAACTTCTACTCCATTGTCTACCAACTTCTTTACCTGTTTTGCAACTTCGGTAACAGTTGGTTCATCAAAACCCTGATGTTTGTCTCCTGCTAATGCTTCCCCACTCAGTTTTAATAACACACGCTTCATAGCTGGTCACCCTTTCTTATACATTATATTTTATTTTGTAAAAACTATTTACCGAAAATACCCTGAACATCAACATCAGCGTAGCACTGTGAACAGAAACCTTCGATGATAGCACCGTTGTTAATCTGTACAGAACGAGATTTGATGTTACCCATGATAACTGCTGATGTATCAACTACTACAGGTCCCTGTACGTCGATGTCACCCTTTACAGCACCAGCGATAACTGCTGAGGTAGCAGAAATGTTACCAATGATAACAGAACCAGCACCAATTTTAACTGTACCTGTACTTACTACTTCACCTTCGATTTTTGCAACATCTGCAAAGAATTCTGAAGATGTGCTGTTACCATTAATTACACCTGTAACAACTAATTTACCGTTACAAGATACATTACCATTTACAGTACCCTGAATATCGAAAGAGCCTGCTGATGCAAGGTTACCTGTTAATGTTGTGCTTGCTGTAATTACTGATGTTTCATCTAATACTACATTTGATTCTACTGCCATTGTGTCCATTCTTAAACTCTCCTCTTTTGCTTTCACTTCTGGTTTTACTTCTACTACTCTTTCTTTTACCACTGGCTGTTCCACTACTGGTCTTTCAACCACTGGTTTTACAGGTTCTTCTTTCACCTGTTCTAAAAGTCCGTCTAATTTATTCAGCTCAGACTTAACATCAACGTTGTTGCTAAGAGTATCTACTTCAACGTTGTCATCCAAGGTTTCTCCACCTGGTACAAGCTCATTTACAGCCTGTGAAAAATCTTCTTTGAAATCTTTAAAAAGTCCCATGTTTTTCCTCCGTATTTTACTTTACACTTTCTGCTTTTATATATTGTATTACATTTGTATCTTCATCAATCGGTAAAATGACTGCACCCTGACTCTTTAACTGTTCAATTAAGGTGCCTAATGCATCCACCGTTGTTGACTTATTTTCACCGTCGTGCAAAAGCACAACTGACGTTTTGTATTTGGAGACACCTCCTAATACATTATCAAGAATATCTTCTTGGGTATAACTGTTGGATGCATCTCCTGCTGAAACGTTCCAATCGAAATAGGTAATTTTCTCTTGATTTAAAATATACACAAACTCAGCCATGTTTACATTACTGATTGCATTACCACTTCCTCCAGGAAAACGATAATACACGCTTCGCTTACCAGTAAGTTCGTATATGTAATCCGACAGTTTTTGATAATCCTGTTTAAAGGCCTCTTTGGACGAATAAATCAAACTGTATTGGTTGGAATAAGAATGCATCCCAATGGTATGTCCTTCCTCTACAATTCTCTGGTACACGTCTGAAACACCTTCTGCCTCACTTCCCACCACGAAAAAAGTCGCCTTAACTTCATGCTGTGCCAATACATCTAAAATTGCTTCTGTATTATCTCCAGGAACACTATTAAAGGTAAGATATACATAATGTGTATCGCCTTCCTCTGCAAAGTTATCCTTTGTATCAATTCCTGTCACAACATTTGTAAATCGGTTTTCTTCTTTCTCTGATGAAGAATCCGCCTGCATATCAGAACTTGTATCGTCAGCACTCACACCATTCTCTATTATATCAGAAACCTGATGATTTAGCTTAATAACCTGTACTGACAAAATAATAATTGCTATGAGCGATGCCAGCATCCATATAGCAATTGTCATAGTGATACCAGTTTTCATTCGATTTATGCGTTTTCGTCTTAGGCGCTGTTGTTCCTGCAACTCGAATTCATTCGTCGCCATGCATAATCCTCCAACGTATAACATCATAATTATTTTAACACATTTTTTTCTCTTGTAAATAAAAAAGTGGGAGAAATCCTCCCACTTTTTGTATCTTAACAAAAACAATCTACAATTTCTAGCGGTTTTTGTATAAAACTACCTATTTTCTTAGGGTTCTCATGGAATTTAGAATCGCAATTACCGCAACTCCTACGTCAGCAAACACCGCTGCCCACATAGATGCCATACCAATTGCACCTAATATCAGCACCATCCCTTTTACCCCAAGTGCAAAAACGATGTTTTCTTTTACAATAGCCATCGTCTTTCTGGAGATTTTCATCACATGCGCAATCTTGCGAATATCATCATCCATAATGACAATATCAGCCGCTTCAATCGCAGCATCTGAACCAAGACTGCCCATTGCAAATCCAATATCTGCTCTAGCAAGCACTGGTGCATCATTGATTCCATCACCGACAAATGCCAAACGTTTCTTCCTTCCAGCAACTGATAATAGTTTTTCTACTTCGTCCACCTTATCACCTGGTAATAATTCATACTGTACTTCATCAATTCCAAGTGCTTTTGCAACAGCAAGTGCCGCCTCTTTTCTATCACCAGTCAACATAACCGTCTTAGAAACACCTGCTTTCTTCAAATCTGCAATTGCTTCTTTCGCACCTTGTTTTATTGTATCCGAAATAATAATGCAACCAAGGTATGTATTATCATAAGCGACATAAACGACTGTTCCAGCACCGTTATATTCTTCACAAGGAATCTGCATTTGTTTCATAAGCTTATAATTTCCTGCATATACTGCTTTTCCAGAGAATTTACCAGAAATACCATGACCAGCAATTTCTTCCACATCCGTCATTTTCACTTCAGCAATCGCCAAATCCCCTTGTCTTCTTTCATGCGCAATCACAATGGATTCCGCAATCGGATGTGTAGAGAATCGTTCTAATGCTGCCGCAAGACCTAAAACTTCACACTCTGCCATCGCAGCTTCGAGTTCTGTTTTTACATTCTTTTCATCTACCGCTGGAACAACTGCGGTTACCTCAAACACACCATTCGTAAGTGTCCCCGTCTTATCGAATACAATCGTATCCATTTCTGACAAAAGCTCCAAATAGTTACTTCCCTTGACCAACACACCTTCCTTCGATGCAGCACCGATTCCACCAAAAAATCCCATTGGAACGGAAATTACCAATGCGCATGGACAGGAAACAACCAAGAACGTACACGCTCTTTCCAACCAGATGAACCAGTTATCCTGCAAAAGGATTGGTGGTATTACTGCTAAAAGCACAGCAGAAATCGTAACAAATGGTGTATAGTATTTTGCAAATCGGGTAATAAAATTCTCTACCTTAGCTTTTTTATTCGTCGCATTCTCTACCAATTCCAAAATCTTCGCAACGGTAGAATCATCAAATTCTTTCGTTGTCTTTACACGAAGTGTACCATTTCCATTGATACAGCCACTGATAATATCTTTTCCAACGGATACTTTTCTTGGAACAGATTCCCCAGTTAAGGCAGATGTATCCAAGAAAGATTCCCCTTCGATTACTACACCATCCAAAGGAACCTTTTCGCCTGGCTTAATCACGATAATGCTTCCGATTTCTACATCATCAGGATCAACCTCTTCCAATTCTCCATCCACTTCCACATTCGCGTATTCTGGGCAAATATCCATCAGTGCTGTGATAGATTCACGAGATTTTCCCACCGCATAGCTTTGGAACAGCTCTCCAATCTGATAAAACAGCATTACTGCAACAGCTTCAATATATTCTCCTATCACGAAGGCACCAAAGGTCGCAATCATCATAAGAAAGTTTTCATCGAAAATCTGTCCATTTTTAATATTATGTGCAGCCTCTTTGATAACATCATATCCTACAATCAGGTACGGAACCAAACAAATCAAAAGTGCTATCCATGGATATGGAAGCAATTCCAATAATCCCAAATGTTCTACCACAAAAAGAGGAACAAAAAGGACTGCAGCTGCAATAATTCGATACAAATCTCTTTTTTGTCTTTTATTCATATTTAAAAACCTCAATCATTAGCGAATAATCTCGCAAACAATACTTACTTTTGAAACACATTCCTGTGCCTTTTCAACAATTTCATCCATATTGGCATCATCTGCAATTTCCAGTGTCAGTTTCTGTGTCATAAAATTCATAGCTGCATCTGTTACACCTGGAATCTTCTTGATTGCTTCTTCCATTTTCGCTGCACAATGTGCACAATCTAAATTTTCTACCTTAAATTTCTTTTTCATAATGAATTAACCTCCATATATCTATTCTGTATAATTATTGTTCTTCAATATGTTCTAATCCCATGGCAAGAATCGTACTTACATGGTCATCTGCCAGAGCATAAAATACCTGCTTACCATCCTTACGATTTTTAATCAATTTTGCATTCTTCAACACACGAAGCTGATGAGAAACCGCTGACTGATTCATGTTTAACGCCTCAGCAATATCGCAAACGCACATCTCCTCTCCAAATAACACGGTTAAAATGCGAATTCGGGTCGAATCCCCAAAAACTTTAAACAGCTCTGCTAAGTCGTACAATTCATCTTCATCTGGCATTCGATTTAGAACTTGATCTACTAAATCCTTATGTACCTCATGGCATTCGCAATGCTCCACATCATGTATCGCCATAATTCCCTCCTGTTCATAATTGAATATATGAATACTTGTTCATATATTCAATATATCATTATAGATTTCTTATGTCAATATATTTTCAATAAAAAATGAGCTCTATTCTTAGAGCTCATTTCAAACATTTCATATATTATTTTTCTTCAGCCGCTTTTTCAGCTGCTGCCTTTGCCTCTTCTGCCTTTCTAACAGCAAGCAAGTGCATCTCTTCTGTCGCAAAGGAAATCTTCGTAATCGCATCTCTCTTAGAAAGATAGCACCAGAAACTGTCATCTGGAATCGAAATATCTACACAATCTCCTCTTCCAAGATAGTCATATTCAATATGCATGCTTTCTAAGTTCATGGCACTACGAGTCAACGTATAGGCTTCTCCATGATAATTGCACTCCACACGAGTTTCGGTAGGTGTCTGAATCAGCTTACCTTCCCCCTGATGATAGAATTTGAGAGAACCAGGAAGCGTATCCACCATAACCGTGTCCTCGAAGTAGTACGTACCCTCTTCAATTTCCTTACGTACACATTCTCTTTCCCAATTACTCCAGTCTGGAATATGTGGAAACTCTGTCTCTCCTTCTAGAGCATGCATGCGACCATATTCATCCATCTCCCATTCTTTGCCACAATGTCCACACCAAAGCTTGGTTCCCTCCGAATAGGTCTCTCCTTCGGTCTGACAAGCAGGACATTTATAAAGCAACGCATGAAGACCTTCTGCACGCTTTGGATGATCGATTTTGATTTTCTTTTCATACTGCCATTTAAAGTCATCGTATTGGAAAGCTTCTTTGATACGTGCATCAATTTCTGGAACAGAAAGTTTTTTACATTCCTGAGGCGTAATAATCTGAATCATTTCCGCTTCAATATGATTTCCTTTGTCAATCTTATTCCACTGTGGCTGTGTAACAAAGTTTCCATGTATACGAAGCACCACAACTGGTACACGAAGCATACGAACTAACTTCGCAGTCGATTCTGGAATATAGGATGTACATCCATCCAAAGAATATCTCGCTTCTGGGAAAAGCACAAATGGATTTTTTAATTTTTCAATACAATATCTAATATTTTTGATTAAATTCAAATCACTAACATACTTACGAGTACCAAGTACACCTAAGGAACGCATCAATGGTTCCGTGTAAGTATTGAAACCTTCTAACGTCATAACATTATTGGCTCTGTATGGCTGTACTGCCACCGTCATAACCATAAAGTCAATCATAGAAGAATGCGTTACCAGCATCAAATATGGTCCGTCTACTGATTCCATATTCGTCTTAGTCAATTTAAAATTACGGCCATTTAATACCGGCTTTGAAATGATTTCTCTCGCTACCGGAAATAAAAAACCTGGTGTATGTGGTTTCTTTGCAAAATCAAAGCTTTTTACCTTATCTCTACTTACTTTTGTAACTTTTTTCATAAGATTCCTCATTCGAATTATAAATTTTTTCTAAACTCCATAGATTATCTTAACATGAAAAAAATTTGTATGCAAGTGAACAAACTATGAACAAAAATTATACAACTTGATACCAAATAATTAAAAACACAACACTCAATACAAGAAATATCGCACCTAATTTTAAAGTAAAGTTTTCTAAAAAACCTTTTCTTTTTGTTTCTTTTTCTACTTTATACTCGTAATATCGTCCTACATCATCCTGTATCACTCCCGGAACAATTGCATGTGCTGCTTTTTTGGCCGCATAAGCAAAAATATCAAAAAAGCCCATCGTGGAAACCCACATAATCGCTCCAAATCCCAAATACAACACTGCTACGACGGTAAAACCGTCTCCAATCGCCATCACTTTATCCGATAGTTCTGGCTTGGAAAACAATCCACGATAAACCATAATTACAAATGCAAGCAGGAGTCCAACCCCTGCTTGCACATAATATTTCATATTTTTCATTATTCTGTCACCTGCGCACGATATTTTTCAAATTCAACATCATTACAGTATACAAAATGACCTGGAGTCACTTCTCGCAAAGAAGGTAAATCAACGCTATAGTCATGCTCTTTTAATGGAACATAAGTAATACGCTGTCTCTTCTTTTCATACTGTGGGTCTGGCACTGGAATCGCTGATAAAAGTGATTTCGTATATGGGTGCATTGGATGTTCAAATAACTCATCTGCATCCGCAAGCTCTACCAATTTACCAAAGTACATAACACCAATTCTGTCCGAGAAATATTTTACTACAGACAAATCATGTGCAATGAACATAACCGTCAATCCCATTTTATGACGTAAATCATCCAAGAGGTTGATTACCTGCGCC
Source organism: Agathobacter sp. (assembly GCA_017409825.1). GTDB lineage: Bacteria > Bacillota > Clostridia > Lachnospirales > Lachnospiraceae > Roseburia. The sequence goes on along the minus strand of JAFQRZ010000024.1, from coordinate 66,402 downwards.
TGAATTGATACGTCAAGTGCAGAAACAGGTTCATCTGCGATAATGATTTCAGGATTCATAACTACCGCACGTGCTACACCGATACGCTGACGCTGTCCACCTGAGAACTCATGTGGGTAACGACCAGCATGTTCACGAACCAAACCTACCATTTCAAGTGCTTCATAAACTTTTTCATCAATTACTTTCTGGTCTTTTTCCCCATTAATCACAAGTCCTTCTGCAATAATCTGACCTACTGTCATACGTGGGTCAAGTGATGCAATCGGATCCTGGAAAATCATCTGAATATCAGTCACAGTTCTGCGTTTTTTATGATCCTTCACAGCTGCTTTCATCTCTTCTTTTGCTTTCGCAATACGAGCATCTGTATCTGCTTTGATTTCAGCTAATTTAGCCTTATCTGTGCCATTTTTCTTAGCTTCTTTATAAGCCTCTTTTGCAGCTTTGATTTCTTCTTTATAAGATAAAGTACCTGCAGCGATTCTTTCACCCTTATAAAAAATATTTCCTGAAGTAATATCGTATAATTTGATGATAGAACGACCCGTTGTGGTCTTACCACAACCAGATTCTCCTACCAAACCAAATACTTCACCTTTTTTTACCTCAAAACTAACATCATCTACTGCTTTATTCTTCCCAAAGTACTGACAGAGATGCTCAACGCTTAATAAAGTTTCTCCATTATTCATTTGAAGCACCTCCCTTTTTCTTCATTCTAGCAATACGATTCTGGATAATCTGTGGAATTTCTACCTTTGGTGCATCTGGATGCAATAACCATGTTGATGCAGAATGTGTATCACTAATCCTAAACTCAGGTGGTTGCATTTCGAAATCAATCTGCATTGCATATTTATTTCTATCTGCAAAAGCATCTCCAACTGGAGGATAAATCATGTTTGGAGGAGTACCTGGAATTGCTTCCAAACGCTCTTCTGTTTCCAAATCAGGCATCGCAGAAAGAAGTGCCCATGTATATGGATGAGCTGGTGAGTAAAATACATCTTCACTTGTACCAGTTTCTACAATTTTACCAGCATACATAACCGCAATACGGTCCGCCATATTTGCAACTACACCTAAATCATGTGTAATGAAAATAATAGATAAATTTCTATCTTTTTTCAGCTTATTAATAAGCTCAAGAATCTGAGCCTGAATTGTAACGTCAAGTGCTGTAGTAGGTTCATCACAAATCAGAATATCTGGGTCTGCCGCTAACGCAATCGCAATAACAATACGCTGTCTCATACCACCTGAGAATTCAAATGGATACTGACGATAACGTGTTCTTGCATCTGAGATACCAACTTCTTCCATAAGCTTAATTGCTCTGTGTTTTGCCATCTCTTTGGTTACCTTATGAACACTACCTGATGCATTTTCCTTGAAGAAAACAATTAATTCATCTGTTTCAGTCTGGAAATCTCTAGTTTCACCGCCTGAAAGTAATTCCTTATAATGCTCTAACAAACGATCAATTGCTGCTGTAATCGTAGTTTTCGCAACTTCGAGGTCTACCGCTGTAGAAGGTGTAACCTTCCATGTAGGAGTCTTTCCTTTTGCAACAAGCTTATCATATTTTTTCTGCTGTTTATCATGCAATTTTGCAGCTTTTGCATTCTTTGGAATACCTTCAAAGTATGTGTTCACTGCAGCTTTAATCGTAGAACCGAAGGTATATGCTACACCATCTTTTCTAATCTCAAGCTTATCAATTGAAGCTTCTACTGCTTTAATCATGGCATCCATCGCAGCATCACATGCTTTTTTATCCATATTTTCTGCTTCTAAAGTAGCACGATTTGCTTCTACCACTTTTACAGCTTCTGCCTTTAATTCCATGTGTCTCTTCGCACTGTTTTCCAATGCCTTTACAACATGGCTCTTAAATTCATCCATAAAATGCTCATTCAAATAATTCAACAGATATTCATTCAATTCTGATACTGGCATCTTAGGAAGTGTCTGTCCTGAGAATGTCAAGAAATATCCCATACTAAAGAAGTCTGGCATTTCTTTATCCAAAACAGGTTTTATGATATCCTGCATTTCTTTCAGCATGCGTACAGATTCTGTATAATCTTTTTTACGAACATCTGCACTTGCATTCTTTTTCAGTTCTGCTGAAAGAGCTTTTATTTTGTCTGCATCTGTTCCAGTCACAACGTATTCATTCACAGTTGCAGCAGCCAAACGAGCAATCTCTTCTAATGTATATTTCGGATCATCAAAAGCGTTCTTTTCAATATAGAATAAAACGTCTTCAATTTCATCTACTACTTCTACTGCTGATTCTTTTGCAGTATTGTATGCAGACTCCAATTCGATATGTTTAAATTCAAATTTATCGAAGTTTGCACACATTTCTTTTAAAGCAGGATTATTTTCTACCGCTACCATTTCGTCGCCAAGTAAGGCAAGCGTACTATTGAATGCATCCTTACATGATTTCTGGCGAGCCTCACCCTTTAATAACATCGCTTCTGTAAGCTGGTTACCAATACGCATGATTGGGTTTAAGCTGGATAATGGATCCTGGAAAATCATCGCTATCTTATCTCCACGGATACGATAGAATTCATCTTCTGTAATTTTCAGCAAATCCATACCATCATATACAATAGAACCACCCTCAATAATGGAGTTCCCTGCTAAAATACCAAGAATGGCTTTTGAAGTAACAGATTTACCTGAACCAGATTCACCTACAACAGCAAGTGTCTCTCCTTCATGCAAATCAAAACTTATATTTCTAACTGCCTGTACTTTACCTGCCGGTGTACGGAAGGAAACTACAAGATTTTTTACAGATAATTTCTTCTTCATCTTCTATTAATCCTCCGTTCCTCTAAGTGATGGGTTGAATGCATCTCTTAAACCATTACCGAACAAGTTAAATGAAATCATCAACAACGAAATGAAAATTGCTGGGAACAAAATAATATGTGGATGTGTTGTAAGGAATGGCTGTCCTTTCGACAACATACTACCAACAGATGTCATTGTTGAAGAGTCTAAGTTTACGATACCCAAATAAGTTAAGTTACCTTCGGAGAAGATAACACTTGGAATAACAAGTACAGAGCCTGTAATCAAAGTACCAATCGCATTAGGGAAAATATGCTTAAACATAATTCTAAAGTCACTAGCACCTAATGTACGAGCTGCTAATACATATTCCTGATTTTTATAACGATAAAACTGCATACGAGTCTTACTTGCTGTACCAATCCAACCAGTCAATACAAAGGCAAATAACAGGGATGGAATAGGTCCAACCTTGCTTGCTAAATGCAACTGGAATAAGGTCGTAACTACGATAAATGGAACACCATTTAAAATATCAGAGATACGCTCCATAGTTAAGTCGATAACACCACCATAGTATCCTTCAATTGCACCATAAAAGGCACCAATTAACAAGTTAATTACTGAGATACAAATTGCAAAGATAAAACTAAATCTTGCACCACTACCTAAACGAGTAAAGATATCCTGTCCAAGTGAGTTTGTTCCAAAGATAAATTCAGCCTCATAACCATAACGATACTGGAAATAGGTATTTTTCATAACACGAACCTTATAGGACTTCGCATTCGAATCACCAGAAACCTTTGCATATTTGTAAGAACCGTCATCCCCATCAATACGAAGGCTATCATAATCGCCATCATTTCCTTTGGTCGAATAAATATTTATAAACTTACCATTCTTTGTAATAGGTGCACCCTTCTGATTACATTCGTACCAGATATTTGCATCTGATTTCAAAGAATTGGTTGCAATCTTAGAATCATCTACTGCTGGATAAATAACCTGTATTCCTGTTTCATCCTGCCAGTTCTGTAAATCCTCATACTGATCTGGTGTTAAATTGAGGAACATCATACCATTTTCAACATAGGAATCCACACGAATATCATAATAAGTACCGATGGCACTCTTATTATCGCTTTCATAATCTTCCTTATAAATTTCAACAACTGGATTCATACCAGTCTCTGCTTCAATCGCTTTGTAAGAAAGATATACATTTTTGCTTACCGTATCATCATAGCAGCCATCCCAGCCTGCCCATTCAAATGCAGACCACTTAGGCAAAAGCTTACCATACTGCAGATACATCGTATCTGTAGGACGCTCTGTATAATTTGTACTACCCAAAATAGGTGCAAAAATAGCAAAAAGAACCAATAATAAAATGATACATGCTGCTGTTACAGAACTCTTATTTCTTGCAAAACGCATCATAGCATCCTGGAAATATCCAACTGGCTTTGTATCTAACTTTTTGTCATGTAATTCTTTGTTATCATTACAAAACGCAAATTTCTCTTTTGGAATGTTTGTATAATCCATATTATTCTGTGTCATCTTATCGTTCCCCCATTCTGATTCTTGGGTCAATAAAGCCATAACTGATATCTACTACGATACCTGCTGTAAGACCTACTAATGTATAGAATGCAGACAATAACATGAAGAAGTTATAGTCTAACGCAGTAATTGAGTTTACATACAACTGACCAACACCAGGTACACCGAAAATCTTTTCGATAATAAGTGAACCAGAAAGAATTGCTACAAATTCACCTAAAATCATAGGAAATACAGGCACCATAGAATTACGTAATGCATGACGAATCGTTGCCTGTGAACGTGTTAAACCTTTGGTACGAGCCAAAAGCATAAAATCACTTGTAAGAACTTCGGAAAGTTCCGCACGTACATAACGCGCAAGACCTGCAATACTACCAAATGCAAGTGATAAAACCGCTGGCACTACAGAAAGGAACATTGACAAACTAAAATAATCTGTACCACTGTTCATCTGTAATGGGAACAAATCCAATTTGAAGCAAAGTAAATACTGTACTAAGAATGCATATACATAACTAGGTACAGAAATAAATACTACTACCAATGTGGAAATCAAATGATCCTGCCATTTATTTTTCTTTAACGCAGCATAAATACCAAGCAACAAACCTGTAGGCACACTAAACAGCATGGAATAGATATTTACCATGATTGTTGCAGGGAGCTTAGATGTAAATACAGCCCATACATCTTGTCCACGATAAAGTGCTTCACTAACACCCCAGTCTCCGCCCAATATGCTTCGCTGGAAGAAAATGAAAAGCTGCTCCAAAAGTGGTTTGTTGTAACCAAGTGCCTCACGTCTCTGTAAAATTAAGTTCATATCCTTACCAAACTGTGCAGCATCTGTTACCGGAAGAAGTTTTACCAGAATGAAACACATGGTCAAGATTACAAAAAGCACGAAAAACATCAGTGCGATTCGTTTTAATACGTATTTCAACATATTCATATTAATTATGCCTCCATTTTCATAGTTTTATATTTGTACAGCTTTTGTAACATAAAAACCTTTACAGAAGTTGTATAAATACAAAACCATAACCCTAAGAGGAAATCCTCTCAGGGTTTGGCTTGTATAAACACTTTTTAGTTATAAACTAATTTTCCGCCCTGATCCTGAACGTATTTAGCCCATTCAGCATCTGAGTAGTTGTATTTCATGTATTTAATACCACCACGGCCTACACCATAGATGTAGTCTTCTGAGTAGTATTTAATCTGCATACCTTTAAGTGCTGCAGTAGCATCACCTGTTAATGGAATCATGTCGTATGTGCTAAGGATAGCGCCTTCCAAACCAGCAAGGATAGCAAATCTATCTACTGGGTTCTTATCAGCTGTACCACATGAGAATTCTTTTGTAGAACCATCAGCAGCTTTGATTGTAATCTTTTCACCATTCATACAATATGTCCAATCAAGAACAGATGCTGTGTATGTTACACCATCAGAAAGTTTGATATCCCACATGTATGTTGATGTATCCCAAGCTGGGTCATACTGATAGTTTGGAGTTGTGTAAGCTTCCATTAATGAATATGGATCAAGAGCTGCACCAGTCCAACCTACATAGAATAATAAGTCTACCTGGTTTGCTTTTAATGCATCTGAGAATGCATTACCAATTGTATCATCTTTAGAGAATGTTAACTTACCTTCCAATTTTGTTCCTTTTACTGCTTCTGTATAGCAGTTAGAAAGGAATTCATAACCATTTGTGTATGTTGAAGATGTAGCAGATGGAAGACCAATCTTGATTTCTACTACGTCATCAGCATCCATTAAGCCATCAGCGATAGCTTTGTCATAAGCAGCATCAAAGAGCTGTTTTGCTTTTTCTAAGTTGTAACCAGTAATGCTGTTCACAGCTTCATCAAGGTCAGCATAAAGTTTGCCATCACCGATTTCATTTGAAACGCCCCAGAAATCAGCTAATACCTTCTTAGCTTCTTCTGTATTTCTGTAAGCTGTACCATTTTCTGGGTCAGAAATGATTAAGCTAGAGAATACACCGAAAGCAGGTGATAATGTTGGCTGTGTAGCTAAAGCGAATTCATCACGGTTTAAAGCAAATGATAATGCCTGACGGAATTCTTTTACTGTAAGAATTGTCTTGTTGATGTTTTCACCAGCTGCTGTCTGAGCTTTTTCTAAACCTGATTTATCAGGGTTTAATGCAACGAAGAATGTTGATTCACCATCTGTGAAGTATGTGTGTTCAGACTGCTGATATGTAGCCATATCTTCTGCCTGTAATCCGTAAGAGTCTAAGTCACCCTTTAAGAAGTATTCTAATCTTGTAGAAGCTTCTGCGATGCAGTCAACCTGCCATGTTGTAGTCTGGTAGAAACCATCTTTTACATCATGATGTTTGTCATTTCTTTCAAGAACATACTGTTTGTCAGCCTGGAATGAAGCAAGCTTGTATGGTCCGTAAGAAATTGTTGTTTCTGCAGATGTGCAGTATGTGTTGTTGTATACGCCATCTTTCATTGTTTCGCATTCTTTGTAAAGTTCTTCATTTACTAACCATGAAGATGTTAATGCGTAAAGAAGATAGAAACCTTCTAATGGTTTTTCAAGTACAAGTACTAATTCGTTATCTGCTGTAGCAAAAATACCTACTTCAGAGAAATCCATTTCTGGGAAAGCTTCACTGATGAAACAGAATTCCTGCCATTCATCTGGTGTACCCATACCAATTGCTGTACTAACAGCTTTTAAGATGTTGATTACTTCATCATTTACTTTGATAATGCCCTGAGCATCTGCTAATGATTCTAATGTAGCATAAGAATCACCAAAGTAGCTTGCGTAATCTTCGATAGAAGCACCAAAGAAGTAACATGCATCTTTTAATTTAACAGCAACTGCATTGCCTTCTTTTGTTGTATAATATCCATCTTCACCCTTTACAACTTCATGGTAACCATTTGCAGCCATATCTGTTGCATATACAGTTTTACCATTGTAAAGGAAGTTCTTAGCATTTACAAGAACCATAGAACCAGAGTAAAGTGAGTCAGCTCTGTGGTTATTCGCATCTGGATTAAGTAAAAGTTCTGCACTTGTTACGAAGTCCTGAGCTTTGATAGGTGTACCATCTTCCCAGCAAAGGTCATCTCTTAAAACGAGTTTCCAAGCTTTTGCTGTGTCACCTTCAACGATACCATATTTGCCAACATAATCCTTTGTTACGTCAATTGGATCTTTTGTTGCCATCTGTGGAGCAAGTACGTATCCATCTTTGGTTTCATTGTAATCGAAAGCATAGAAGCCTTCTGTGATGTAGTCCAAAATTTCAGAGTCTGTAGCTGTCTGATTCTGATGTGGACTCCAGTTTGTTGGGAATACAGATAATGCTGTGTTATATGTGTATTTTGCATCATCTTTTTTGTTCTCTTTGCCGCCGCATGCTGCAAGTGAAAGTGTCATAGCAGCTACTAAAGCAAAAACGAGAACTCTTTTGAGCATCTTTCTCATATTTATTTCCTCCTTTATGAGATTCGCAACTTTCGTTGCAATTAATTTATAAATAAGGGTAAGCCACATACCCTTAATTACCAGATTTCGTATATGTCTAGTTTACCGAACAAATATCAATTGTACAAAACCAAATACAATTTTTGTCATTTTTAAAGACAAGTGTTCGTGCGACACAAACAACATAGACCTAATTATACTAAAAAACGCCAAAAAGTCAATGCTTTTTGGCGTTATTTTATATGGTATATTTATACAATTTTCATATATCTTGTATGTGCAAAACTTATAATAATACAAGCTATAGTTGTATACAGCCAAGAATTAAGCCATCTGAGCTGCTACTTCTGCTGCGAAGTCTTCGTTTTTCTTTTCCATACCTTCGCCTACTTCGAAACGAACTGCTTTCTTGATAACGAGAGCAGGATTTACAGACTTAAGGTATGCTGCAACACTCTGTTTTCCGTCTTCTGCTTTTACATAAGTCTGATCTAATAAGCAGATATCTTTTAACTGTTTAGAAACACGGCCTTCTACTGCACCGTTGAAAATCTTGTTTGCAACGATATTTGCTTTGTCTTCCATAGCTAAAGCTACAAGAGCAGCCTTTGCTTCTTTTGAAAGGAAGTTGAATAAATAGTTCATGTTGCTCTTCTTTTCTTCGTAAATAGCAACATCTTCTGCTGTCCATACACCAGCACAAGCCTTGTTGATTAATTCATTTAAGATAGGCTTTGGAAGAGATGCTGGATCATTTAATGAAGAATCAACGATGATTTCTCTCATCTTGTCGATTTCTTCCTGTGCAATATCATCTCTGCTGATATACTGTGGATTCATAGCTGCAATCTGCATAGCTACGTTAGTAAGCGCTTCTTTTGCATCAACTACACCATCAGCTGCTACAAGAACACCAATCTTACCACCTGCATGAATATAGCTTGCTACACATTCACCAGTAACTTTTTCAAATCTACGTACAGATAATTTTTCTCCGATAGTAGCAGTTTTTTCGATTAATACATCTTTTAAACCATTCATTTCAAGAAGTGCTTCTACGTCTTCACCATTCTTGCCACCATTTAAGCCAGATGCAAGTGCAGTATCAGCTACTAACTGTACAAATTCCTGGAATGTTTCATTCTTTGCTACGAAGTCTGTTTCAGAGTTTACTTCTGCAACAACTGCTTCATTGCCACTTAAAGCAACACGTGCAATACCTTCAGCTGCGATTCTAGAAGCTTTCTTCTCCATCTTAGCTGCACCGCTCTTCTTTAATACATCAACGGCTGCTTCCATATCTCCGTTTGTTTCGTTTAATGCTTTTTTACAGTCCATCATACCTGCGCCTGTCATTTCACGCAATTCTTTTACCATAGCTGCTGTAATTGCCATTTTAATTTCCTCCAAAATAAATTTAATTTAAATAGAAGGGTAAACCATCCAGCTTACCCTTCTGAATGTTCAATTATTCTTCTACTACTTCAGCTTCTTCAACTGCAACTTCTTCTACTGCTACAGCTTCTTCACCCTGTTTTGCTTCGATAACAGCATCTGCCATCTTGCCAACGATTAATTTAACTGCACGGATAGCATCATCGTTACCTGGGATAACGTAATCTAATTCTTCTGGATCACAGTTTGTATCAGCGATACCGATAAGTGTGATACCAAGAGACTGAGCTTCCTGGATACAGATTCTTTCTTTCTTAGGGTCTACTACGAAAATAGCATCTGGGATACGTGTCATTTCTTTGATACCGCCAAGGTTCTTTTCAAGTTTTTCCCATTCTTTCTTAATAGCGATAACTTCTTTCTTTGGAAGAACATCGAATGTTCCATCTTCAGCCATAACTTCGATTGCTTTAAGTCTAGCAATACGAGACTGGATTGTCTTGAAGTTTGTAAGCATACCGCCTAACCATCTTTCGTTTACGAAGTACATACCGCAACGTTCTGCTTCTGATTTAACAGCATCCTGTGCCTGTTTCTTTGTACCTACGAAAAGGATTGTACCACCCTGAGCTGCGATGTCAGATACTGCATCGTAAGCTTCATCAACTTTACCTACAGATTTCTGTAAGTCGATGATGTGGATACCATTTCTTTCTGTGTAGATGTATGGAGCCATTTTAGGGTTCCATCTTCTTGTCTGATGTCCAAAGTGAACACCTGCTTCGAGTAACTGTTTCATTGAAATTACGCTCATTTTCTTTACCTCCATTGGTTGAATTCTTCCGTACACTTCATCGCCAAAGTAACCAACAAGCGTAATTGGCACCGGCTTTGACATCCGCGTACGTGTTTTATTGTGACATGGCATATTTTGACATCATCAAAATAGCCTTTGGTATCATAACACACCAAAGGCTACTTTGCAAGTATTTTCTTTTATTTTAACTAATATTGTCTCACTATAAGAATTTGACAGATTTCTTCATAATCCGATCCCACAGGTATATAGTAAGTACCTGGATGCATGCTCTGACCATATCCCATTTTTCCGATATATTTACGGAAATCTTCTGCATCTTCTATTAATCCTGCATCACGAACCTTCTCAGCCACTTGTCTCGCATAGTCCCCACTTACAATTACTACCGTAACATATTCCACATCTTCGGATTCACTTTCCGATTCCACTGGTGGTTCTGGTTCCACTGGCGGTTCTGGTTCTGCTGGTGGTTCTGGCTCTACTGGAGCTTGTGGCTCACCTTCTGATTCAGAAGGTGCGGCCTCACTGCCTGCTACCTGCGTATCTTCTGTCCCTTGAGGATTTTCCGACATCTGGCTATCCTGCGCATCCTCACTTTCTGCTGCAGAATCCTCTTCGGTCTCGTCGCCACCCCAAAGGCCATTATTTTCTTTCATTTCATCCTTCATCACCATGCCGAGTTTTCGCGCTTCTTGAATAATATACTCATCGGATATATTATATTTGTGCAACAAACTAGATGCGGCCATTACCATCGTAGCAAAAATAATACCGATTCCGACACCTCTCAAATAATACTTAAGCCTCATTATTATATAACCCCAGAACAAGTCTTACTTCGCCCAAACCACAATCCAATGTCTTCGCAATTTCAACTTCTTCTTTTCCTTCCTTATATAATAGAAGAATCTGCTCATTCTTACTTAGTACAGGTGCCTCCTCCGAAATCTCTGGAACCATTTCTTCGGTCTTTTCTTCATTTACCACCTTCACCGTCTCAACTGGCACCTCTATCGCTGGAGCTGCAATTGATTCAAAAACTTTTTCCACACTTGGGCTTGGAACACTACTAACAGCTGCTTCCGCTTTCGCAATCGTATTTTCCAAATCCATGTCACGAATCTGTTTCGTAATCTTCTGCAAATCTCCTACAAGCTGAGCAGTTTCCGCCTGTTTATCATTTAACATACTGTACAAAAAGGTGATTTCATTATGTGATTTATTGATGGATTCTAAAACAGTTTCCGAATACTCGCTTACTGCCATAATCTTTTTATTCGTTTCCTTTTCCAACCCTCTCTGCACCACTTCAAGCGATTCATCCATCATTGTTTCAAGCTCAGATTCCACTTTATTTCGCATATCTATTACCTGCTTTTCCGAAATCTTTTTTAAATCCGCTTCGCTCATCATGGAAATATGCTCTATATCCTGTTGTGAAAGCTTTTCTGTCACATAAAAGCTCGCAAAAATCATTGCAACGCCTATTATAATAAGAGTAATTTCAGCCGCTAACATTTCCGTAACCTCTACACTTTCATATCAAAACTGCTGGAAGAATACTTTCTAACTACTCTGTCTTCCTGTTTTTCTTCTTGTTTTTTATTTGTTTTCTTTTGGAAAAAATATTTATTTTTCCCTTCTTCTCTCGCATCTGCATGCGTATCTGCTTTATTTGAATCTGCTGGTGTCACGACCTGATGACGGAACTCATCTGCTTTTCGTGTCATCTGTGTCTGTGCATTCTGCTGTTCCACCATTGGTCGGTTATCTTGTTGCAGCTTCAATGCCGCTACATCATCTGTTCTTTGAATCATTCCACTATTTAATATTGGACTAATTGCCATAGCGACACCCCCTACTTAAAATCCGACTGACTTGATTGCTCCGTCCACTTTCTTGAACTTGCAATAATTCATCTTATCTTTGATGCTATATCCCAAATCTGAAATCGAAAGCACAACACCTGGGAAAATCGTTCGCGTTACCGCAATATAGGAACGGTCAGATTCCATCATCTCAATATGAATCACTCGCATCTCATTTCTCAGTGGTTCTAACTCTTCTTTCTTCATTTTATACTCTAATGCAAGGTTCTGCACATAAAGCAGTTTATCCTTTGGAAGAACTTCACCTTTTTTTAACATAGAAGCATAGTTATCAATGATAACCTTCATATCCTCCAAATCCTTAGCTCTTTTGCTGACATCCTTTTTCAGTTCCAGATATCGTTCCTTTTTCTCTGGGTCAACACCTACTTCTAATGTCGTAAAGGTTCCCATTTCCGTACCAGCATACATTACTTCAATACTTCTACCCGCACGTATCGTACCACCATTGATTAATCCTTTTTTGCCCTGCACTCGGACTTCACCTCTGGCAGATACATCACTATTTAAAATTGCTTCGGCTTCTACGAAACCTCCTGCAGACACCTTTGCATTTTCAATATATTTCGCCATTACATTGGTGCCAGCCTGCAACATACCTTTATGCATACCGTGAATTCCCTGTTTTACAATAATCTGTCCGCCAGCTTCCACAAATGCATTTTCTACTACACCATGTATAATAATATCCCCTGTTGCACGAACCATGAAACCGGTTTTTACGTTACCTTTGATTTCCACACTGCCATCGTACTGAATATTTCCCACCGAATTATCTACATCCGCAGGCACATCATATACATCAGAAACAAAAACCTTTTCATTTACAAGATTCGCGTGTCCTGTGACATCCGAATAAATCTCTGTCTTTTCTTCATTGATGGAAATCTTATTTCCATACTGTAATTTTGCAGTTCTTACGGTACGTGGCTTGATTTCCTCGCCAAAAACATTTTTCCCTGGCTTGCCTGGGTCTTCTTTAATCAAACGAGCCAGCAAATCGCCTTTCTGTATATGGCTGATTGTGTTTAATTCTTTATAATCTACACTACCATCTTCATTTCGTTTCGGCTGAAGATTTTTGCTGGTGTTAAAGAAATATTCTATTTTCGCATCTTTTCCATGTACCGGCTGTGTACCTAATGCAAATACATAATCGGTACAATATTGTCTATCATTCAAAAAGCTTAAGACTGCTTCTTGATCAATTCCGTATTTCACCTTACGGAACGCTAAATCACTGATGATATCTTCTGCATTGAGAACCTTTCCGCTTCCAGCAGATGGTGGATAAAAACGACAGGTAACCTTCATCTTATCAAGAGAAATATTCACCTTCATTTCTTCACGGATTGGGATTCCATCCCAGTCTCCGACCATAATCACAGAATCATCCTGGTGATTTACAATAGCAGCATTAAGCTCCTTCAAATTATATTGATCCAATTTCTTCGCAGCTAAGTATTCTGTAACTTCAGTAATACTGAGCATCTTTCCACCATCTACTGGTGGATAGATATGAAGGCATGCAATCGTGTCTCTAAACTCTAGTTGGAAGTATTGGTTTTTCATAAGTACTCCATTTATTAATCCATTAAAATATCCATATATGTGCCCATTTTCTTACGCATTTTCAATAATGCCTTCGTGTGTAGCTGAGATACTCGAGATTCGGACACCTCAAGCACGAGGCTGATTTCCTTCAAAGTTAAATCCTCATAATAGTACAATTCAATAACTCTTCGTTCTTTTTCGGTAAGCATATCCAATGCCTCTACCAATTTTTGTTTTAATTCCTGTTCTTCCACAACATCTTCTGGCTGTGCAAAACGATTGCGATTTACATTCTCAAAAGTAGGCTCCTGACCCGCTTCTTCAAACTCACTCAAAGACACTACATTCGTAACCTTTAACTGTGATTGCCAACCAAGCAATTCATCTCCTGAAATTCCCAGCTCCACAGCGATTTCTTCATCTGTAGCCGCTTTACCTGTACGCATCTCAACCATCTTAATCGCTTCATCAATCTTACGTTGACGCTGACGAACCGTACGTGGAATCCAGTCCATTTTTCGAATTTGATCCAAAATTGCACCACGAATGCGCAAGCTTGCGTAGGTTTCAAATTTGACATTTTTGTTCATATCAAATTTATCAATGGCATCTATCAAGCCGAATATACCATAGCTTACCAAATCATCGAATTCAACATTATGACCTAAATACATACTAAGTCGACCCGCAACCAATTTTACAAGCTGTGCATAAGCTAAGATTAATTGTTCGCGAATCTCTTGTGTCGGTTTTTTCTGATATTCACTCCATAATTTGTCTGTATCTACTGTCTTCATCTAAATCGCCCCAAACTCCAGATGCTATTCTACGTCTGAATCTTCCGTTTCTTCTTTCGAATTCTCATCGGATTCTTCTGTTTCCCCATCTGCATCTTTTTCTTCGGTCTCTTCCTCTTCTTTCTTGGTCTTATCCTCTATCTCGCCCATAAATTTATCCAGAAGCATACGAATGATTCCACCGATCATCCAAAATACCAGTAGAACTATCAGTAATTGCACTAAAAAATCCATGAGTGGAATCTGATAAAGAATCCCAAGCAAACAATATACGCCGCCCGCTAAAAGCATAACAATGGCAGGTATGTCTTTTGTTTTCATATTATTTCTCTCACTTTAAATTGTCTTATTTGACTTGCCAACAGCCTTAATAAAGAAATCTCCGTTTTCACAGAACAATTCAACGGTACGACCATAGTTAAGCCCCGTATCCTCTGCAACCAATGGAACCTTAAGTTCTTTGAGCAGTTTCTTCGCCTGCTCTGCATTACGTTCTCCAACATGTCCTACATTAGATAAGCCACTAACCTCGAACATTTTGGCACCACCAGCAATTTTTGCAACCATACGCTTTGGTGATGCTCCATTCGCAACCATCAAACGATATAATTCTTTAATCCCTGTATCCCCAAATTTTGCAATGTTGGAATTGTTTTTTAACTGAGTACTATCTGGCAACATATAGTGTACCATACCCCCAACCTTGGTAACAGGATCATAAAGGGTTAACCCAATACACGAACCAAGACCCAGAGTAATTAAAGAATCAGGAGCTTTGGCTACCTTTAAGTCTGCCATTCCGACTTTAATCGAATTCCCCATAACTTCACCCTCAATCTTTAGTTCATAATACCTAATGCTTTTAAAATCTTTGCATACGAATCCTGTTCTGGCATCAAAATGAAGTATCCCTGCATTTCTTTGTCATCACCAAATTCTGTTTCGATAAATAATGCGTTATCACCATACTGTCCAAACTGGATTGCTGGAACACTTAATATAGCAGCTGCCATATCTACTGCAATATATGGAACAGATGGCTGAATCTTCATATTCGTTAAAGAAGATAATGCGGTTAAATACGATGATGCAATGATATTACCAATTTCTTTCAATGCAGATAAATCCATTTCATCGAAAGGCTCGTTATAGCTTGGGTCACGCATCATAAGTTTATTTACAATAATATGTGCAGATTCCATTTTCATAAGGAACATCATACTACCATTGATATCATCCAAAACCTCTAAGAAAATACCAACAACGGTCTCTTCTTCATCACAAATTGCTCCACCTAATTCAGAAGCTTCCATCAGCTGTACCTTTGGAACCTCCATATTCAGTCTGGCACCTAACATCTGTGAAATAGCTGTCGTTGCATTTCCTGCACCGATATTACCAATTTCACGAAGTACATCTATGTACATATCATTTACATTGTCTAAGGAAAATCCCATAATCCCTCCAAAATCATGTATAGTGAGGACTTGCCTCACTATACATTTCGCATGATTAATTCATCTCTTTTTCTTCTACAATTGCATTGATTTCGAATAATGAGATAAGTTCATCTCCATTCTTACCAATACCATTGATAAAGCTGTCTTTTGCAGTTGTCTTTTCTACTTCTGCCATGTTAAGCGTAATAACTTCACGTACTTCATCCACAATAATACCAATAGAACCTTTTTCTTCTAATTTGATAATGATGATACGAGATGCATCTGTAATGACATCATCTGGAAGTCCCATTTTCTTACGAATGCTCATAACTGGAACAATCTCACCACGTAAATTCATAACGCCTTTAAAATAGCTCTGTACCTTTGGCACTCTAGTAATCTTGCTCATACGAACAATGTTATCAATAAAATTGATATCAATACCGTATTTTTCATTGCCAATCTGTACAACAATATATTGTTTTGTTTCAACTAAATCTGTCTCAAGTCTTACATCAGCCATTTTCATACACCCCCGATTACATTAATGTGTTTGCATCGATAATCAATGCAACTTCACCATCACCTAAGATAGTAGCACCACTAATCAACTTATTGCCAGTCATGTATTTACCAAGAGACTTGATAACGATTTCCTGCTGTCCAATCAAATCATCTACAACAAGACCTGCCTGCTGGTCGCCTTTCTTTACGATAACTACTGTTAAGCTTTCTGGTTCTTCCTGTGGTTCTACATCAAGGACTCTGTCTAAACGAACCAATGGAATAACTGTATCACGAAGGTGAATTACTTCTTTTGCTTCTACATACTTAATATCTTTTACAGGAATATCTTCAATACTTGTGATAGAACCTAATGCAATCGCATAAAGCTCTTCTCTAACCTTAACAAGTAATGCCTGAATAATAGCAAGTGTAAGTGGAAGGCGAACTGTAAATGTAGAGCCTTCTCCTAATTTTGTCTTAACTTCAACATCCCCACCGAGTGCTTCGATATTTGACTTAACAACGTCAAGACCTACACCACGTCCAGAAATGTCTGTAATCTGTTTTGCCATAGAGAAGCTTGGCATAAACAATAAGTTTACTGCTTCTTTCTGGGTCATAACATCTGCCTGATCCTGTGTGATAACACCACGTTCTACTGCTTTTGCTTTTACAGCTTCTACGTCGATACCATTACCATCGTCGCCAACCTGGATGATAACGTTGTTACCTTCCTGATAAGCATTCAAGAAGATGGTACCAGTTTCTGGCTTACCTCTTTCTCTACGAACTTCTGCACTTTCCAAACCATGGTCAGCAGAGTTACGAAGTAAATGCTGCAATGGATCGCCAATCTGGTCAACTACAGTACGGTCAAGTTCTGTATCTTCACCAGTCATATAAAGTTCCATTTTCTTATTTAATGAACGTGCTAAATCACGAATCATTCTTGGGAATTTATTTACTACACTTTCGATAGGAACCATTCGAACCTTCATAACAGATTCATGCAGGTTTGTCGTAATTCTTTCCAAAGACTCAACATTTTCACGGAACACCTGATTTCCACCAATTCCATTTTCAGATGAGCTAACAGAAACAAGCGAGTTCTTTGCAATCAAAAGTTCAGATACCTGATTCATAAGGTTGTCTAATTTTTCGATATCCACACGGATAGTACGGTTCGTTGCGGATTTCGCAGGTGTCTGTTTCTTCTGATTCTGTGCAGGAGCTGCCGCTTGAGCTGGTGTACTAGCCTTTGCCGCTGGTGCTGGTGCACTAGCAGTCTGTGCAGGTGCTTCTACTGGCGCTGCTACTGGCACAGGTGTTTCTACCTTCACTTCTGCTTCTTTCTCTGTAAGCTCTTTACCTACAACATCATCAATTTCAGATACATCCTTTGCCGCTGCGATAATTGCATCTAAACTTTCGTTAGATGCTACACAGAAACTGAAATCTAAATCAAATTTTTCATCTTCAATATCCTGAAAACTTGGATGATTTGCAAAAATCTGTCCTAAGCCTTCTACTGCACGGAACACAAGGAATGCACGAGCTGCTTTTAATAAACATTCCTGATTTACATATACCGTAATTGCATATACATGCTTTCCTTCTTCTTTTGCTGCAGCCACTTCATCTTTATCTGCATCAGAAAGCTGAAGTTTCACTTCGTTTGTGCTTTCTGCCACCTTAGCTGCTGGTGCTGCTACTACAGGTGCCTCTACAACTGGAGCGGATGAAACATCTGCACCATTTGCCTTTGCAATGAAATCATTCAATTCCTTGATAATCATTTCATTATCTTCGGTACCTTCATCAGATGAACTCTTTACATTTTCCAAATACTGATCCAATGCATCCAAGCATTTGAATAAAAGGTCAATCATGGCACTATCTACAGAAATCTTATCACTACGAACTTCCTGGAATACATTTTCCATATCGTGTGTAAGATGCTGCATTCTCTTAAAGCCCATAGTTCCAGCCATACCCTTTAATGAGTGTGCTGCACGGAACACTTCGTTGATGGTATCCTTATTATCTGGCTCTTTTTCCAGAGTCATAATACAATCACTTAAGCTCTGTAAATGCTCACTACTTTCATCAATAAAAATCTCGAGATACTGACTAACATCCATTCTACTTTACCCCCACGTTCTTTACGATTGTTTCAGCAACTTTCTCAAGCGGTACAACCTCATCTACAACCCCTGATTCTTCTATCGCTTTTGGCATACCATATACAATACAGGTTTCCGCACTCTGCGAAATCACGTGTATTGGTTTATGATGGCCAAGTGATAAAATACCATTGGTTCCGTCTGCCCCCATACCAGTCAAAACTACACAGACAATTTCATCAAATCCACTCTTAGAAAGAGAATCGTATGTAATGTTTGCACATGGTCTTAATCCGCCAATCGCTGGCATATTATTAAGACTAATCTTGTGGCTACCATCTGCACACTTCACTACTTCCATGTGTTTTCCACCTGGTGCAACATAAATCTGTCCTTTTTCGAGCTTGTCACCATCTTCTGCTTCTTTTACTGCAATTGGACTAACCTCGTTCAAACGATCCGCCATAGATTTGGTAAATCCCGCTGGCATGTGCTGTACCAAAACCATTGGAGCATCCAAATTCTTTGGTAAGAATGGAATTACACTCTGTAATGCTTTTGGACCACCAGTCGAACAAGCAAGTG
The DNA here is from genome assembly GCA_017409825.1 of Agathobacter sp. Taxonomy (GTDB): domain Bacteria; phylum Bacillota; class Clostridia; order Lachnospirales; family Lachnospiraceae; genus Roseburia. Next base: position 47,415 of record JAFQRZ010000024.1, on the reverse strand, counting down.
CTACAAGCTTGTTTTTGCCAGTGGCTTTTAAACGAGTAAAGTTCGCAGCTACGGAAGGTTTTACTGTATCCTGTGTGCCAGGTCCCAATGTAGAACTGCCTGCCTCTGTTGTTCTGCTTGTTCTAGCAGGTCTAGTGGCTGTAGATGTAGTTCTAAGAGGTGTACGAACAAACTGACGACTGTTTAATACAGCATTTAAAACTTCAAGAACCTTCTTCTTGAAATCTTCTCCCTTTGCTTCTGCAATGGCAGTAGGTTTGGTTACAAAGTCGATTGCACCACGTTCCAATGCAAGAATGGTTACTTCCGCATCTTTGGTCGTAAGGGTACTAACCATAATAACATTGGCTTTGATGTTGTCTTCCTGTAATTTCTCCAGTAATTGAAGACCGTCCATACGAGGCATATTGACATCAAGTACCACCCCATCATAAGAGGTAGTTTTTAATCTCTCATACGCTTCGAGGCCATCTCTACAAGTATCTTTTGCCTGAAAATTACTATCTGAATTGATTATATCACAGATAACCCTTCTCATGAGTGCAGAATCATCAACAACTAAAATATTTTTCTTCATAACTCCCCATTTACCCTCTTTCTATTCATTCTATCTTCTTCAAAAACATAACGAATAATCAAATCACGGTCTTTTATGTTTTTAAAATCGAATTTTCCGCGTGCCACCCACAAATCTGGCATCTTTTCGACTGGGGCACAAGCAATGATATCCGTAACTAAATAAAACATATGATCCAGCTTATTATTCGACAGACGTATCACGGTTAAAATCTTTGAACCGACCTCTAACGGTTCCATTGTGGTAAAACGCATCCCACCACCGCTCAAATCTTTCGTTCTCGCAAGTCGTTTGTGCTCAATATAATCAGGATTTGCTATTTCTTCAAACAAATCTTCTGTTGTTTCCAGCGCTGCCACTTCATTGGATATCTTGTAGTAAGCAAAATCAAGCAAACATTCCAGCCGATAAAATTCTCTACGTTGAAACTTTTTTAATCCCGTTTTTATTTTCGCAGATAAAAGATAAAAATTATCTTTTTTATAACGATTCGTAATCACTGCTTCACAGGTAAAAAGCCCTCTTGACGTATAAAAATAAAACTGACATTCAAACCCAATATTGAACATAACCATTTTACCCGAATCTGTAGGCATCCCAATTTCTAATTCATTATCACCTAAGAAATCGAACACACTACTTTTGTAGGTTTTTCCATTATTTTGATGTAGGAAATTGATATCAATTTTATCTCCTGGTTTTACGTAATCCGCAATAGCCATTTCCTAATATACTCCTTGTCTATCTTCTTTGATTCAAAAGCTGTGAGAAAATCTGTGCAATCCCACGTCTCATTGGAGCAAGATGGTGGGTTCCCTCCAGCAAGTTTGTCGTTAAAACCTCGAATGCTTTTGCAGAATCCGAATTTGGTTCATTTAACGATACAATTTTTTGCTGGCGTACCGCTCGTTCCAATGCTGCATCCTGAGGAATCATTCCCAAATAATTTATATTCCCATTCAAGAATTGTTCTACAACTGATTTTAATTTATCATATACCATCTGTCCATCTTCTACAGAATGCACACGATTCGCAACAACATGAATCGTTGTGCCACCTTCGATAAAATTCGGATTGCGGTATAATGCTTTTAATAATGAATAAGAATCGGTTAGCGAACTAGGTTCTGGTGTCGTTACCAAAAGCACCTCTGGGCTTGCCAACACAAACTCCAACACCTGATCTGAAACTCCAGCACCTGTATCAATAATGATAACATCTGCCAGTTCATTCAATTCGCTAATACTCTTCACAAGCAACATAATCTGATCTCGATTCAGATTATTCAGACCTAAAACACCATTTCCACCTGATACAAAACCAATATCCATTGGTCCAGGAGAAATCACTTCTTTTATACTCTTCCCTTGATATATCATGCTGGACAAATTATGTTTTGGAATTACTCCAAACATTACCTCTATATTGGCTAATCCAAAATCGGCATCCAGAATAATCACCCTTTTGCCTTGCTTTCTCAATTGAATTGCAAGGTTTACCGCAAGATTGGATTTCCCAACCCCGCCTTTTCCACTGGTGATTGTAATAACACGGGCAGCTTTTACCTGTCTTTGGTCTTTTGCTTTGATAATATTTCTAAGCTGCTGTGCCTGATCCATATTTATTTGCCTCCTAATAACTGTTTTACGATTTTTTGTGTATCAAACACCTCAATATCGTCTGGTACATTCTGTCCAATTGTTACGTAAGACAAATCTGCATCGGCGTACAATTTTATGTTAAGCAGGTTTCCATAAGAACTCGTCTCATCTAATTTCGTGAAAATTAATTTGTAGGAAGAAATTTCGTTGTAAATATCTACGATATCCAATAAATCATTGTATTTCGTAGTTGCACTGAGTACCAAATATACCTCTTTTCGATATTCTTCTTTCACACCTTCCAACAGTCGCTTTGTATCATTTCGCTGCTGTTCATTTTTATGAGAGAATCCTGCTGTATCTACAAATATCAAATCATAATCCTGATACTTCTCAATTGCTTCATTGATATCTTCAACCGAATATACGATTGACATCGGTGCATCTAAAATATTTGCATATACACGAAGCTGCTCTGTTGCAGCTATACGATATGTATCAGCCGTAATAAACGCAACTTTACGATTGTATTCCACCTTATATTTTGAAGCAATCTTCGCAATTGTAGTTGTTTTCCCTACACCTGTTGGTCCAATAAAGAACACAACATTTGGTTTCTTGCCAGAAAGTTCAATCGTCTTTGGCTGACCAAACTTCAATACAAGCTTCTGATAAATATTAGGCAAAATCATATCTACATTATTGCCTGGACGAATGAACTTTTCCACTTCATCCAAAACCTGATTGATATACTTCTCATTCACTTCATTTTTCAAAAGTGTATTATAAATCATACGAACGAAATTTAATTCATCCGAAATCGATTTTCGGGTTAACTCATCGGTCTGTCCACCAAATTTCTGTTCCAGCAATTCCGATAAATCATCCAAGCGCTCTCTAAACTGACGTTCCGCTTCTAATGCACGTTCTTCATCATGACGGTTTAATTTTGCATACTTCGAATGCTTATCCAATGCAGACTCTGTTTGTTGTGGCATCTCATTGGACTTTGTCATTTCTGGTTGCTGCATAACTGGAGCTTGCTGAGCCATTGGTGTTGGCTGTGCCATTGGTATAGGCTGTGCCATAACCATTTGTTCTGTTGTCGCTGCTATTTTTCTCTCTTCTCTCGGAGGAGTTCGCATTGGCTGTGGAATTGCAATTTCTTCATCCGCAGCAAGATTAATGTTCTGTGTTGGCTTTGCATGCGTAATCATCGCACTAACATTGCCATTATAAACAGGCTCTTTTGTCTCAATTGCTGCAGTTACCTCGTAAGTAACAGGCGAAAAAATCCCAAACAACCCTTTGGGTTTTACTTCCTTGATATTCATGATAACAGCACTTGGCCCAAATTCTGCCTTTGCCTTCTCAATCGCCTCTTCTTTTGTTTTGCCTTGGAATTTATTAATCGTCATTTATACTGTCACCATCCCAACTGACTGTAATTCCACACTACTTTCCACTTCATTGTATGAAATAACAATCAAATCCTTAAAGTAATCCTCTGTCAATTTCTTAAAATACATACGAACGATAGGTGATGTAATAATAATCGGACTCTTTCCCAGACTTTCTAACTTATTGATTTCTGTTTCTACAGAATTCATAATCGCTCTAGTCTTCTCTGGATCTAAAGTCAAATAAGCACCTTGTTCTGTCTGTTTTACAGAAGACATAATTTCCTGCTCAATCTTTGGATCTAATGTCACAACACTAGTCACTTCATTTGCAGGGAAATATTTATTCGAAATTGCACGTTTTAAAGCCTGACGCACATATTCGGTCAATACATCGGTATCTCTGGTTCCATTCGCATGATCTGCCAAGGTTTCAAAAATAGTAAGCAAATCGCGGATAGAAATACCCTCGGACAAGAGATTCTGCAATACCTTCTGTACATCACCAAGCCCAAGCAGCTTTGGAACAAGTTCGTCCACGAGTACTGGATTTGACTCCTTGAGATTGTTGACAAGATTCTGCGTATCCTGTCTGGTAAGGAGTTCTGCAATATGCGTACGGATAATCTCTGTCAAATGTGTTGCAATAATGGAAGGAGCATCTACTACAGTATAACCCAAGCTCTCTGCGCGTTCACGCTGACTCTCTGTAATCCAGATTGCAGGCAAATGGAACGATGGTTCAAAGGTTGGAATACCTGTAATTTCCTCTTCTACATATCCAGGGTTCATGGCCATATAGTGATCAAATAAAATCTCACCTTCTGTTACCTGGATACCTTTAATTTTAATAATATACTGGTTTGGATTGAGCTGGATATTATCACGCAAACGAATAATCGGTACAACCGTTCCAAGCTCCAACGCAATCTGTCGACGAATCATAACCACACGGTCAAGTAAGTCTCCGCCCTGGTTGACGTCTGCCAGTGGAATAATACCATAACCGAATTCCAACTCGATTGGGTCCACCTGTAAAAGAGAAACCACATTCTCTGGTCTTCGAATTTCTTCTGCTTCTGTTTCTGGTGTGGCAACCTCGCTTTCGATTGCTTGCTCGCCAATATTCTGCTCCAATTTACGTGCACCAACGATAAATAAGACGCCAACGCCAATAAAGAGCCACCAATGTAATGGGGTAAAAACCCCTAAAAATATCATTACAAGCCCTACAATATAAAGTACTCTCGGCATACCAAAAAGTTGCTTTAGAACAGACTCGCTAAAGTCAGTATCTTTAGAACCTTTCGTAACAAGAATACCTGTAGATAATGAAATAAGCATGGATGGAATCTGAGAAACCAGACCATCACCGATAGTAAGAACCGCGAACTGCATAATCGCATCCATCGGTTCCTGACCTCTCATCATCCCCATAATCGTTCCACCGACTAAGTTGATAAAGGTAATAATAAGACCTGCAGTCGCATCCCCTTTTACATACTTTGTAGCACCATCCATGGCTCCAAAGAAGCTGGATTCTTCTTGAATCTTATTACGACGTTCTCTAGCTTCCTTTTCGGTAATCGTACCAGTATTTAAGTCTGCATCAATCGCCATCTGTTTACCAGGCATCGCATCCAAGGTAAATCGAGCCGTTACTTCTGCAATACGTTCCGTACCTTTGTTGATAACCATAAACTGAATCAATACAAGTACGATAAATACGATTGCACCAATAACAATATCATTTCCACCAACGAATTCACCGAAGGTAACGACTACATTACCTGGATCACCTGTCTGAAGAATCAAACGTGTGGACGATACGTTAAGCGAAATACGAAAAATCGTTGTAAACAAGAGAAGTGTTGGAAAATAGGACATATCCAAAACTTCCTGCACATATAACACATTAAACAAAATTACCAACGCCAACCCAATATTAATGGCAAGCATTACATCTAAAAGAATGGAAGGAATCGGAATAATGAAGAATAAAATAGCTGCCAGCAAATATACACCAACACCCATATCTGGACTACGCAACATCTTAAGCATTCTCCATTTTCCTCCTTTCTTTCGTCTTTTTAAATAAATCAAATTTTAATTTTTCATATGGTATACCATTGCAAGCACTTCCGCTACTGCCTGATATAACTCTGGCGGAATCTCTGCTCCAATATCAACATTGTGATACAGCATACGTGCCAATGGTTTATTTTCTACAATTTCTACATTATTTTCTCTGGCTACCTCTTTAATCTTCTGTGCCAGATAATCTTCACCCTTCGCCACTACGACAGGTGCTTTGCTAACCTCTGCATCATACTTAATCGCTACTGCAAAATGCGTAGGGTTCGTGATGACTACGTCAGCCTTCGGTACATCCTGCATCATACGTCTCTGCGAAGCTTCTCTCATCTTCTGACGGATACGTCCTTTAATCTGCGGATCCCCTTCTGTATTCTTGTATTCATCTTTTACTTCTTGCTTGGTCATCTTCATATCTTCGCCAAATTTCCATTTTTGATAGATATAATCGACCAGACCAATCACAATAAAGATAACACTAATCTCGATTCCAAAATCAATAATAATATTTCCAACCAAAGCAATCGCCTGGTTTAAATCAATTTCATATAGGATAAACAAATTATCCGCTTCATCTACAATGTTGGTATATGCAACATAAGCAATTACGCCAACCTTTACAATGGACTTCAATAATTCAAACAAAGAATCCTTCGAGAATATTCTCTTAAATCCATTGATTGGATTAAACTTAGACAGTTTTGGTTCCATCGGTTTCGCTGTAACTTTCCACCCTACTTGATACACCGTAACGATAAAGGTTATTACAAATCCAAACACCAAAAAAGGCCAAATCAGCAAAAACAATTCTAAAATAGCATTGTTAAGCACCGTACTAAATGCCGCCATAGAAACTTCTTTTTGATTTACTGACATAAATTCTGCCATGCGACCTAAGGTAGAATCAAATAAACTCATAAATCGTCCGCCCATGTAGCTGACAAAGATTTTTATCAGAAGGAACAGAACAAGTAAATCAATTCCCTGCGTCAAATCCTTACTCTTGGCAACCTTACCTTCTTTACGCGCATCGTCTAACTTTTTCTGGGTTGCAGGCTCCGTTTTTTCGCCACCTTCGCCATCTGCAAACCACTGTAAGTTATAGGGCAATATGAGATTTTTTCTATAATTATCGTCAATACATGCCTTCAATGAACAAAACCACCATCTTCTTTATCTCATCAAACACCATTTCTGCCACACTAGGAAACAGGAATATCATCAAAAATAATACCAAATAACCTACCAAAATCTTAAGCTGAATACCAATCGAGAACATATTCATCTGCGGTGCGACTTTTGCCATAACCCCCAAAATACAGTTCATAATCATAATTACTGCAAATACTGGAAGGAAAATTCGAAATCCAATTACAAATAAATCCACCATATATGTGGTCATAGACAAAAGCAGACTATCCCACTCAAACACAGCACCACCTATTGGTACTACATAAAAAGAATCACATGCAACTCTCAGAAGATATTTATCCATTCCAGATGCAAGCAACAATGCAAATATCATATAATAATACAAATTTCCAGTAGCAGTAACTTGCATACTCATATTTGGATCATATTGCTGTGCCATAGATAACCCGATATCCATATCTATGATGTTACCTGCAAAAATAACAATAGAATTACAGATATACGCAGCAAAACCTATGAGTAAACCTGTAATTCCCTCTTTTAGTACTGCCACACCATAACCCAGAACTCCTGTAAACACCTGCTCTGGTGGCGGTACTACACTAAACAGTATAATCGCTATAAAAAACGATAAACCTATCTTCGCTTGTGCTGGAACACCTCTTTGTGAGAAGAAAGGAGCCACAAAGACAAAGGAAGCGATTCGAACTGTAATAAGTAAAATATATTCAAAATCAATTAATGAAAAACTCAAATCTATCATCGCTTATCACATACTTGTAAAATAGCTGAAATTTGACCATAAGTACTCCACAAACTCAATCATGGTATTCATCATCCAAGATCCAGCCAGCATCAAGGTAATAAATACCGCCAAAATCTTTGGTACAAAGGTAAGCGTCTGCTCCTGAATCGATGTTACCGTCTGGAAAATACTTATGATTAGGCCTACGATAAGAGAAATCAAAAGCAATGGTGCTGATACAATTATGATGTTGAAAATAGCATTTCTCGCTATGTCTAATACCGCATCCTGCGTAATCATCTATCTCACTCCTTAGTAAAACGTTCGGACAAGGTTTGCAATAATCAAATTCCAACCATCCGCTAATACAAACAACAAAATCTTAAATGGTAAAGAAATCGTCGTCGGCGGCAGCATCATCATACCCATGGACATGAGTACGGAGGACACAACCATGTCTATTACAATAAATGGAATATAAATCAAAAATCCCATAATAAAAGCTTGTCTAAGTTCACCAATAATAAATGCAGGAATCAAAACTGTCATTGGTACCTCTTCTACCGTTTCATAGCTTTCGCCCGAAATATCAATAAATAATTCCAAATCATTTGCCTGTGTGTACTTATACATGAACTTACGAATCGGAACTTCTGCCAGTTCAAATGCCTGCTCCGTCGTAATCTCATTCTTATCCATTGGCTCAATCACCGTTGTATTGATTTGTTCAAAGGTCGGCCACATGATAAAGAAGGTTAAAAACAATGCCAAACCAATCAACACCTGATTCGGTGGAGCCGTCTGCGTACCTATTGCAGTTCTCACAAAGTGCAGAACAATGATAATTCTGGTATATGATGTCAGCATTATCAAAAGCGATGGCGCCAAACTCAAAATAGTCAATAGTAACAGAATTCGAATCGGAGCCGACATCGTTCCCTCTTCGCTATTGGTATCTATGGTAAGGTGTATCCCATCGATACCATCATCTGCGTAGTTCGCATCATCGTTCCCTGCCTCTGCAGCATACATTACTGTAGGCTCAGCAAACGTATATACAATTGTAAACGCAAATACACATACTGCAAATACAAACGAAAGTATGCAGTAAGCCTTTTTCCACTTGTTCATAAACTACCTATTTCTTGGACATTTTATCTTTCAGTTGTCCCAAAATTTCTTGGAATGATTCGCCACCTGCCGTCATCTCAACCCCTTCATTTAGAAAGGCGGTATCCGTCAACTGTTCCTCTTGCAACGTAACAAGTGGATGAATCTCATCTTTTCCTACTGCAACCACTAAATATTCCGTACCTGTTTTCAGCAAACAAATCGATTTATTATTGCCTACAGACAAACTCTCTAGAATCTGCAGATTTCTACTTTTCATTCGCACTTTCTGATAGCTGCCTACCCAGCGGGTTGTAAAATATGTAATCAAAAGCACGAAAGCAAAAATAAGCAATGCACTAATTAATTGAAGAAAGCTTTCCATGGATGCAGTTAATGATAACATCACTATTTTCATACTATCCTACTACTTTTTTCACAGCTTCTAATACACGATCTGCCTGGAATGGTTTTACAATAAAGTCTTTTGCACCAGCCTGGATGGATTCAATAACCATTGCCTGCTGACCCATTGCAGAACACATAATAACAGAAGCATTTCCATCTTTTTCTTTAATCTTCTTTAATGCCTGAATACCATCCATTTCTGGCATAGTAATATCCATAAGAACTAAATCCGGTTTTAATTCTGAATACTTTTCTACTGCAACTGCACCATTTTCTGCCTCTCCAACAACGTTGTATCCGTTTTTAGAAAGAATATCTTTAATCATCATTCTCATAAATGCTGCATCGTCACAAATTAAAATGTTTTTTCCCATTTCTATATCTCCTCATTTCTATTACTGTGGAATTGGAACTGCGTTTACGATTTCTGTAATACGCACACCAAAACTTTCTTCAATTACAACTACTTCACCTTTCGCAACAAACTTGCCATTTACCAATACGTCAATTGGTTCTCCTGCTACTCGTTCTAATTCAATAATCTTTCCTGGACCAAAATCCAAAATATCCGAAATAGATTTGCTGGTTCTTCCCAACTCAACGGTAACTTCCAATGGAACATCCATAATCAAATTGATGTTTTCTGGCTGATATACCCCTACTGGAACATTGGTAAAGGAACCAAACTGTGCAGGCTGAACATTGACTGGTTGCTGCATCATCATTGGCTGTTGCATCATCATTGGTTGCTGCATCATCATCGGCTGCCCCATCATTGGCTGTTGCATCATCGGCTGTGCATTCATATCCATTGCTGGCTGAACTGGAGCCGCTGGTGCTGGCGTTGGTGCAGGTGCTGGTGCTGGCGTTGGTGCAGGTGCCGGTGTTGGTTCTTTTACACTCTGCGTATCCAATTCCATCATTTTGGTTACACCTTCGCACATCTCTCGTGCAAATGATACAGGATACAACTGCATGATTTCACTATCTACCAAATCCCCAATTTCCATACGGAATGTGATACGAACAAATTCTTTTGATAAGAATTCATCAATCGAAGCTTCATCTACCTGATCTTTCAAGTCAATCAAGTCTGCCATAGGTGGACTGATATCGATTGTCTTATTCAGCATAGAGGAAAGTGATGTCGCAGAAGAACCCATCATCTGGTTCATCGCTTCACTAATCGCACTAAGATGAAGTTCGCCCAATTCTCCATCGATATTGGTTCCATCACCACCCATCATCAGGTCCGTGATAATTTTAACGTCATTTTCCTTCAACACTAAAATGTTGCTTCCATCAAGACCAACGGTATATGCAATTCGAATGAATACACATGGCTTTTCATAAGACTGTGCCAAATCATCCCAGGTTGCATACGATACAACTGGTGTTGAAATCTCTACTTTACGATTAACAAGAGAAAACAGTGTAGTTGCTGCAGTTCCCATACTGATATTGGAAATCTCGCCAATGGCATCTTTTTCCACTTCTGTTAATCTATCTGCTGCTGGCGCACTATTACTTGGATCATTAAGTAATGCACTGATTTCTTCTTGTGATAATACTCCATCCATACCCCTATTGCTCCTCTCTGATCACTTCTGTGACCCTCACTGCATAATTGTCACCAGATGCCCCTGGCAATGCAGTGAATTTTCTAATATTTCCTACATAAACGTCCAATTCTTCCTCTGCTTTTCGATCTAATCGAATGATATCCCCTACCTGAAGCATCGAAAAATCGCTTACGGAAATCGTACTACTTCCCAATACTGCTTTTAATGGAATTTGTGCCTTACGAATCAAAACTTCAATTGCATCTGCATAATCCGTCTCATCGTATTGCTGCATATTGGCATACCAGTACTTGGTATTTAATTTATCAATAACGTCTTCCACTGTAATATATGGAAGACAAACATTCATAAGTCCTTCTACATCTCCAATTTTGACATTGATTGTGATAATCGCAATCATCTCACTTGGAGATATAATCTGTGCATACTGCGAGTTCGTCTCAATACGTTCCAATCTCGGATGTATCTCCACTACATTCTGCCATGGCTCATGCAACAGATTGACACAAACAACAAAGATTCTCTCTAGAATGAGCAGCTCAATCTCTGAGTACTCACGCATCTTTTCCAAAGACTCGCCTTTGCCACCTAACATTCGATCGACAATCGCATACCCTAAATTGGTAGCCATTTCGATAATAATACTACCCTGCAAAGGTGCAAAGTTTACAATTCCAAGAAGAACTGGATTAGAAAGCGCATTGGAAAACTCCTGATATGTAACCGCTTCCGAATTCATAACTTCAATCTGAACATTCTTTCTCAAATACACTGGAAGGTTTGTCGATAATAATCTTCCATAGTGTTCGAAGATAATCTCCAGAGTTCGAAGATGTTCTTTTGAGAATTTGGATGGTCTGGCAAAATCGTAATCTTTTACCTGTTTCTCGCCATTTTCTTTAATTTCATCTACATCTAACTCGCCACTACTTAACGCGTTCAGTAACGCGTCTATCTCGTTTTGAGATAAAACGTCACCCATTCTCTATTCACCACCTGTAACGAAAATTTCAACCACCGATTATTGTGCTGTTAATGTTGAGAAGTTTACACCAACTATATAATCAGCACCATAGGTTTTCTGGAGACTCTTGCAAATCTCATCCTGTGCTTTTTCATCATTCTTTAAAAGCTCATCTTTGGAATACTGACGAATCACTTGATTGATGGTATTTTTTATAATTGATTCCTGTTCTGTTAAAATTGTAGTTGTCGAATCTTTATATCTATCGCTTTCTTTGTTGATAGAAAGAGACACCGCAACCAATGCATAATGGTCACCATCCGCTAAGTTTATTGTCATTGTCTCACCACTACTTACACTGTAGATAGCAATCTGGTCAACTGGTAAATTTGATAAGCCTGTTGCAGCACCACTATTCAACTCTAAATCAATCGCTTCGCAAACCTTTGTAATGAGTTCATTTGCTTTCTGTGTTGTTGGAACAACTGTAAACATCATAATTGCTGTCAACACAAAGTTTGCAAATACCAAAGCCAAGATAATTACTGTCATTAAATTCTTCTTCATAAAAACCAATCCCCTTTATTCCTCAATATTTGAGCTGTAAGAATTGTAAATCTTGATTACAACTCTACGGTTTCTTGCTCGTCCTTCTGATGTGCTATTGTCCGCGATTGGAACAAAATCCCCACGTCCTGAAGATTTGATATATGCAGGATTTAATTTCGTCTCTTCACGAATCAAATCCGCTACTGATAAGGCACGATACATAGATAACACGTCATTACTTTCATACTTGCTGCTAGAAGCAAGAGGTACATTATCCGTATGTCCTTCTATTTCAATGATATTCTTGTCATATTGTTTCAAAACAACTGCAACCTTTTGTAAAATCAACTCTGCTTCTGGCATAATTTCTGCTTTACCAGATTCAAACAAAATCGCGCCGCTTAAATTCAACATGACATACTGCTCATCAAACTCAATCTCTACCGCATTCGAAAGTCCCATCTGGTCTACTGCATCCTGAATATCCTCAGCCATTTCTTCGGATTCTTTCAAAGCCTCTTCTGCATACTTGTCTTTTAAATCCTCTTCTTCTTCATTCTCTTCTTCGCTCTGAGAGTTCGCTAATTCGTTATAGTAATTATCTAAAAACTCTAACTGACGAATACCACCGCCTACCATAGAACCTTCGCCAATACTAGTACTTCCCTGACTGAAAATACTAATCTTGGATTGTAAGGAAGCGATTACCATTTCGAACTTCTCTTCACTAACCGTCGACATCGAGAACAAAAGTACGAAGAAGCAAAGGAGCAGATTCATTAAATCCGAGAACGTCGACATCCATGCAGGCGAGCCTTTCGGAGCTTCTGCTTGTTTTTTCTTTGCCACTATTCGTCACCTCCAAGGGAATCGCCCTGTTCAGATAAAGCATTACGAACAGATGGTGCTAAGAAGGATTTCAATTTCTCTTCAATAACTCGTGGGTTTTCACCAGCCTGAATCGAAAGAAGACCTTCAATTGTAATCTCTCGCATAATAACTTCTAAAGCATCATTTGCTTTTAACTTGTTCGAAATCGGAATACACAACCAGTTTGCAATCAGCGAACCATACAATGTAGTAAGGAGTGCTACCGCCATCTGAGGACCGATAGAATCCGGATCACTTAAGGTCTTTAACATGTTAACCAGACCAATCAGTGTACCAATCATACCCCATGCTGGACCCATTTCAGCCCATTTTTCCCAGAAACCAATTACCTTACCATGACGATCCTGTAAACAGTAAAGGTCTGTCTCCAAAATGCCACGTACCAACTCTGGATCCGTACCATCCACAACAAGCATAATACCTTTCTTCAAGAAATCATCCTCGATATTATTCGCCGCTTCTTCCAAAGCAAGAAGACCTTCCTTACGACCAATATTAGACAAATCAATAATCTGTTTGATTACCTGACCTGGATCTACTACTTTATCCTGGAAAGGAAGACTAATTGACTTAAAACCATTGATAAAGTCTGGTAATTTATGTGCAGTCATAACCGAACTGATAGAACCACCGATGGTAATAAATACTGATGGCAAGTCAACGAAGTTTTTAAAAGCTTCGAACCCACCACTGGAGAAAATACCGAAAACTACCATTACTACACCGAGTAAAATACCGGCTAAAGATGCTATATCCATACGTGACACCTTCCTAATATAATTTGGGTCATACTGCTACATGAACCACTAAATCTTGTATACCACCCTTGCATTTGGGCATAGTAAGTCCAAGTATGCAGATTAAACCTTTATATGATTTTACTAGACTTTGCGTCAAATGTAAAGGGAAATGACCGAAATCATTTCCCTTTTTCGACATTTTTATTCAGTTCTTAGTAAATTATCTCTTAAGATTGATTAATTCTTCCAATAATGTGTCGGAAGTTGTGATTACACGGGAGTTTGCCTGGAAACCACGCTGTGTAATAATCATGTCTGTAAACTGTGCAGAAAGGTCAACGTTTGACATTTCTAACTCACCAGTTGAAATCGCACTACCGTCTGCAGAAACCTCTACACCGATACCATCGAAATCACCAGAGTTCAAGGTTGTCTGGTAACAGTTACTGCCTACTTTTTCAAGACCAGAAGCATTTGAGAACTGTGCTACTGCAATCTGGCTCAAAAGAACGGTATTACCATTATCATAAGTACCAAAGATTTTACCAGATGAATCAACAGAAAGGCCTGTTAACGCACCAAGCTTTTTACCAACACCATCACCATTGATACCTTTTAATACGTTCATGGTAGATGTTCCGCTGTTATTTAAGTTCTTACAAGAGCTGAAATCCACTTCAATATCCTTAAAGTTACTTCCATCTGCACCAATGGTAGAAAGGAAATCTCTTAAGTTTAATACGATAGAATCATTTTCTGCACCACCGATAGATACGAATTTACCGTCATCTGGGTCAAATTCTAATACACAGCTTGCACTCTGTGGTCCATTGATAAGGTCGTAAAGGTTAGGTTCTGCAGCAGCACCTGTATCTCGAACAACCCAGTCACCAGCAGCAGTTTTTTCAAGCACTACGTTTCCACCAGTTGGATTTCCATTTGCATCCAATGCACGACCAATTACTTCGCCATTTGCATTTTTCTGATACTGTGTAATCAACTGATTCAAGGAAATGGTAGTTCCACCATTCTGTGTTGCCATTTCGTTATATGCTTCTAAGTAATCTGCACCATTCGAATCCAAAATACTAGCCAAAGAAACGGTGTATTTTGCCTTATCGTATGCTGCATCGCCTGTATTCAGTGGACGAATTGAGAATTTTGCAGTATAAGCATATCCCAAATCATCATAGAAACCTAATGTCATAACATAACCATCTTCACTTGTTACGTTAGGGTCATTCTTATCTAAAACACCAGATGCTTTTGCTAATGTTGTAGCTTCTGGAGCCGATGTCTGGTTGTCAGCTGACATAACCTGAAGTGCAGATACGGTATCCTTTTTGATTTCGCCTGTTGTAGGGTCAATCTGCCATCCCATTAATGTATAACCTGTAGAAGTCATACAGAGGAATCCGTTACCATCTACATAGTAAGAACCAGAACGTGTAAAGAAATTACTTGTTCCGTCACTTACGATGAAGAAGTTGGTTGACTGGCTGTCTGTAAGCTTTAAGTCGAATGGGTTACCGGTTGTTTCTGCCGCACCTGCTGTTGTAATTGCGATAGATGTAGCACCTGTAGAAACACCAAGACCAATCTGCTTTGCGTTTACACCACCGATACCAGTTGCAGCATTACCACCTGATGCACTAGCTGTTGTCTGATACATAATTTCTGTAAAGGTTACACGTGATGATTTAAATGCTTCTGTATTAACGTTTGCGATATTGTTACCGATAACGTCCATTCTTGTCTGATGTGTCTTTAAACCTGACACAGCAGAGTAAAGTGATCTCATCATAATTAATGACCTCCTAAGTTTGAGCAGTTTGTTTTCTTCTGTCATTCAGAAAACGTTAGCTTCCATAAGGTCCAGCTAAATAATGACTGCTCCGTCAATATTTGTAAATATATTACTGTTTGTTTCTGTTTGATCCATAGCTGTTACAACCGTTTTGTTCGGTACATTTACAATAAATGCCAGCGAATCAATCAATACCAGGGATTCTGTTATCCCTTTTTCACTTGCCTGTTTTACTCCATTTTCCAATCGAACATTCTGTGCATCAGTAAGAGCAATATTTCTGTCATTCAGACGATTGGCTGCATGCTTCGAAAATTTCAGTTCCGACTGCTCCATCACATTCTGCGTCTGCTTTTGTCTTAATATCTCCTCGAAAGGAACATCTGGCAAAGCATTTGCTTTCACATTTTGCGACTTATTTAAATATTGATCGGTAATTTGTTCAATGGATAAAAACTGGTTGGATATCTGATGCATAATCAAACCTCCGTTACCATTATTTTTATGCTGTTACGATTTCGTCTCCCGAACCATTCTCTTCTGCCTGAGCTAAAAGTTCTTTCATTCTGTCCTCATAGGTTTTTAAGGTATTAAGGGTCTCTGTAGGAACAAACTGTTTCTGATAATCTGTCATTCCTTCATAAACATCTCTCAACTGTGTTACTGCTTTCTCCCATTCCACAGTAAGATTTTCCATAAGTGGTAAGCTTCCTACCATATCCTTTAATGAGGTTGCTATTGTAACACCTTCGTAGTATTCTGAATCCGCTACCGTATCTAATGTGCTTGCTGGATAAAGCTGATCATTGACTGAAAGGAAAACCTCTCCATTTTCGTACATTACATAATCTACTCTACCATCGACATAAGATGTCTGACCGGTTGTTTCACTAGTAACTTTTAAGATAACCTGCTTTCCTACTAAGTTGCTGGCATTTGCACTTTCCTGAGTTGCCGCAAGAGATAATGTTGCTTCCAACTGTGAGAAGGTTGCCATCTGTGCTACATAGTCTGTATTACTGGTTGGTTCAAGAGGGTCCTGATACTGCATTTCTGCACATAACAGCTGTAAGAACTGGTCATAACCCAAGGTAGAACCGGTTGGATTAATTCCATTCTTTTTGGAATTGTCGGTATACTCATAATTGAGCTTTCCGTCTTCTACTGGTGCAATAATATTTGCCATAAGAACTCTCCTTTTACGCGGTGAAATCAACGGAGTTTCCGTTATCTCTCATAATCTGCGCAACTAATGCTTCTTCTTCCGTCATCATACCACTCAATTCATCTAACGAATCAAGGTTAAGATTACGGCGTTTCTTTTCGTTTGTTTCCTGAGCATTCATCTGCTCTTCTGGGCTCTGATGATTCTGCTCTAAATTTCGTTCAAATTCATGGGATGCAATGGTAACCTCGATAGCATCTACCTTTACACCTGCCTGATTCAAACTTTCTCGAAGAGTTGAAATCTGAGCTTCTAATGCTTCTTTCACCACTTCATTTGTTGCATGGAATTGTGCATTTACAACTCCTTCTTCACTGGAAATGTTTACATATACCTTGCCAAGATTTTCCGGATTCATCTGCATTTCCATTGTTGTGATTTCATTTGAGATTGTCACTCTCATCTGCTGAACAACCTGTTCCATAATCTGCATGGTATCTGCAGAAAGATATGAACTAAATTGTGTCATCTGTGGCATTTCTACTGCCTGACTTACATTTACTGTAGTCTGTGTGTTTACGATGGTTTCATTCGCATTGTGATTCAAAAGAGAATTTCCTTCTGAATTCTGTTCTCTGCTAAAACCTTGTCCTTCGCTTCGCTCCTGACCTACCGCTGCTTCTTCCGAATCATTCGTTTCTTTCGCGAAAGACTCCTCCTGTTTCTCTACTTTGATTTCTGAAGTTTCATCCTGCTCTTCTACTGTGGCTTCTGGCGACTGCTCTGCTTTTACATTCTGTGTTTCCACCGCGTCATCTGCAACCTGTTCCACCGCCGAAGCATCTGTCATTTCTGTGCTTTCCAGACCTTCCACATCACTTAACACTTCATTCAAAACTTCTTGAAATTCCGTAGGTACTTCTTCTGTCGTTGTCACCAAATCCATTTCAGCAACCAGTTCCTGTAAACCATTCATGTCTACATTCAGGTCATTCATCAATCCATCTGCTAAATGGTTCATGGTTTCCATTACACTTAAGAAGTTTTCATCCAGTAACAATTCTTCCCCAGAGGCTACACCAGTCAGCTGCACGATAAAACTCACTAAATTCTGTGGATTTAATAAATCCAGGGCACTTAGTCCCATATCGTTTAAGAGATTCTGAATGGTTTCCTCATCGACACCATATTTCTCTGTCAGTGTATCAATGATTTCTTCGCCCGCCTGTTCCAATACATCGCCAGCTTCTTCTAGCTTTTCTTCCATGCTAGGTTCTTTGGCTGTATCAATCTGCTTATCCTGATAGCTGTAACGCTCGTAGGATTCAGCTGGAGACTGTTTACTGTTCGTCTTTGAAACATCCATGTTGGAAGACGTATCATCCACCGTCGAATTTGGAAAATCTATGGTCTGATTCATCAGTCCTGCAAAAACCTCTGCGATATCCAAACTCTCTTCCTGCAACTTCTTCGATGCATCCACCTGTGCTGAAACATTTCCTTTCACAGAAGGCACATTCATAAGATTTGCTGTTGTCATGCAAGTCCTCCTTTCTCAATATTTAATTGTCTGGTTCCATAATTGCAGTCAGCTTCGCTGCATTTTCTGGATCCATTTTACCAAGGATGTCTGCCCTTGCCTGCGTACTCATATTTAACAATATGTCTGCAACCAATTGCAAATCATCTGTCATGGTATCAAAGATTGCGGCAGCTTCCTTCGCTTTCATGGAAGAATATGTCTTAGCATACGTCTCAACTTCTTCTCTGTAAGCAAGCTGTTCTACAACCTGTTTATATAAAACCTCAGCATTCTCCGGATCAATGCTTTCATAATAGGTCCTATATTCTTTTATATCGGGTGCTTCATCCGAAAAAACAACCTCTTCATAGAATTTTTCTTTATTTTTTTCGAATTCATCCTGTTCTAATTTATACACTTCAAGCTCTGCAATTTGTGCCTGTAATTCCGCAATCAAATCCGAATGGTCGGCATTCGTCGACAGCTCTGTATCCAAGAGTGCTTCGAGCTCTTTGATTCGGTCAATCGCATCCTCAATCGTCTCGAATTGATATTCGGTACTATCCTCCAAATCATTCGTTTCTGGAAGAATCCAGTTCAAATATGGCACATCCTTAATCATTGGACGAAGAACTGTAGACCCAAATCCGCCAAAATCACCTTTGATAAATAGTACAATAATACCAAGCCAAATCAAAATAACCAAAAGTGTTACAAACACCATGACTATTTTATTCCCAAGCCCATCCTCCATATCTTCATCGATTTCAATAGGCTTGCCATCTTTATCTAATTTTACATCATTTATTTTATCTTTTTTCTTAAACAATGGCATAAGAAAACTCCTTATCTATTGTTGTAAGTATAACTTACTAATTGGTCAATTTCTTTGCTTTCTTCCGCTTTCAGTTCTTCCTTAAACTGTTCAAACGCCTTTTCTTTTAGCTTTTCATGCGTCTTACGTTCCATCATAACTTCATTCAATACCTTTCTGGCATCCTCCATCTGCATTTCTGCCTTATGGACCTCAATCATCTGACGACGCATAAGCGTTTTCATCGTATTTACATCTGCTCTCGCATGAGAAACCTGACGAACATCTATCGTCCCCATCATACTCTCTTTCAAAATCTTTTCGTAGGAAGCACGGCGAAGAATAATCTCCTGCAGTTTCTTCTGCTCCTCCAGATACTTTTGATTCGCGATACCGTATGCAATTTTCGCCTGAGATTCCAATTTCATTTTTACATCCAGAATATTTTGCATTCTGTATCTGAACTTCGCCATAATTCACCGCCAATTAATCTGCAAATAATTGTCCTAAAAGATCCAGTTCCTCGTCTAATAAAAATTTCTCATCCGTAGCCTGACACAAATATCCATTTACGGCACGAATCTTTCGTATTGCATAGTCGATATCTGGGTTGGAGCCATTTTTATATGCCCCAATATTAATCAAATCCTCTGCCTCGCTATATGTCGCCAACACATTACGAAGTTTCCCCGCCTGTGCCTTATGTTCCTTCGTAACAATCGCACTCATAACACGGGAAATACTCTGCAATACATCAATCGCAGGATAATGATTCTTATGTGCCAGCTTACGGTCCAACATAATATGTCCGTCCAAAATACTACGAGCCGTATCTGTAATCGGTTCATTCATGTCATCACCGTCTACTAAGACCGTGTACAAACCTGTAATAGAGCCAACATCTGAAGTCCCAGCTCGTTCCAAAAGCTTCGGCATTTCCGCATATACACTTGGTGGATATCCCCTGGTAACGGGTGGTTCCCCTGATGCCAAACCAATCTCACGCTGTGCCATAGAAAATCGAGTCAAGGAGTCCATCATCAAAAGGACATCTTTTCCTTGGTCACGGAAATACTCTGCTATAGCTGTAGCAGTTTTGGCTGCTTTATTACGAATCAAGGCCGGTTTATCCGATGTTGCTACAACAACAACTGAACGTGCCATACCTTCTGGCCCCAAGTCACGTTCAATAAATTCTCGTACCTCACGGCCACGTTCGCCAATTAAGGCAATCACATTGATATCTGCTTTGGTATTACGGGCAAACATACCCATCAAGGTACTTTTTCCTACACCAGAACCAGCAAAGATACCAAGACGCTGGCCTTTTCCAATGGTAATCAGGCCATCCACCGCTTTTACACCCAAAGGTAAAATCTCATCAATAATCTTACGGCTCATTGGGTCTGGTGGAAGTGCCTCCAATGGATAGGATAAAGGCAAATCCAAATAATCTTCTTCCATATCTGTCATACGTCCGATTCCATCCAGAGTATGCCCTAAAAGCTCAAACCCTACTGGAACTTCCAGCGGTTTTCCAGTGTTTTCCACCACACAGCCTACACCAACACCTTCTACACTATCAACTGGCATTAGGATTAACTTTGAATCCTGAAAGCCTACAACCTCAGCCATGACATACTTCGACATATCTTTATCGATGTAAATCTTACACAAATCATTTAATCTGGCCTTTGGTCCAAGAGATTCAACCGTTAACCCTACTACAGTGGAAACTTTTCCATAACTTTTATAAAATTGTTTATCCAATAGTTGCAAATACTTCTCTGCTTCTTTTACCACTTGTATTACCTACAAAGGGATCTGATGTCTTTTTCAAGGTTAGAAAGCACCATATCAACGCCACAATTATAAACCCCAGTTGGAGTCTCAATGATACAATCATTTTCCTCTAGATTCATATCATTTACCACATCAATACTGACATCATTTCCAATTTTTTCTTTGATATCTTCTACATGTGACTCAATAAACTTGTAATTACTTTCAGCGACACGAATGATAAAATTCTTTCCAGCATCGATTCCAAGTAATGTATCTTTAATCAAATGCAGTAAAATCTGTTTTTTATTATCAAATTGAACATTAAAAACCTTATGGAATACGCGAATCATCACATCTACCATATCCGCTTCCAATGTATCCAGCTTTGCTTCATATTCTGCTTGCAGCATCTGATTCTTCTCGTCAAACTCTGCCTGGAGTTTTGCCTTATGTTCCAACACCTCATCCTGAAGCTTGGAAACACCTTCCTGATATCCCTGCTGCTTCTTCTGCTCGAATAAAAGTTCCGCCTGCATTTTAGCATTATCTGCCATTTTTTCAGCTTCTAAACGAGCTGCAATGAGAATTCCGTCTGCTTCTGCACGGGCCTGTTCCAAAATTTCTTCTGGTTTAATTTCTGGCTCAAGCTGCACTTCCTCCACTTCTAGCCCTGCTAAAAAACCATCAATAATTTCTTCGCTAGTTGGAATGGAACTGCCTGTAATTCCTTCTGGCAAAACAGCTCCTCCAAAGGAGGTTTTTATACCTTCTGTCTTATATCTGTCATCTGCATTAATGATACGGGTTTCACTCCCATAATTTATGACATATTGTTGTTTCAATAAATTAGACAACGATATCATCACCTCCACCACGGGAAATAACGATTTCTGCAGAATCTTCTAATCTTCGAATAATACCAACAATCTTCTGCTGTGCTTCTTCTACGTCCTTCATACGAACTGGTCCCATAAATTCCATATCTTCCTTGATCATAGCAGCAAGACGTTTTGACAGGTTCTTGAATACAACATTCTGTACCTCTTCGGTTGTGCTCTTAAGTGCAAGCTCAAGATCCGCATTATCAACTTCACGAAGCACACGCTGAATTGCTCTGTCGTCCAGAAGAAGAATATCTTCGAATACGAACATCTTCTTACGGATTTCATCTGCCAATTCTGGCTCTTCAATTTCAAGAGATTCCATAATATGTTTTTCTGTACCACGGTCAACATTGCCCAAGATACTAACGATAGAGTCAACGCCACCCACAATGGTGTAATCCTGATTTACAAGGGAAGCAAGCTTACGTTCTAATACACGTTCTACTTCTTTGATAACGTCAGGCGAAGTACGGTCCATCATTGCAATACGTTTCGCAACATCTGCCTGTTTTTCAGGTGGCAATGCACCTAATACAAGTGCCGACTGACCCGGTGCCAAATAAGACAAAATCATAGCGATTGTCTGTGGATGTTCGTCCTGGATAAAGTTCAGCAACTGGCTTGGGTCTGTCTTTCGAACGAATTCGAATGGACGAACCTGAAGAGATGCTGTCAGCTTCATAATTACGTTCTGTGCAGCCTCCTGACCAAGTGCCTTCTCCAAAAGTTCCTTCGCATAGCCAATACCACCCTCTGCAATATACTGCTGAGCCAGACAAATCTGATAGAATTCCATCATAATGTCTTCCTTGGTCTGTGGGGATATGCTACGAGTATTCGCAATCTCCAAAGTCAATTCTTCAATTTCTTCTTCTTTCAGGTGCTTAAAAATAGTAGCCGCCTTTTCTGGGCCAAGGGCAATTAACAAAATCGCCGCTTTTTGGACTCCATTATATTCTTCGCTCATACTTTACTCCCAATCCTCATTGAGCCAGTTACGTAACAAGGACGCAACCGCATCTGGATTTTCATCTACGAATTTTTCAATCATAATTCTTACATCAGATTTTTCATTATATCCGATATCCTCTAAAGATTCCTGTGCTGCTGTAGTAGATTCTAACAAGGATTCCACTGAAATTTCTGGTGCGATTTCTTCTGTCTTCTGTGTTCTTGTACTACGGAATACTACATATCCAAGAAGTGCGAAAATCAGTACACAAACGATAATCTGTGCATAATCCATGATATTTCTGCCATCATCTACTTCATCGAAGAACTGTGGCTCTTCATAACACATGAATGTAATTGATTTTGCGGAAAATCCTGTTGCATTTGCAATCGCATTTACATAGCTTTCATCTACTTCTACCACTCTGGTTTCGCTGTTTGCTGCCTTGAATTCTTCCCAAGTCATATCGTCTAACAAGCCAGCCGCTCTTACCTCAGCTTCATCATAAGTGATATACTTGGTCGCCATAACCATAGCAGAACTACTGTCATAAACAATATCTCCACCATTACCTAAAATCGTTGTAACGGTCTTATCATAATCATAAATCGTATCGGATTCTGAAATTTCCGTATGACCAAGCGTACCATCTTCGATAACATAGGTGGTATCATCATTGTTATCGGTTCCTGGAACACCGCCTTCATATCCCTGGTTTGTTACCATATCATATAGTGATTCCTGCATAACAGCACCGCCATCCATACCATTTGGAATGCCAAGCTCTGTTTTTACCGTTTCCTTCTGGTCGAAGTTTACATTTAAGTTCATTGCAACATGAACATCTGCAAACACCTTAGATTTTACCAAAACATCAGAAATCTCTTTTTTGATTGCATTTTCTAACTTTTCTTTGTATGTCAACTGTGTAGAAGCTACACCCATAGAAGACTGGGAATCTGCACCCGAATAAATCACATTGGCATTCTGGTCAATAATGGTTATACCTTCTGTTGTTTTATTTCCAATCTGGGTCGCTACGAACATTGCTAACGCATGTGCCTGATCCGAATCCATTTCACCACTTAAATTCAGCTTAATCGCAGCAGTTGCACTCTCTTCTCTAGAAAGAATGGTTCCATCATCCTCTGGAAGTGTTAAAGTAACCTTTGCACTTTCTACCATAACCAAATCATCGATATCATCTGCAAATTTCTTTTCCAGATAATCCTGATATGCTTTCTGCTTATCTGCTTCTGTTTTAGTAAAGCTTCCGTCAACAACATTACTGATGCTATAGCTTGTAAGCTCAATCTGGCTGGAGCCTAAAAGCATACTCGCCTTTCCTAAGTCCTCTTCTTTTACACTAAAGCTCAATGTCTTTTCATTAAAGGTATACTCAATCGTTTCATCTGAAGCTAGAATTTCTTCAATTTTTGCTGCTTCTGTATAGTCCTTACATGTATGTAAATGATCGTAAGATGGTGTTGTCATAACTACTCCAAGAATCACCAAAGCAATCATAACAACAGAAAAAGCACTAATTAAAAGGATTCTCTGTTTGTTATTAAATTTCTTCCACCACTCTACAATTTTATCTAAAATTTGTTTTACCTGTTCTGGCATAATTCATATCCCCTCTGTTTATTAAATCTGCATCTGCATAATCTGCTGATATGCTTCGATGAGCTTATCTCTTACTGCTACTGTATACTGTAATGCGGTATTTGCCTTGGTCTGTGCGATAAGTAAATCATGTGTATTTACTGATTCCCCTAACGCAAACTCAATAGCCGCCGCTTCTGCTCGATTCTGTAATGTATTCGTTTCATTCAAAGAAGTCATCATAGAATCTAAAATAGAGCTAAAGTCTCCGGTCACTTCGTCCGATATACCTGATATCGAGGAGAGTGTGTCATTGTAAGCGGAGTAAATGCTGGTAATATCCTCATTTGATAAATGAGACAAGGCAGAATTATTGGTACTAGAAGTACCTGTTAATCCTGTCAGCCCCACTATGCTGTTTAAACCTGAAACATCCATACTGTGTACCTATTTTCCTTTTCAAAATCTATTCACTAAAATTATTTGCCAATATTAAGTCCTGTAAGTGCCATATTCTTGCTTGCCTCAAAAGCTGTTGCATTTGCTTCATAAGCACGTGTAGCATCAATTAAGTTCGTCATTTCTGTTACGGTGTTTACGTTTGGATAAGACACGTAACCATTTTCATCCGCGTCCGGATTAGATGGGTCATATTCCATGATAAAATCGGTTTCATAATCCTCTGAAACCTTGGTTATTTTTACCCCATTACCAACTGCTTTATTTTTGGAATGTGAAAAATACTGGCTAAATGGTGTTACATCCTTTTCCTGGAAAGTAACGATTTTACGACGATATGGTCCACCACTTTCAGTAGATGTTGTATTTACGTTTGCAATATTCTCTGCAATGATGTCGGTACGAAAACGCTGTGCGGTCATACCAGATGCGCTAATGTTAAAAGACTGAAATAATCCCATACTCTAATCCCCTTTCCAATCAATTATTTAATCACGGTCTGTAATCTCTGAAACTCTGAGGTAATACTGCTTGTAAGTGCCTGATACTTAATCTGTTCGGAAGCAAGTTCTACCTGTTCTGTATCAATATCCACATTATTACGATCCAAACGATATGAAAAATTGCCATGGTCTGTATAAACCGTCGGATTTAATTTGCTCAAATCCACCGCATTCATCTTCTGGTCGAGATTCATGTATTTATAGTTACTCAACTCATTTCTTAATACGGACTGAAAATCAATATCCTGTCTCTTGTATCCTGGAGTATCTGCATTTGCGATATTATTTGCAATTAAGTTTTCTCTTGTCCAGCTGGCATCTGCCGCTTTATCTAATACATTGATATAACTAAAAGCATCTGTTGAAATCATATTCCTTCCCTCCATATACTTATCTCATCCTAGTCCATCATACATATTATAAATGATGGAGCAAAAAACTCAAGTGAAATTTGCAAAAATTACACAATATTGTGTATTTTTGTCTTAGTTGTCAACAATATGTAGTTTTTTGACATTTTCTGGAATTGTCTAAAAAATTGCTACAAACCCTTTAAAATCAAGCCTTTACGACAAAAAAAGGACTTAGAAACCTAAGTCCTTTTACAATATTCATCCATGATAAAATAATGTATTTTTGTACAAAATTACTATTTCTTGTATTTTTTCAACTTGTTCAGTTCTTCGAAAACCACATCATTTACTACTTTTATGTAGGTTCCTTTCATTCCTGAAGAACGTGATTCAATGACACCGGCACTCTCAAACTTACGAAGCGCATTTACAATTACCGAACGGGTAATGCCAACTCTGTCCGCAATACGACTCGCAACCAAAATTCCTTCATTTCCTTCTAATTCCTCGAAAATATGAATAATTGCTTCCAATTCAGAGAAAGATAAGGTACTAATCGCCGATTTCACAATCGCCACTTTGCGCTCTTCTTCTGCATTCTCTTCATTTACAGAACGAAGCATTTCCAAGCTCACTACCGTAGTACCATATTCTGTCAGAATAATATCATCAATATCATATTCTCTATCGCTGCGATAAATAAACAAAGTGCCCAAACGTTCTCCTGCGATATCAATTGGCGAAATAATCGCACGATATTTGCGTGTTCCATCTCCAAAACCAAGCGTCTCAAGATTTACGTTTTCTTTGGTAGACAAAATTCCAAGCAGTCTTTCGTTCAAGTCTGGATCAATAAATCCACCGACTTCATCGACAATAAGCTCTTCTATTACATCTACGCTTTTACAATCGCTAGACCCTAAAACCTTGCCTTTTTTGCTGATAACAAGAATATCCGATTCCAAAATTCCTGTAAGCACCTCACAAATATCATTAAATACAACCTTTGATGAATTGTTATTGTGAAGAAGTTTATTGATTTTTCTAGTTTTATCTAATAATTGGACGCTCATTCTAGTGCCCTCCGTATTTTTATGCATAGATTTTAGCATAATTTTTCTGACAATTCAACAAAATGTTAGAAAATTCTTTTAATTTTCTTTCTTTTCCTCTTCCTTGGCAGGCTTATTCCAGCTCATATATTCGCAATTTGGATAATCGATACAACCATAGTATTTACGGCCTTTTCTGGTTCTCTTGATAACGATATCTTTGCCACATTCTGGACATGACTGTCCAATCTTTTCAAAATATGGCTTCGTATTCTTACATTCTGGGAACCCAGGACATGCTAAAAACTTACCATGTGGTCCATATTTAATTACCATGTTTCTGCCACATTCTTCACAGATTTCTTCAGAAACTTCATCTGCAATCTCAACCTTTTCCAATTCCTGCTCAGCCTTTTCTACTGCGCTTTCCAAATCTGGATAGAAATTTGAAATTACCATCTTCCAGTTTACATTTCCTTCTGCAACACCATCCAACAGTGATTCCATATTTGCAGTAAAATTCTCATCTACGATGGTTGGGAAAGATTCCTTCATGATATTGTTTACAACTTCACCAATTTCAGTCACATATAGATTCTTCTGCTCTTTGGTAATATATCTTCTCGCCAAAATAGTCGTAATGGTTGGAGAATAGGTACTTGGACGACCAATTCCCAATTCTTCTAACGCCTTAACCAATGATGCTTCTGTATAATGTGCTGGTGGCTGGGTAAAGTGCTGTTTTGGATCTAATTCTTCCAATGCAAGCTTTGTGTCTTCATCCAACGATTTCAACACCGCCTGTTTGGAAGCCTTCTCCTCATCAGCTTCCACATACACCGACATAAAACCTTCAAACGCAAGTCGTGAAGTAGAAACGTGGAAATTGTATTCTCCCGCTGCAATGTTCACGGTAGTTGTTTCATATACTGCATTCGCCATTCTACTGGCAGTAAAACGTTTCCAGATAAGCTGATACAAACGGAACTGATCTCTCGAGAGAGAATCTTTGATTTCCGATGGTACACGATTGATATCAGAAGGACGAATCGCTTCATGTGCATCCTGAATTTTACCAGACGCCTTCTTTACATTGACCGTATCTGCTTCAAATTCCTTGCCATAATGCTCTGCAACAAATGCATGTGCAGCAGCATCTGCTTCTTCAGAAATACGAGTAGAGTCCGTTCTTAAGTAGGTAATAAGCCCCACGGTGCCTTCTCCTTTGATATCCACACCTTCATAAAGCTGCTGTGCGATACGCATGGTTTTCTGAATAGGAAAATTCAATGCCTTCGATGCTTCCTGCTGTAAGGTACTTGTGGTAAACGGAATCGGAGCCTTCTGACGACGTTCGCCTTTTTTCACAGAAGCTACCTGAAATTCTTTTCCATCCAAATCCGCCAAAATAGCATCCATTTCTTCTTGCGAAGAAATCGTAATCTTTTCTTTTCCCTTAGAAGCAAGCTTCGCTACGATAGGCTTCTTTTCCCCTTCTGGAAGCAGAGATGCCTCTAGACTCCAGTATTCTTCAGGAATGAATGCATTAATCTCTTCTTCTCTATCACAAACGATACGAAGTGCCACAGACTGTACACGACCAGCTGAAAGTCCTCTCTTTACCTTTGCCCAAAGCAATGGACTAATCTTATAACCTACCATACGGTCAAGGGCACGTCTCGCCTGCTGTGCATCTACCAAATCCATATCAATCTTTCTTGGATTCTTTAGGGCTGCTTTTACTGCTGTCTTTGTGATTTCGTTAAAGCTGATACGATATACATCTTTCTCTTCTAACTTGAGGGCAAACATCAAATGCCATGAAATCGCTTCTCCTTCACGGTCAGGGTCAGTTGCGAGGTAAATTTTCTCTGCCTTCTTCACTTCCTTACGAAGCTTTGCAAGCACATCCCCTTTTCCACGGATGGTAATATATTTTGGTTCGAAATCTCCTTCTACATCAATCCCAAGTGTACTCTTTGGCAGGTCACGTACATGACCATTAGAAGCCAAAACTTCATAGTTTTTGCCTAAGAATTTCTTGATTGTCTTCACTTTTGCAGGAGATTCCACAATTACTAAGTATTTTGCCATTTCATTGCCCTCAACTATAGCTAATTTAATAATGTACGAATGTAATAATTCGTAAAAGTTTCTTTGATGAGTCCCAAACTTTCCAATCTTTCTAAGATTTCAAGCAGTCTGGAAATCGAAATTCCCGTCTTTTCCACTAAAGTTGCCACTCCAATGGGACGAAAATCGGTTAAACTATACACCAAGCTCTCATCTTTTTCAAGTAAATTTTTTCGAAAATCTAATTGTGTGTAATTTATCTCTGACAAAACCTCTAAATCAGACAAGAAATCTTCCATACTAATCAGTGCTCCCGCTCCCTGTTTAATCAAGCGGTTACACCCTTGACTCAGAGGATCTGAAATACGCCCAGGTACTGCATAAACGTCTCTTCCCTGTTCCATAGCAAAGTCTGCTGTAATCAGCGAACCACTCTTCTCCTTTGCCTCTACCACGACCACACAATTACATAATCCTGCAATGATACGATTTCTCGCCGGAAAACGTTTCGCCATCGGTTCTGTCCCTGGCGGATATTCCGATATCACGCCCCCTGTTTCAAGCATTTGATGATACAAATACCGATTCTCCCTCGGATAGCAGATATCTACTCCACATCCTAGGACAGCATAGGTATCTCCGCATCCCTCTAACGCCCCCTGATGTGCATCTCGATCAATTCCACGTGCTAGTCCACTAATAACCTGTATCCCATTCTGAGCCAAAACTTTGCCGATTTCTGTTGCAACCTGGCTTCCATAAGCACTTCGCATTCTGGCACCTACAATTGCTACAGACTTTCGATTTTCGTCGGGAAGCTTTCCTACATAATATAATGCATAAGGAGGATTCGGAATATGTCTCACTTTTTCTGGAAATTCCTGCTGTTCCAAGGATACAAAACCAATGCCCTGCTCCATAAGGCGAAACCATTCCTTGTCGACATCCCATTTTCGCTGACTTTTATGAATCGCCTTCACATCTTCTTCTGTAATGCCATGTACTTTCTTTAATTGCACCAGCGGCATGTGATAAATCTCTTCTGCACTAACCGCTTCTTCATATAAATATCGAATTTTGCCACTTCCAATTCCAGGGACATTATGTAGCCAATATGCATACTTCATCAGCCGATCCCTCCCCAGAACTTCTCATCTATATTTCGATAACAAATTGCTTCGTTCAGGTGAGAAACAGAGATTTCCTTTGCCTGTTCCAAATCTGCAATCGTTCGAGCCACGCGCAAAATCTTATGATATGTACGAGCAGTCAAATTCATCTTCTCATACGTTTTCTCCATGTATTTTCGTTCTTTGTCACCCAGATAACAGTATTCTTCCAATCGTGAAGCTGGAATTCCACTATTATGAGAAAACGGTTCCTCTTTAAAACGCTCGCACTGAATTTCATGACACGCCAATACTCGACTCTGGATTTCCTGCGAGTTTTCTCCGCTTTTCTCTGCACCTGTTAATTCTTCATAACGAAGTGCTGGGGCTTCCACACAGATATCAATTCGGTCCAAGAGAGGCTGTGATACCTTATCAAAATATCGTCGCAGGCTTCCATCCGAACAACGACATTTATTCATATCCGGATAATACCCACAATTACACGGATTCATCGCTGCCAGCAGCAAAAAATTAGCTGGATAAGACACCGTTCCTTTTGCTCGCACCAAATGAATTTCATGCTCTTCTAATGGCTGTCGGAGAATTTCCAACGTACTTTTTTGAAATTCTGGTAATTCATCCAAAAACAAAACACCATTGTGTGCTAATGATATTTCTCCAGGTTTTGGAATTGCCCCTCCACCAGTCAATCCCATTTGCGTAATCGTATGATGTGGCGCTCGAAACGGACGCTTGGTTATCAAAGCATTCTTATTCGTCAAAAGTCCACATACACTATAAATCTTGGAAAGTTCCAGCCTTTCTTCCTCCGTAAGTGGTGGCAAAATCGTCGCCAATCGCTCCGATATCATCGTTTTCCCAGTCCCCGGCGGCCCAATCAAAAGCATATTATGCATACCTGCAGCAGCTACTTCACAGGCTCTTTTGATAAACTTCTGCCCGCAGACATCCTGAAAATCCTTTTCTGTATCTGTTATTTTTTCTTCTATATTATATACCGTTTCTTCATAAGGCTTTCCGTTTAAAAAATCTAAAATCTCTTGCAAAGTCGTAAACGAATATATCTTGGCATTTTTTACCAGCCTTCCCTCATTCTCATTTTCCTTCGGTATGACAAATTCTCGGATTCCCGCTTTCACGCCATCCGAAACCACTGGCAAAATCCCATGCACCGGCAAAATCTGCCCATTCAGGCTCAATTCTCCAATAAATAATTTCCCTTCACACGCCTCCTTTGTAACAAGTCCTAGCGATTGCATCATCGCGATTGCAATCGGCAAATCAAAGCCAGTACCACATTTACGAATATGTGCTGGCGACAAATTAATGGTAATCCTTTTTGCAGGTAAAATGACTCCAATGCTATGAAGCGCCGTACGAATACGCTCCTTTCCTTCTCTTACCTCTGGTGCCAAATGTCCCACCATATCAAAAACGGGCATACCACTGCTGATATCCACTTCCACCTGAATCTGACGCGTCTGGATACCTTCCAAAATTGCTGTTTTAATTGTACTATACATTCTTCATTTGTTTCATTATATGGGGATTTGTATAAAACATGCATTTCGCAGTTCCCTACGCCTGCGCTGCATAAAAAAGAAAAAAGATGAAATTATCATACCATAAATTCCATCTTTTTCAAGTCTTTATGCCTGAAGCAGCATATTTTTTAGTTTTTCTAAGGCTTTCTTTTCAATACGGGACACATAAGAACGAGAAATCCCCATCTTTTGAGCAATTTCCCTCTGCGTCAATTCCTTTTCCCCGCATAAACCATATCGCATCTTGATAATCATAGCCTCTCGCGGGCTCAATAGTTTCTCCAGATGCTGCATCACGAGAGCAATATCCCTGCGAATTTCCATCTGCTTTGCTACATCCACCTCATCTACCAATAGCACTTCCATAAGATGAATCTGTTTCCCTTCTTTATCCGTTCCAATTGGTTCAAACAATGAAACCTCCATCTTTAACCTTTTACTCTTACGAAAATGCATCAGTAGTTCATTTTCAATACACCGAATTGCGTATGTAGCAAAACGATTTCCATAATTGTAATCAAAAGTTGACACCGCTTTTAAAAGACCTATTGTTCCTATCGAAATCAAATCTTCTATCTCATCCTCATCGTTTTGATATTTTTTCGCCACATGAGCAACCAGGCGCATATTGTGTAATATCAGCGCCTCTTTGGCCTTCAAATCGCCTTGTTTTAGCTTTTGAAGGCATTCCTTTTCCTCTTCCTGCGACAATGGAGACAAAAAAGCTTTCACATTGCACCTTTTTCTCTTACTTTCTACATTCTATGTCGCGGTCATGTTTTACGTGCTTTTCCTATCCAAGAAAAAATGTTATACTAAAATAGCTATGGAAAGAACATTAGAATATATTATCACAAACGAATTTCACAATAAAACCATTGAACAATTCTTAAAGGAACAGGAATTTCCACATCAAGCGATTGTCCAGTTGAAAAAAACGCCCGAAGGTATTTTACGAAATGGTGTATGGGCTTATGTTAATGAAAAACTGTGTACCGGGGACCTTCTATGCTTACATCTCGTAGAAACAGTACCCGAAAGCAGTATTGCACCTCTCTATGTCCCTTTAAATATTGTTTACGAGGATGAAGACCTTCTAATTATCGACAAGCCTGCCAATATGCCTATCCATCCTTCCATGAATCATCACGAAGGAACGGTAGCCAATGGACTTATGTACTACTTTAACGAGCAAGGAAAGGAATTTACATTTCGAGCCATCAACCGCTTAGACCGAGATACCAGTGGGCTCACCATTGTGGCAAAACACCTGCTTAGCGGCGGAATCTTAAGCCGGCAAGCTTCTACCAAGGAAATCCAGCGTACCTATCTTGCAATTTGTCAAGGAAACATACCAGAACGTGGCACTATAGATGCCCCAATTGCTCGAATGGCAGATTCTACCATTGAGCGTTGTGTAAACTACGAAAACGGAGAACACGCCGTAACACATTTTACAAAAATCGCTTATGATGAGGTGAAAAATCTCTCTTTGGTCGAACTTAAGCTGGAAACCGGACGCACGCACCAAATTCGTGTCCATTTGAAACACTTGGGTTATCCTATTATCGGAGACTTTTTATATAATCCTGATTATACTTATAGTAAGCGGCAGGCGTTACACTCTGCCAGTCTTACTTTCACTCATCCCATCACAAAAAAAGAAATGCACTTCGCATCTCCTCTTCCAGAAGATTTAAAGTGCATCTTTCCTCATATCTAATTCTGTTTTGTCATAAGGAACCTTCCCTTTTAAAAGCTCCTCTTTTACAAAGGTGAAGGTTTTTTCTTCGCCACATTTCCAAAGCATCGTAAGCAAATATTCCAGCATCGCTCGGGTATCGGGATTGAGTATGTAGTGCTCTTTGCTGTTATTATAATATATCAAAGCACTCTCATCCGTATACTTCTCCTTTTGATAATTCTTCGATGCACTCACACGATCGATGAACATCTCTGCCACATACTTAATTGGCATCTTCATACCAACCATCTGTGTGCCTTCCCCACCTTGGTCACCTGCACCATAATCAATCCAATATTCCAAATGATGCTTATTTATCCCTTTGTGATGAAGCCAAGCCGAAGAATATCCACGCTCAAAACGCTCTGCATTATTCGGACTCATATAACCCTTGTAATACTTGCACCCTGCCCAAAACTCGGTCGGTCCATACTTCGACATATCATGGAGTAATCCCTGTCTGTACAGACCAACACGAAAGCATCCCTTTAACACTAGGATTTTGTGAGCGGTAATGGTGCGAAAATGCTGCCAAACCTTCATAACTATTTCTTTTCAACCTTTTTCTTTGTTTTCGCTGGTTTTGGAACATCCTTGCTCTTAAGTACCCGAATGCTGTGTGATGGTACGACTACATACTGCTGGTCTTCCAATTCCTCACCTTCCAAACACCATTTCTTTTGATTTAAAATAGGCAATGCCAATTTCACTTCTTCCGAATAGAAATTATAGCCTACATAAATATCTTCTTTGCTCTGTCCTTCCTTTGCGTATGCTCCATAATAAAGCATACCGAGGCTTCTTCTACCTGGGTCAAGCTGAGAAATCCAAGCATTTTCTCCATGATAAGAAAATTCCGGTGCTCCCATCGTACGATAATCATTGAATCGGAATGGCTCTTCCTTCGTAATGATTCCATGCGCTTTACGGAAAGCAATCAAGGTTTTAATAAACTCTCTGTCTTCTTTGTATTTCGCAAACTGGCTCCAGTTTACCCAGCCGATTTCATTATCCTGACAATAAGCATTGTTATTGCCATCCTGGGTATTTCCAAATTCATCCCCCGCCATAATCAAAGGTACGCCCTGCGCAAACATCAGCATTGTAAATGCCATACGCATACGATTCCGACGAATTTCATTGATAAACTTCTTGCGAGTAGGGCCTTCTACACCGAAATTATTGGTAAGATTATAATCATTGCCATCACGATTGTCTTCACCATTTGCTTCGTTATGTTTGTCATTGTACATAAAGCAGTCTGCCAACGTAAAACCATTATTGCTCGCCAGGAAATTGACAAAGCCATAATTATCTCCCTGCTTTCTCTGCTGATTTGCAAACTCTCTGATATCACAATCATAATGATTTACCAACTGACGCACTGCGTACTGATACTCCTCTTTGTAAATATATAAATTCTTATATTTACGACGGCTATCATACTGCCCAAAGAAATCCTCTGCAAAAATTTTGGTTCTGCTAAGAACTGGATCCTGCACGATACTTGTAATTGGAAGGCTGCTACCAACCAAATGGAACCCATCTACATGATATTCCTTTACCCAGAAATGTAGCACATCCATAATCAAATTATGATTGGTATCCCCTGGAAAAAAGAATTCCAATACGCATTCCATGCCATTTTCATGCAACGCCTTTACCAAACGTTTCAATTCTACGTTTGCCTTTGCTGGCTCAGAAGCATAAGAAGCCTTTACCGCAAAATAGTTGCCTTCACCATAGCCCCAGTAATTGATATTCTTCACTTCCGTCTCTAAAACAACTGGCTGAATCATATCTTCTGCTTCTGGCTGCCACTTCACATAATCTGGAATCTCTAATTCCTTTGGAATTGGCATTTCTTCAAACTCATACACTGGCATAAGTTCTACTGTAGTCACACCCAAATCCTTCAAATATGGGATTTTATTCTTCACCGCCTGGAAGGTTCCCTTTACTTTTCCGGCCGTCTTCTGTCCCATCGTAAAGCCTCTCACATGAAGCTTGTACATAATCATATCCGATTTGGAAACCTCTGGATTCTTATCGTTGCCCCATGAGAAAGCCAAACCATCAAATCCTGCGGAAAGCTTATACTTGTCCTCTTTACGCGTCTCATCATTCCAGATTTCCCTGCCAACAATTACTGTTGCATAAGGATCTAGCTTTTCTTTACCATTGATTTCATATAAATAATTGTATTCCTGTGGATTAATTCCAGAAACTGTAATCGAACGTAATGAACCCATACAGAATTCGGCAGGAACCGAAAGATATTCCTTTTCCTTCGTCGTCTTATGAATCAAAACGACACGACAGGTATCTTCCTTTTCCCCCTCAAATGTAAATGTAATCTGATTTTTCAAAACCTTTGCACCTAATGCAAGGTAATTTCCTTCTTTAACCGTTAAATTCATGCTGCCTCCGTATTCTTGTCACTTCTCTTAATGTATTTTATGGTTTTCATCTTACGTACTTATTATACCTTTTTTTCCATCATTTGTATACCAATTTTCTTATAATCTTTTCTTCGCATCTATGATTGACATTCTGCCCCAAAGGGATATAATATTATTTTGTAAAACTATGTTTAAAAGGTGAAAACTATGCCATTTGTGAAAACCGAGGACTTAAAAATCGGTATGATGGTTTGTGATGATGTGTATTCCAAATCAGGACAGCTTATTGTCCGCAAAGACTCTCTTCTCAGCCGCCAGATGATTTCTCATATTAAGTTCTATACAATCGAACAAGTGAATATATACGATGGCGAAATGGCGATGGAAATTCGTGAAGCTTATGAAAATCGTAACGGAGTTCAAACGACACAATTAGAACGTATTTTGAAATCTGAGGAATATAAGGTTTTCAAAAAAGAATATACTGCAAACGTAAATATGCTTCAAGATTCTGTCAGTGATATTATCTTGCGTAACACACCAGTTAACGCACCTTCATTAATTGAAGATACTGTAAAGATTTTCGACAAAAACCAAGGATATTTCTCCTTCTTCGGTATGCTCCATTCCATGAAACAGATTGACGATTCTACCTTTGCCCATTCGGTAAACGTAGCCATGATTGCCCGTCTCATCGGTACCTGGAGCAATTTTGACGAAGGAACTTTGGATTTACTGACCTTAGCTGGTCTTCTTCATGACGTAGGCAAATGTCAGATTCCAGATGAAATCCTGATGAAACCTCGTAAGCTTACAGCTCAGGAATACAATTTTGTCAAAATGCATGCTCAATTCGGTTATGACATCCTAAAAAATCAAGATTTGGATATGCGTGTCAAACAGGCCGCTCTTCATCACCACGAACGTTGTGACGGAACGGGATATCCATTTGGACTTGATATTACGAAGCTTGGCGATTTCGAATGCATCATCTCTATTGCAGATGTCTACGATGCCATGACTGCAGATCGTTGCTATCGAAGCGGTCTCTGTCCATTCGAAGTTATCTCTTTCTTTGAGGAAGAAGGCTTACAAAAATATCATCCAAGATATATCACACCATTCTTGCAGAGAATCGCGAATACCTACTTAAATAGCGATGTTCTCTTAAGCAATAATGAAACTGCTCGCATCATTTTCATCAATGAGCGACTGACACGTCCAATTGTACAGCTACATAAGGACAATAGTTTCTTGAATTTATTACATAATCCGGATGTCTATATCCAAGCCATTATCTAAAACACAAAAGGGCGTCGACAAATTGATATTTGTCGACGCCCTTCTATTTTAGCTAATTAGTCTTCAATTGAATCGTAGAATGCTTCATCCTGCAATTCGTCAAAACGGTCAATGGCAGCTTCGTACTCTTCTTCATCATCAATGTAGCGAAGCTCTGCAATTCCATTTTCATCTTCCGAATAACCATAGAAGTATATGATACCTTCTTCATTATCCTGATCATTTTCGTCTACTGGCATAAGAGCGATATAATCTTCTCCATCTACTTCGAAAATCGTAAGTGGACGACATTCAATATCACCCTCATCTGTATTTAAGGTTACGCGGATATCATCTACTTCATCAGGTGAAATAGGTGTTACTTTTTCTTTATCTGACATAATCTCTTCCTCATTCTTTCTATAATCTATATTCAAATTATAACATACCTTATAGCTTATCTCAATTAGAATTCGTATTTACCACCTTATCCAACGTAATTACTAATATCGGAACCAAAACAAACTGTAAAACAATCCCTGGTATTGCGGTTGTAACTGCTCCAGAAATAAATGCTGCTATGCCAAATACCGATGCATCGAACCCCATGCAGGCAAACATAACCAATCCCCAAATAACACGTCCAAGAACCATCGCACAAAGCAATGCTACATATACATAGATTTTTTTCTTAGGCAGTTTTCTATGTAAAAATCCTGCAACAAAACCATAGGTTGCCAGCTCAAATGCCATACATACCGCAGTAGGAAACATATATGGCATTCCTAACACAAATGAACGCAAAATCGGTGCGATAAAGCCTACGCCAAGTCCCCAGGGTGCTCCACAGAAAAATCCACACAAAAGCACTGGAATATGCATCGGACAAAGCATGGAACCAATCTGCGGTATCTGCCCCGTCAAAAAAGGCATCACAAATGCCAAAGCCAGAAACATGGCAGATAATGTAAGTTTCTTAATGTCAGTTCTCGTTTTCATCATAAATCCTTTCTACAATAAAAAAAGGTGCACTTCTTCCCCTTCTGGGGAAAAATAACACCTTCTTAGTATCGTTCTCAATCTATATCATTATCATAAAATATCTCTTAGACTTCTGTCCGTTCCATCGCTCTTCTGAACGACTTCGTCATTATATCATTTGCAGATAGGATGTGCAAGTATATCTTTTACTTTTGTTAAAACATCTTCTATAATGGCAGACATATTACTTTCTGCAACACCTGCCACTAGATTATCGCACTTGTTTACAGGTAACAAAATCCTTACGGCATCTGATTGCCCAACTGCAACTGCCATCTGTGGCGTAATCTCACCAAACATTGCATCTGCAATCACAATTCCGATTGGTCCGATAATCACATCTGCCTTTCTACATGCCACAATGACAGGATTTTCTCCTGTTGCAGCCTGATTTGCACCAGCTTTTAGCATCGTTGCAGTTGCAGTTGCATTGGTTCCTACCGCTGAAATATGTATTCCTTCCATTTGCGTTTGTAGAGCTTTAATAAGCTGTCCACCAAGCTGTCCGCCCTGTCCATCAATTACTAATATACGCATCTTATTTTTCCTTTCTTTCTTCTATACCTAGTCCAGCCTCCGCCACAAACTGGCTTACCTCTGCACTCTTATTATGCAGCTCCTTCACCGCACAAATCGTCAAATCCGATATCGCACGAGTCATTCCTACATAAAACAAACGACGTTCTTCCTCGATATCCTTATCTAAAACTGCCTTTTTATACGGCATCGTTCCTTGATTCGCATCTATGATAAAAACGGACTTAAACTCCAATCCTTTCGCACTGTGCATCGTAGCTAACGTTACCGCATTCGGATTTTCCTGCTTCTTTTTCGCTTTTTCACGAAGCTCCTCTGTATACTCCTGAATATGCAGCTCCCATGCCTGATAATTGTTAAACCCTTTGGCACTGGCTTGTAATTCGTCCAGCACATCAAACAAATCCTCTTTATTCAGGTTACGATACTGAGCATATTCCGTAATGTAATCATCATAACCAATTCCATGACGAATATAATTAATCGCAGCATAAGGAGCCATCTTCTCTAGCATCTTGATATCATAGTGCAACTTTTCGATTCGCTCGGCAATCCAAGGTTGCTCATCGTACATCTTCTCCCACTCATCAAATGCCACCTGTGATTCACATAAAGAATCCCGTCCAATATACCGTTTCGGCTTATTCAAAATCATGAGAAAATCTTTACGTGCTCGACTTCCACGAGCGATATCAATATACGCTCGGATGTCTTTCGCAATCCAGTGGTCATATAAATTCGGAATCTGGTCACGTGTTTTGAAATCCACATTGTACGCCATAAGCTGTTCCATGAGGAATCGTGGCTGCATATTCGTACGAAACAAAATCGCAATATCGGATAAATTATATCCCTTTTGCAAACGCATTTCAATTTCTTTTATAATAAACAGGATTTCCTCCCGCTGGTTGTTAAATTGTTGAAAACGAACAACGTCTGTGGCTTGTGCTGCACTCTCATGTGCTACTGCTTCACATCGACCTTTGCTTGTATTCTCCCATGCCACCACCTTCTTCGCAAATCGCTCCTTATTGTGTGCAATCAGCTTCTGCGACGCATCCACCACCGCTTTCGGGCAGCGGTAGTTCACATCCAGTTGAATCTGTTTTACTTCTGGATAATCCTTTGGCACATGCAGCATAATCTCTGGTTTCGAGCCACGAAATCGATAAATCGACTGGTCGTCATCTCCCACCATAAACAAATTATGTTCTGGTGCAGCCATCATTCGCACGATATCATACTGAATCTGGTTAATATCCTGAAACTCATCGACCAGAATATACTGATACTTTTTCTGCCAAGCAGATAAAATATCTGGTCGTTCCTTGAAAAGGTCAAATGTCAGTGTCAGCATATCATCAAAATCAATCAAACGATGTGTCTTCAAAAAGGCTTCATACTCTGCATATATCTTGCGAAATACATCTCCCCCACACTGTGAGGAATAAAAATGTTCTAGCGGAATCCGAGCATTCTTTATCATGCTGATTTCTCCG
The DNA here is from genome assembly GCA_017409825.1 of Agathobacter sp. Classification (GTDB taxonomy): domain Bacteria; phylum Bacillota; class Clostridia; order Lachnospirales; family Lachnospiraceae; genus Roseburia. Next base: position 7,445 of record JAFQRZ010000024.1, on the reverse strand, counting down.
AAAATGCCACTCATCAACTCATTTTCATCTCGATATTCCAAACCATATCGATGAATCAGCTCTCGCATTGCTTGATACTTCGTTTCGTCTGTAATGATGTTGCTGCTATTGTAATGGTACGCCAACTTCAATATCATAAAGAAAATCGCATGGAAGGTTCCGAAGGTCACCTGTGCAGTTCCATGACATTGCACTCCATTTTCCTGCTCCATCTCCTTCTGAAAACGCAGTTTCATCTCATTTGCTGCAGCTTTCGTAAAGGTAATCACCAAAATATTGGAAGGACTTACCCCATGCTTCACTATTAAGTTTTTGGTTCGTTCTACTAGGGTCGCTGTCTTTCCACTACCTGGACCAGCCAAGACAAGCATCGGACCATCCTTATGCTGAATAGCGGACAACTGAGAGTCGTTGAAATTCATGAATTACCTCGAAAAATAGCAGAGCCAAGTTCATACGCCCTTGGCTCTGGATTTTTAGATTTATTTGGATAACATTTCGATACCTTTTTTAATACGAGCAATAGACTCTTCTTTGCCAAGAAGTTCCATAAGCTCTGTTGCACCACCTGGTGTCATCTGTTTACCTGAAACAGCAGTACGGATAGGCCACATTACATAACCATTCTTTACGCCTTTTTCTTCTACATACTTGCAGAGTGTTGCATAAAGTGCATCGTTTGAATAATCTTCCTGCGCTTCCAATACAGGAAGGATTTCGGTAAGCACTTCCAAAGATGTTTCTTCATTGGTCTTCATCTTCTTGTGTGTATACATCGCAGTATCGTATTCTGGCAAGCTTTCAAAGAAGTCGATATGTTCTTTGATATCTGGGAACACTTCAATACGAGTTTTCACCATAGCCGCGATTTTCTTAAGGTCAAGATCTTTGCTGATGACTTCTTTGATGTATGGCTCAGCCATTTCATAGAATGCATCGAAATCCATAGCCTTGATGTATTCGCCATTCATCCATTTGAGTTTTACATAGTCGAATACGGCTGGTGATTTGCTGATTCTCGTATAATCAAAATCACGAATAAGTTCGTCTAAGGTAAAGATTTCGCGGTTATCTTCTGGGCTCCAGCCAAGCAAAGCAATGTAGTTTACGATTGCTTCTGTCAAAAATCCCTGTTCAATTAAATCTTCGAATGAAGAATGTCCGCTTCTCTTTGACAATTTCTTGTGGTTTTCATCAGTAATCAAAGGCAAATGAATGTAGGTTGGTGATTCCCAGCCAAATGCATCATAAAGTCTCTGATATTTTGGTGATGATGAAAGATATTCATTACCACGAACGACGTGTGTGATATTCATGGTGTGGTCATCTACTACGTTTGCGAAGTTGTAAGTAGGATATCCATCGGATTTGATGAGAATCATATCGTCAAGTTCTGCATTTTCTACTGTAATATCTCCGTAAAGCTCATCATGGAAGGTTGTTGTACCTTCGTTTGGAATGTTCTGACGGATAACGAATGGCTTGCCTGCTGCAAGGTTTGCTTCTACTTCTTCTTTGGATAAAGATGCACAGTGCTTATCATAAACGGTGATTTCTTTGCCTTCTACGACTTCAGATTTCAAAGTAGCAAGACGTTCCTTGTCACAGAAACAATAATATGCTTCGCCTTTTTCTACCAATTCCTGTGCGTATTTCATATAGATACCAGTCGCCATACGTTCACTCTGTACATAAGGACCGAAACCGCCATCCTTGTCTGGACCTTCATCATGGATAAGTCCTGTCTTTTCCATGGTTCTGTAGATAATCTCTACTGCACCTTCTACATAACGTTCCTGGTCTGTATCTTCAATACGGAGCATAAATTCTCCACCTGCATGTTTTGCAATTAAAAATTCGTACAATGCAGAACGTAAGTTACCTACGTGCATTCTACCTGTTGGACTTGGTGCAAATCTTGTTCTAACTTTGCTCATAATCTTCTCTCCTCTTGTGTTTTCGGATTATTTCTATAGTCTGTGTACCATATACACTTACTTATATCATAAATGGGTTGCAACTCGCATCTGCAAGTCGCAACCCACATTATATAACAAAATTTTCAATTAGGCAATGTTATAATCGTATAATTTCATCGGCGGTCAATATATACATTTTCCAAACGTCTCGCAGCTACAGTACCGCCAAACCCCATTATCGCACCTACCCAAAATAAAACATCTACGCTAATCCACGAATTTACTTTCATCCATAGCTCATAGTCATGTTCCAGCCACACTGCAAAAGCAAATAAGCCAAGCCCTAAAAACATACATATATAAGCAATTATCTTCCATACTGTTTTATTCATACGCATACCTCCTCTTACCATTCTTTATGTTAGTTAGAGTATAGCATATCATTCTTAATATTAATATAGAAAAACCTTAACGTTACCTTAATTGTTTTCTTCATACTCTGGACCATATAGTTCTGTCATCATCATATCATACTCATCTTCTAATGCCTTTTTAATCTCTTCCTCCGTTGTATCATAATATGTCAATGTAAACGTTCTCTCTCGTTCTATTTCTTCTCCGTTTTCATCTAATATATTCCACTTTTCTGTAATCACCAGTTTTTCCAAATTCCATTCTTTGTCTAAGTATGCTACGGAAACACCAGAAGTATATCCACCAACCACTTCTTCATAATAGTCGTCCCATACTTCCATATTTTTTCTCAATTTATTATCATACGTGAATATGTAGTGGGAATCTGTTTCTTCGTATGTGACATTTGCACCAATGATTGTATAATAGCTAGCGTCGATACCATCTGGAATCTTATCTGTCGGCATTACATAATTGCTCATATTTACTTCAATATCCTCGCCCCGAACACGATATGTATAGTCCTTTCCTTCATAAACAAACCAATGACTTTCTCTATACTCCTCTTCTAATGGATATTTTGATATTCTAAGTTTATTATGATCATATTTATAATGTTCTATTTGATGAGCTATTTCTGTGGAACGATGCGGAACAATATCCTCTAGCATAAAATGTATGTTTTCATCCAATGTAGCTCGCAATATTTCATCATACTTTCTAATATTTTTATCCCCTGCATTAGTTAGAAAATAAATACCCCCATAAAGTATCGCAAACACCGCTACAGTAACCACAATAATAATCAAAACAGTTTTTTTCTTAATTCCTAACATAAATTCACTTCCTTTCATTTTACAACCTCTACCAAAGCTATAACTTCGTCTGTACCTTCACATCCATAATACTGAATCTCCATGCAATACCCATTTTCAATCCAAATGGCACCTGTAACATACTTATTTTCATAAAGTTCTACCTCTATACCGCGAACTGTCATACTGGTTCGTGTCACTTGTTCTCTCATTGGATCATCCCAACCAGTTTGCTTTATATTCATTTTCACCTCGTCTGTCGCGTCCTGTAAAAAGATAATCTCATCTCCTGCAGTATTTTGATATTCCGTAATTACACTTCCTTCTGCCTTGGATAAACGCTTTAACGCAAAACCTTCTGGCACCTTTGAAATCTCATATATATATGAAATCTCTGTCGCAGTCACACCTGCATAAAATTCCTCTCGCATCTCCTCATACACATTATCATACAAATGTGTGATGACCTGATTGATACCACAAGCGGAAACCGTTACTCCCAAAATGATAATTGCGATAACTGCAATATGTCTACGCATCATATTTAGAAAACGCCACACGCCATCCTGTTGCAAAGCAATAAGATTGTCCATCTTTCGAAGAAATTTCTGCGAAAAAGTAAAATCAATTTCTGACTCATCCGTTGGTATATCTGCAAATTCCATGGAAGCGACTTCTGTAAATGCACGTTTAAATTCCTCTCTCGTCATTGACATTGCTTTCCTCTCCTCTCATTTCTAATAATGTAAGAAGCTTCTTTTTGCCGCGTACTAATTGTTTCTTGGTTGTTGCAACAGATTGTTGTAGCATTTCTGCCACCTTTGGTATAGGTATTTCCATTACAAAGTGATAATACATGACCCATTTATACTTTTCTTCTAATCGCGCGATTGCTTGCATCACCTGTTCGTATTCGATACGCTCGCAGATATGCTCCACGAACTTATCGTCTGGTATCTCTGGCACTATGTAATCCAGCTCTGCTTCTGGTTCCACATATATGATATGCTTGTATTTGCGAAGCCAATTAAGTGCCGTGCGTTTCGTAGCTGTCAGCAGATAATTGCGAAGGACCTTTTCCTCTTTTATCCCACTTACAGTTTCCATATACCGTGTCGCGATATTTAAGAACACCTCATGCACCACATCTTCTGCATCGGCATCCTGGTGTACCACAGACCTCGCCATGATAAGCATCTGCTTTCGATAAGACAGGTAAATCTCTTCAAATTTTCTTTTGTGTTTTTCATCATCGATAATGGATAAATATAAAACTAGCATATTTTCTAACCTCTTTACTATATAGACACATCATAAGGCAAAACAGGTGACAAGGCAATGAAAAACGACCACCCGAAGGTGGCCGCTTGCTTACGATTCAAACTCTTTGATTACAAACATCTGCGTTCCATAGTCTGCTGGAATATAAAGCATATCATCCTGATAGGTGATATTATTTGGTGTAAAACTTAGCTGGTACTTCGCTTTCTTAAACAGCTTACCACTCGCCTTATCTATCAAAACAATCTCTCCTGTCTTATATGCAAACGCATAATACTTGTCGCTTGCAGATAATATACAATCAACATCTTCATAACGAATACCTGTATTGACGCTCTCCCCCGTTAGCAAATCCACAATCAACACCTCTTCTGCTTCATTGCCCATGGTCAAATAACGACCACCTCTTAAGTCTAGCCCATACGGCTGCGTACCACTATGTATAGGTACAGAGTACATAATCTGGGTTAATGACTGGTCCTCAATCGAATATAGATAAACCTCAGCCACACCTTTCGCATAATCTGAATTTGGATATAGGATACTAAATATGACTACCTGTCCATCAATGTATTTTGCATCAAAGCTCTTATTTCCATCGCCGTCCTGCAGAATATTTAAACGAGACAAGTTTACAATTGGTTCTCCCTTATAGTACAAATACCATTCTGTTCCATTATCTGTAAATTCCCCATGCACTTCTCCATACTCCAAGTATGGGTCTTCACTTCCGTCATAATCAGTTGCTTCTACCATTGCACCATTTTTGAGGATATATGGCTTACCATCTTTAAAATAGAATCCATTATTATTCATACTGTCATATTCGGACAAGTCGATAATTTCGACTCCTTGTAATTCTACATCCTCAACCTCCGACCCTACTCCATCTACTCTAACACCTTCGACTGCTGGCACATAGCATCTGGCATATAAATTATCTACCGCAGATAAAATATAAAAACAATAATATGGCTGATATACATCTTCCCATTCATCTGTTTTATACATGAGTTCTACGGCTAAAACATCCTCTTCTTCATACGACAATCCTTCAGAGCCAAAATATCCACTTCTAAAATTTCCTTCCTGCAAGAGAACCTTAGCTTCCTCTAAGGATATAATTGGGTAATAACCCATAAGCTCTGTCGCTATACGAATATCTCCATAACAAAAGCCGGTTAATCCAAGTCCTTCATTATAATAAAATTCTATCTGATTAAAATTGTAATCCAAGATTTTTTCGACTTCACTTATAGCACCGCTGTCCACAATTGCTCGAAAATGCATGGTGCGATTTCCTTCTTCATCATAGGTTGGATAAGAGTTTGAAACAAAATTTTGCACCGAAATAATATCCGCATATTTTTCCATCAAATAAGTGACAACCTTGTTATTCGCATGTTCAACCGTCGTAGAATCTGACATATCGTATGCCACAGGAAGTTTTACTCCCTCTGTAAAGCTTACGGTGATTTTGCCCGTTGCATCAACCTGAATCGAACCAGTGTCTGTCGTTACCTGAGCACCAACAATTGCATATTTATTTTCTGTACCACCAATACGAACCTTATCAAATTTCATGGTTATTATGTTCATATTCAATTTTGTAGCAATATCAGTTATGCTTGTATTAAGTGCATCCTCCGTCATGTACTCCGTAACATTTTCCTGTCCATCATAGATAACCGAAAGATTTTTATAGACTGGCAATGCTGCGATTTCCTTTTCTTCATACCAAGGATGTAACGCCTTCAACTGCACAAGGTCATCTTTATGAAATGTCCCAACCCCAACTATGCTAATCAAATCATCCAATACAACCCCATCTGTATCTATAGCTTCTGTATTTGGTTTCTCTGAGTCAGAGGCAGCTCCACCCATTTGAGATTCTGTCGGATTCTGTTCTACTGGAGCTTTCGGCCATACAAGTACAAGCAAAATCAACCCCAAGCACAACGCACCTATTATTACTGGTATTTGATATTTCTTCCACCTCTGGACAAATAACGTCTTCGTATCTTGATTTCGTTTCACTTCCGACAGTCCTTTTGGAGATATCGTTTCTGGCGATATCATTATTGTAGGTTCTGCCTCTTCCAAATATCTATCTTCCACCTCTGTCATCGCAGACAAAAGTGTCTCTTCTGTCTGCAAGCAGATATTCTTCTGTTCCAGCTCTGTATCCAGTTTCTGGCGTAATGTACGCAAGGTCGTCTCCACCTTATGTTCACTCATCTTGTACTGCAGAGCAATCTCTGAAACAGAACTAAAATACCAGTAATGTGCCACAAAAAGCTTACGATTCAGTGGCTCTAAGCCTTTTAGGAAATCCTGTACAATAAGTTCCGCTGTAAACAAGTCTTCTTCCTGCTCATTCACATCTTTGTATTTTATATGTAATGCATAATCTCTTGTAATTTTACACAAATATGTCTTTAAGTTCTGTGGTCTACGAGGTGGAATGGTTTCCCAAAGTCTCTCGTAACTTTCTTTAACACAACACTCCGCATCTTCTTCGTTTTGCAGAATATGAGATGCGATATAGGCACAGAGCTTTCCGTATTTCACTTCGGTTTCTTTTATTGAATCCTCGGAACGATTCCAATACAATTCTATAATCTGTTTGTCTTCCATTTTATTCCTCTTTCATTTAAGGCAACTATAATGTCTTTATTATACCTTAGGCAAAGCCTAAGGTTGCATTTCGCCGCTCGTTGTGTGAAGGCTACGCCTTCCCAAGCTCGCTTGCGCTCATTATACCATAAATATTCTATCCACCATATACTAACTTGCTTTTTCATCAAAAAATCCACGGTAGAGATGCCGTGGATTTTCCGTAAAAAATTCCTATACTTATTTATCAAATGAAGGGTTAAATGCATAGAAGTTCTTGCTATCCAACTGCTCCTGATACATTCTTAAGCCTTCGCCAAATCTCTGGAAGTGTACCACTTCTCGCTGACGCAGGAAGCGGATTGGGTCCGCTACTTCTGGGTCTTTCACCAGACGAAGA
>JAFQRZ010000023.1 GCA_017409825.1 Agathobacter sp. | reverse complement strand
GAAAAGCACAGGGAGCATATATAAAAGGGGACCATTAGTGGCCCGTCGTTACTTAATGAACAGACCACAGTTTGTGGGCTGTGAATTTAGTAACGCAACGAGGACACTATGAGCGAAAGACGTGTCCCCATTTTATATATGTTCCCTGTGCTTTTCGTAGTATTTAAAAAATCAACCGAGTGCACAAATCGGAATTTATGTTAAGATGAACTTTACGAATTGAAGTTGACTAGGCATTAGAAATAGCTTACCTTCACACGTTTGCCCATTTCTTTCAAACATTTCGACAAATCCTCTACCAGACTCATCTTGATATTGAAATTGATTGGTAAATTCGGATTCTGATGGGCTGGATTAATCGCCTTACCAATATACATATTGATGTCTGTCGCTTCCTCAAAAAGGATCTGACTAATCAAAGCCGCTCCATTCTTCTTGAAATACCACTGTTCAAACAACTCATTTTCCTTCACATAATCCTTGGCATATTCCACCACGCGATTCATGGTAACGACACCTTCCGTTACCAAATCCACACCTTCGATTCGTGAAATTGGCGGTATATCTGTCTCCTCTTTATTCATCAAATGTTCCATTTCTTTTCCCAAATAATTTGCTGCAATACTTGATGTCGTTCCACCACAGATCACATGCTTTCCTTCTTTCGAGAAAAATAAAGCCATCATACGATTCACGTCATCTGGATTCGAAGGCGGACCAAATAAAAGATTTACCTGCTCACGTTTACGTACCTTCACTACACAAGCGGTCGTATCATCCCCTGGTCTTTCTCCATAGAGTTTGTTGCATTCATCCACCAAAAGAGTCGCCAGATTCTTCGCTGTCAAACCATTCATTGCCATTACTTCCATAAATGCAATGATATCTTCTCGCTTCCAATTATAATTCAACGTTTCCTCTGTCCCTGCATAAGGACAGCCATCGCTCATCGCAATAAACACATCCCCTTCCTGCAGATGAATCGTTGTCTTAAAAATCTTTTTCCCATCCAAAACAAGTTCAGCCATGGCATATTCGTAGTTTTGTCCATCACGCAGCATAATAATATGCGGATTGTCATACTGAATCATTTCAATGGTCTCATTTTCGATAAGATGCATAATAGTAAAGGTCGAATATGCTACCCCACGCTCGGAGCAGACTGGAAGCGTCGCTGCCATCGTAGAAACACATTCATCAATCGGCAATCCTGCCGCCATCATTGTAGAGATAATCTTGGATGTTAGAGTAGACAAAATACTGGCTTTTACACCGCTTCCTAGACCATCCGCCAAAACGATAACCGACGAATTTTCATCCTGCTCCACCACTTCCACATGGTCACCACAAAGTTCTTCACCATGATGGTGGATACTTTTGTAACCAATATCGATACATAAATTATTCATTTTCAATGGACTCCTTTAGCTTCGTCAATGCAATCTTGGTTTCTGCCGCTGTTTCACCCAACAGAGAGGCTATTTCCTGAACAATACGCATCTGTTTTTCTACCACTTTGTCTGCAACTTCAATCGTATCTCTGCTAATACGTTCTCTCTTCTCTTTATTCGCTTCTTCTTCCGTAACATCACGCATAATCGCAATCAAAAGATGCGAATCCTGGTCATAAACAATCGATTCTTCTACATAACGTTCATATTCTGCCAAGTACACACGCTTATTTTCGATTGGTTCCGAATTATACAACACTTCTACAAAGTCTACTGGGTCCAAAATACGAACCACCGGCTCTCCTAAAATATCAGAGCTAAAACGAATATTCATCATCTTTCTAGCTGCTTCATTAATCTGCTGAACCTCTAAATTCTCGTTCAAAACAACAATACCATTCGAAGTATTCTTTACAATCGCATCCGAAAAGCTCTCCGCTTTCTGTTTCAAGAATGGCAAACACATCGTAATCTGTGCCTTACCCTGACATACCGCTATCGCTTTTTCACGGCAGGTATTGTAACCGCAAGTACCGCAGTTTAACTCGTCAGATTCTTTATATTTGCCCATTTTACGAAGTGCGGCGTTAATTTCTGTTTCGGAAGGCATTTCAGCCTCAGGTGCCTGATACTCGAACTGTTTTTTCAATTCAACAGCCTGTGGCTGCTCCACCTCAAAATCCTTCTGTCCTGCATATTTTGAAATCGTGATATAATCTTTGATTGGGTCTGTATGATGGTATTTTTCCATAACAGGACCACCGATACAGCTACCCACACAAGCAGACATTTCGATAAAGCATTTATGTACCTTTCCACCTTCAATGTCACGAAGTGCATGCATACAGTTTTCTACACCATCCAAAGAAAGATAGGTATATTCTGCCACATCCTGCTCCATTGTTTTCAAAATTCCACCTGAAGTAGGAAAGAATCTCGCACGACTCTTCGGATTTTCCTCTTTCTTCTGCTGTAATTCAATCCCTTCTTCTTTCAACCAATTCGACAACTCTTCAAAAGTCAATACTGCATCTACTACACCCTGACTATTTTCTGCCTCATACTTTTTCGATACACAAGGTCCGATAAAAACTGTCTTAGCATTTGGATACCGTTTCTTGATATCCTGACAATGTGCAATCATTGGAGAAACCACATCTGCCAAATACTCCACAGCTTTTGGAAAATATCTCTGAATCAACAAATTGATAGAAGGACAGCAGGAAGAAATCACGATATCTCGCTGCTCTTCTTTCAACATTCTTTCATATTCCTTTTTTACAATCGTCGCACCAATTGCGGTCTCTTCAACATCTGCAAAACCAAGCTGCTGTAATCCCGCTTTCATTGCTTCGATTCCTACCCCCTCATAATTTGCCACAAAGGATGGAGCAATACTAACCATGACTGGATTTTCCCCTTGTAAAAGCACCTTTACCTTTTCAATTTCACTGACAATCTCCTTTGCATTCTGTGGACACACAACAAAACACTGTCCACATAAAATGCAGGCATCTTTCATAATATGTGCCTGATTACCGGAAAAACGGATTGCCTTTACTGGACAATGTCGAATACATTTATAACAATTCTTACAGTTTGATTTCTTTAGATTTAAACAAGCCATTTTTTAGACTCCTCTTTTGCACTAAAATTCGTTCATATTTTAACACGGAAATCTTCTCTTGTGAATACTTCTTACCTTCTTGCATTCTGAAATTTTTTCGTTATAATATAGTTAGTTAAAATTTTAACGAAAGGATTAGGAGTATAGAATGAATGCAGATGAAAATGTAATTAAAATGAAACATGACGTCTTGTATCATGTTGCAAAATTAGCTTTTGAAGATGAATTGGATGCAAAAAAAGATTCTATTGCATTTGAATTGCTTCCAGGACCAACCCCAAACTTCCGTTGTTGCGTATACAAAGAACGTGAAATTATTCGACAGCGAGTTCGCTTAGCAGAAGGTAAAGCTCCTGGACCTGTGGATGATGGAAACATCATTCAAGTTATTAGTTCCGCATGTGAGGACTGCCCTATCTCAGCATACACTGTTACGGAAAACTGTCAGAATTGTGCTGGAAAAGCTTGTATTCATGCATGTAAATTTGGTGCAATTGAACCCGGTAGACGTCGCTCTCACATTGATGCTTCAAAGTGTAAAGAATGTGGCAAATGTGCAGAAGCCTGTCCTTACAATGCGATTGCACATTTAAAACGTCCTTGCAAATTTGCCTGCCCTGTAGACGCCATTACAACCGATGAATATGGTCTCTCTATTATTGACCGTTCGAAATGTATTCGATGTGGAAAATGTATTCACAGTTGCCCTTTTGGTGCAATTGGTTCTAAAACATTTATTGTAGATGTCATTAATGCCTTAAAATCTGGTAAAAAAGTATATGCTATGGCTGCCCCTGCTACCGAAGGTCAATTCGGTCCTCTTATCACTATGGGAAGCTGGAAAAAAGCAATGTTAGAACTGGGCTTTGAAGATTTTTATGATGTGAGCCTTGGTGCTGATATGACTGCAAAATACGAAGCAGAAGAATGGGCAGAAAGCTATAAGGAAGGTCAGAAAAAAGTAACCTCCTGCTGTCCTGCTTTTGTGAATATGGTTCGTTTACATTATCCTGAACTGGTCGATTGCATTTCTAGCACTATTTCTCCTATGTGTGCTATATCTCGTTTGATTAAAGCACGTGATCCTGAAGCAGTTACTGTATTTATTGGACCATGTGTTGCAAAAAAATCGGAAATCGTCGACCAGAAAATTGAAGGTAACGCTGATTACGTTCTTACATATTCTGAAATCCGTGCAATTATGCGAGCAAAGGATATTGCACTTTCACCAGTTGAAGATGAAGAACAAATTGGTTCTATCCACGGAAAACGCTTTGCTTCCTCTGGTGGTGTAACTGCCGCTGTATTGCAAAGTTTGAAAGAATCTAACGACGAAATTGATGCTAAGGTGTGTGTTGCAAATGGTGCTGCAGAATGTAAAAAAGCTCTCCTTCTTCTTAAAGTTGCCAAATTACCAGAAGATTTTATTGAAGGTATGATTTGTGACGGAGGATGCGTTGGTGGACCTAGTCGTCATGATGATCCAATCAAATCCAAGAAAACACGAGATGCCATGCTGCTTAAAGCAGATGACCGTGGTATTCACGAGAATCTAGAAAACTATGATATGAATTCCTTCTCTATGCATCGTAAATAACAAAACTGGGGCTTTAAAGCTAAAGCCCCAGTTTTTATGTTGATTTTCACTTTATGAATAAAAACATATAATTCTGCAAAAACTTCCTGTATAGAAAAATAATTGCAATCGCTATACAGGAGGAACCCATGGGCACATACAAAGTAGACATCTGCGGGGTCAACACCTCAAAACTTCCCATACTAAAAGAAGCGGAAAAAGAAGAACTATTTAAGAGAATCAAAGCTGGTGACATGGAGGCACGAGAAACCTACATCCAAGGTAACTTAAGACTCGTTCTCTCCGTTATCCGCCGCTTTTCGAATCACAACGAAAATCTCGATGACCTATTTCAGATTGGCTGCATCGGACTGATGAAATCCGTCGACAATTTTGACCCAACCATCGGCGTAAAATTCAGTACTTATGCCGTACCAATGATTATTGGAGAAATCCGTCGCTACCTACGCGACAATAGCTCTTATCGAATCCCTCGTTCTCTGCGAGACACGGCTTATAAAGCCATCCATGCAAAAGAAATGCTTTCACGAAATTCCTTTCACGAACCTACCCTTGATGAAATCGCCAAAGAATGCGAAATCCCAAAAGAAGATATTATTTACGCCCTTGATGCTATTCAGACACCTCTTAGCCTCTACGACCCCGTCTATACCGACAGTGGCGATACCCTTTACGTCATGGACCAGATTTCTGACAAGAAAAACAAGGAGGAAAACTGGATTGAAGACCTCTCCCTCTCTTCTGCCATGGAACAATTAAACGACAGAGATGAACAAATCATTCGTCTTCGATTTTTTGAAGGTAAAACGCAGATTGAGGTAGCCGAACAGATTCATATCTCACAAGCACAGGTTTCAAGACTTGAAAAGAATGCTCTAAAGAGTATGCGAACCTATTTGACATAAAATACTAGATAAAACAAAAATGAGAAGTTCCTTATCGAAACTTCTCATTCTTGTTTTTTATGCTAATTCAAATTTATTCCCCTTCCAAAACTGCAAGCATTAATATACCTACAATAATGATACCAATGAATAAATACTGCTTCTTTGTAAGCTTTTCTTTTAAGAAAATTCTAGATAACAGCAATGAAACTACACATACACTAGAAAGAATTGGTGCTGCAATAGCCCCATTTCCACTCATGGCATATACATAAGTCAACTGTCCAGCTGTTTCACAAATAGCTGCAATTATCTTGTCGCCCTGTTTTGGTAATTCGAATTTTACACCTTTTACTTTCATGAAAATAAATAATATCAAACCAACAATTGCAAAAGTCAATTCATAAGAAACATTTGCTACTAATTCAATATTTTCTTCTGTTATACCGATTAATGGGCTTGTCTCCATTTCCAAGAAGAAAATATCCAATACGCATCCAACTGCATCAATGAATGCATAACAGAATGGCATCAAAAAGGCTACTGTTGCCAACTTCTTACCTAATTTCTGACTTCTATTTACCTCTGCACTCTTTTCTGTTTGTGTTACACCGATGATACCAATCACTATAATTGCAATAGCAATCCATACTGGAAGCGAAATCTTATCCCCCAAGAAAATCACACACATGATAGAACACATTGCTCCGGATGTGTTTTCAATTGGATCCGCTAAAGATTCTTCAATAAAGCGAATTCCAAAAAATGAACATGCCATTGATACTATGTAACACAATGAAACAGGTAAATAAGCAATTAAATTCATTGGGTTATACGAGATATCGGAAGTCAACAATGTAAATATTGCATGAATTCCCATTACCGCACCAACTAAAACACATACTCTTAAATGATCATATTTGCGTTCCTCATGGGAACCTTTTTTATAAAAAAGCTCTGCTACACCCCATAATAAAGTTGTAGCAAGGGTAAAAAACAACCACATAAAATCCTCCTTTTGATAAAACAAACTTTTATCCTTTTACTTTATAACTTTATTTAAGGCTACTCCGACTATAGAAGCCATTACACATTTGAAAATGTCTCCTAAGATAAATGGCAAGGAAACTGTCGCAAACGCAGCTTCCAAATTTCCTCCATTGTGCATACACATCACGATGATCGCACAAAGATGCTGGATTGGCATTCCCACCAAAATGGATACGAAACAATATCTTTTCATAGAAATTTTCTTTCCTCGCAGTACACTAATCGCAATTACTGCGAAAAGAAATCCAAAATAGAATCCACCTGTTGGACCAAATAGTTTTCCAGGACCACCTGTCCCAGCGGAAAACACCGGCAAACCGATAAGTCCCATCAACAGATATATCAATATTGTTAGCCCTGCTTCCTTTGGTTTCAAGGTCAATCCAATCATATTTACCACGATGGTATGCAAGCTAATTACAATAGGCGTAAATGGCAGTGGTACAATTAGAAATGAGGTCACACACAAAATTGCTACGCATAGTGCAATCTTTGTAAGTGTTTGTGTCTTAAGTTTTGTATTCATTCTTTCTTATACCTTTTCCAATCTTACATCGTTATCTTATCCAAAATACCCGTCAAATGAGCAATCGTCACTCCATAATTCGTCATAGGAATCTTCTGTTCTTTTGCTCGCTCAATACGGCTCATCACATAGCGTCTGTTAAACATACAGCCGCCACATTGGATAATCAAATCATAGTACCTCAAATCATTTGGAAAATCTGTTCCACTTACGATATCTACCTTCATTTCTGCACCAAACCGTTTGCGAAGCATATTCGGAATTTTCACACGTCCGATATCCTCGGTCAAAGGGGCGTGTGTACAACATTCTGCAATAAGCACACGCGAATTCGCCGTTAACGAATCTATCGCTTTGGCACCTTCTACGTAATAAGGTAAATCCCCTTTATAGGCTGCAAACAATACAGAAAATGAGGTCAACATACTCTCCTCAGGCTTATTTTCATATACTTCCTGAAACACCTGAGAGTCTGTGATGATAAGCTTCGGTGGCTTCATCTCCTGAATCAAGGCCTTTTTCATTTTTTCTGGTGTTACCGAAATGACGATGCATTTCTTGTCTAAAAGCTCGCGAATGGTCTGCACCTGTGGCAAAATGAGTCGCCCTTTTGGTGCCTGTGCTTCCTGTGGCATAACCAGCATAACGGTATCATCTTCTCCTACCAAATCACCCGTGATAAAAGGCAGTTCAAAATTTTCCGGCATCTTTCGAACCAGTGCTTCTTTCACTGTGTCCATACCTTCACCCGTTTGGGCATTGATAAAAATCGGAGTTTCTTTTAAACTCTCTTCAATTCTTTTAATCTGTACTTCTGAATCAGAGTTCTCTATCTGATTCCATAAAACCAAAACAGGAATCTTTTTTGCAACAAGATACTGATACCATGTTTTCTCTTCCGTCAAATCGTCTGCATCTGCTATCACCAGTACAGCCATGTCACACTTCTCTGCGGCTTGACGGGTACGCTCTATTCGAGCCTCTCCAAGCTGTGTCGTATCATCGAATCCTGCGGTGTCGATAAATACACATGGCCCCAGCGGTGCAATTTCCATCGCTTTTGTCACCACATCCGTAGTCGTTCCAGCGACATCCGATACGATAGAAATCTCCTGTCCTGTGAACGCATTCAAAAATGAAGATTTTCCGCTATTTACTTTTCCAAATATGCCAATGTGCAAACGATTCGCACTTGGTGTAGCGTTCAAACTCATAAATACTCCTAGAAACGGAAATCTCGCTTTCCATCCGCAATATTATGTATATATTCGGTAGCAGTCGCTTTTACCTTTGGATTTGGAATCTTCTCCAATTCCTGCTCGATAAGCTTGCTTCCGATTTCTTTCGTTTCCGGACTTGCGTAGTCCTCTAAATATTCCTTCAATGTCATCAACGCATTTGGATGACAGCAGTTTAAAATCTGCATATTTTTACAAAGGGTCATAAATCTATCCCCTGTCCTGCCTTCGCGATAACATGCGGTACAGAAGCTTGGAATATGTCCCATCTTGATAAGCCAGTTTACGACCTCATCCAAAGTACGATTGTCACTAACATCAAACTGTTCTGTCGTCACATCCTCTGCCTCTGGCTCTGCATAACCACCGACACTCGTACGAGATGCACCGCTTAACTGCGATACCCCAAGTGGCAACACTTTTTCACGAACCGCCTGTGACTCACGCGTCGAAATAATCATACCTGTGTAAGGCACCGAAATACGAATCAAAGCACAGATTTTTGCAAAGGTATCATCGTCGATACCATTATCAAAGGTATCTGGATCAATATCATCCGCACGTTTCAAACGAGGTACACTAATCGTATGTGGACCTACTCCATGCACAGCTTCCAAATGCTCTGCGTGCATCAAAAGTCCAGCAAATTCATATCGGTATAATTCCAATCCAAACAATACGCCAAGACCGACATCGTCAATACCACCTTCCATCGCTCTATCCATCGCTTCGGTATGGTAAGCATAGTCGTGCTTTGGTCCTGTTGGATGTAATTCTTCATAGCTCTTTTTGTTGTAGGTTTCCTGGAATAAAATATAGGTACCGATTCCTGCATCATGAAGCTTACGATAATTTTCTACCGTAGTTGCTGCAATATTAACATTGACACGACGAATCGCACCATTTTTGTGCTTGATGCTGTAAATCGTATCAATACATTCCAATATGTACTCAATTGGATTGTTCACCGGGTCTTCGCCAGCCTCAATCGCAAGACGCTTATGTCCCATATCCTGCAATGCGATAACTTCTTTTGCCACTTCTTCCTGAGTCAGTTTCTTTCTCGCAATGTGCTTATTTTTCAAATGATATGGACAGTACACACAACCATTCACACAATAATTAGACAAATAAAGCGGTGCAAACATAACGATACGATTGCCATAGTAATCCTCTTTGATTTGCTTCGCCAGGGCATACATTTCCTGAATCTTATCTTCCATATCGCAGGCGAGAAGCACAGATGCCTCTCTGTGGTTTAATCCTTTGCGTTCTCTTGCTTTATTTAATATTTCATCAATGAGATCCACATTGTCTTTATTTGCATCGGCATACGCCAATGTGTCCAGAATCTCTTCATCGGAAATAAATTCTTCTGCTTTAAATGATTTTATATCGTACATTTTTACTACTCTTTTCTATTTTTTCACATATTCGACAAAAATACCCATTTATTTTACTACAAAATCTCCTCTATCGCAAACTAAATCGTATCCAATTTGTTTTATACGAAATGTTAAATTTGCATCACCCTCTACTGCCTCATCGCCCACACAAGCTTTATTGTCGTAAAGCTTATATTTTTCTCTCACATCTTTTGGTGATAAATTCGGCATCACGACATTCGCCCCTGCCAGAATTCCAAGTTCTCGACCATTCTCATGTATCGTTCCAAGTGCTGTCGTCGCAGGAAGCAAAACATTCGAATGAATCAATCGAATGATTGCCAAAAGGCGTAATGTCCGTTCCAAGGTTCCTGCTTTTTCGCTTGCGAACGGAGTTTCTTTCTGCGGAATAAACGGTCCAATGCCGACCATCTGAGGCTCTAGCTCTTTGATAAACTGCAAATCCTCATATAATGTTTCGATGGTCTGATATGGAGCCCCCACCATAAATCCACAACCAACCTGATATCCGATGTCTTTCAAGTCATAAAGACATTGCTTTCTATTTCGTAATGATAATTCTGCTGGATGCAATTTCGCATAATGCTCTGCATTTGCAGTCTCATGTCTTAATAAATATCTATCTGCACCTGCATCAAAATACTTCTGGTAACTTTCTTTTGATTTCTCCCCAATGGATAAAGTAATCGCACAATCTGGATAGTTTTGACGAATCTCGCTTACGATTTCACATACACGCTCATCCGTAAAATATCCATCTTCGCCACCTTGTAACACAAAGGTACGATAGCCTAATGTATAGCCTTTTTCGCAGCAAGCAAGTATCGTGTCCTTATCAAGTCGATAACGTTCTGCACACGCATTACTTCTGCGGATGCCACAGTAATAGCAGTCATTTTTGCAGTAATTGGTAAATTCAATAAGCCCTCGTTTGAAGACTCGTTTTCCGTAAACTTCATCGGCTACTTCACGTGCTTGGGCGTAGAGATACTGGACATCTTCTTTGGATGCTTTTTCGTCAAGGAGTGTGCGAAGTTCTTTAAAATCGATATTCTGTTTTTCTCTAATTTTTTTTACAGTGTCTTGATATCTCATATTATTGTCTCTATTTCCAAAGCACATCCCCAATTGCTTTTCCCATCTCACTACCTATATGAAAAATTGTTTCTAAAATGTCTCCCCCAAACAAGAGTATTATTACAATTCCGATAATAATTCCAACTTTCTTTTTGAGGTTTGACGCCTTGTTTCCATATGTAACTATTAATTCATTTAATTTTGATAATTCTAATGCAATAATTTCCAATTCATCTTTTTCTTCGGAAACTTCCATTTCCTTACCTAGTAATTCATGGACCTGCACACCTAATATATCAGCTAGTCTTACTAACTGCTCTGCATCTGGTACAGAAAATCCCTTCTCCCATTTTGATACTGTTTGTCTTACAACATTTAGACGAGTCGCTAATTGCTCTTGAGAAAATCCTTTTTCTTTCCTTATATTTCTTAAATTTTCACTGAACATCTTTGGTTCCTCCTTTATTTGTTAAACAAATCGTATCAAAGATATAGTACTACAACAAGCAATGCATATTAACATTCTGTAATAACAACAGAAAATGCTACCTTTATCTTCTATTTATTTTCAAAATTCTTGCCCGATTAAATCTCTGCATAAAAACAAACAACAAATCAAACATCGCACTCAATATAGATGTGATAAAAAACACCCAAAATGCTCCAAACCACACTGCGGCCAAGATTGGAACAAAGCTTATTACAACATTAATCTCATGTACTAGCTCAGACTGACAGGTTGCTTGGATAATTTCATCCCAACTATGCTTTGAAATATCAAAGGTATCTTTATCGTATGTTGGCATTTTATTTTTCCACTGCTTCACCTTTAGTTTCTGATACAGTTTCATTTCTACCGTACTAACCTGATACCACTTTTTCGTATAATCAGCCTGATTTCTCATCAGGAAGTTAACAATTCCACCAACCAGTAATCGAATAATGAAGTGATAGGCAATGGTTCCTGATGTAATCGCTAAAGAAAAAAGAATATCATTATTTGTATTTATATATGAAAAGCAAAAAACTATTGTCATAAACAATGACACTATTGCAATTATTTTCATTCGCTTCGCCATAATGTTCCTCGCAAAAATTGAAATCAGGGGAACTTAGTTCCCCTGACTCCCAATAACTTATAAAATGAACTAGTCATTAAACCCAACTCTTCCATTGTAGTGTGTATGTAAGAGCCTGTGTGCTTTATGAGAATTTGGCTTACCAAGGAATTCATCATAAAGTTTTTTAATCTGAGGATTATTGTGAGACTGGCGAAGTACCTGTCTTTCATCCTCGCTATAAAGAGCCTGAGCTCTCTTTTCTTTGTAAGTATCCATGATATCATCATCTTCGTTTGGTAAGAAGCAGCTTCTTACATAAGGCTGTCCACCACCTGCGATACATCCACCTGGACATCCCATGATTTCGATGAAGTGATATTTTGATTTACCTGCACGAATATCATCAAGTAATACTTTTGCATTCTTCATGCCATGAGCGATAGCTACATTTACTACTGTTCCATTGATATCTAAAGAAGCTTCACGGATGCCTTCGAAACCACGCACCTGTTCGAACTTGATAGCTTCGTGTTCTTTACCTGTAAGTACGAAGTATACCGTACGAAGTGCAGCTTCCATAACACCACCAGTTACACCGAAGATAACACCAGCACCTGTGTATTCACCCATAAGGTCCTGATCGAATTCTTCATCTGGAAGACGGTTAAACATGATACCGGCACGCTTAATCATACGAGCCAGTTCGCGAGTTGTAAGAACTGCATCTACATCCTTGATACCTTCTACCTGCATCTGTTCACGTTCTTTTTCATCCTTCTTCGCGGTACATGGCATGATAGATACAACGAAAATATCCTTAGGATCTAAATCGTTCTTTTCTGCATAGTAAGATTTGATAATCGCACCCTGCATCTGGTGTGGTGATTTACAGGTTGAAAGGTGATCTAATAAATCACTGTAGTTGTATTCTGCATAGTTTACCCATCCTGGGGAACAAGAGGTAATCATTGGTAATACACCGCCACCCTCGATTCGAGAAAGAAGTTCGGTTCCTTCTTCCATGATAGTAAGGTCTGCAGCAAAGTTGGTATCATATACCTTGTGGAAACCAAGACGTTTCAAAGCAGCTACCATTTTACCAGTTACTGGTGTACCAACTGGAAGTCCGAATTCTTCGCCAAGAGCTGCGCGAACTGCTGGAGCTGTCTGAACAACGACATGTTTACCAGCCTTAAATGCTGCGTCCACTTTGCCGATTTCTGATTTTTCCATTAAAGCACCTGTTGGACATACGCTTACACACTGACCACAGAGGATACATGGTGAGTTTGCAAAAGAACGGTCTTCTGCTGGTCCAACGATAGTCTTAAATCCACGGTTCTGGAAACCGAGGATACCTAAACCATGTGCGTTTTCACAACGAGCCACACAACGTCCACAAAGGATACATTTCGATGTATCACGAACGATAGATGGTGTAAGTTCATCTAATGTAGTAGGTGTTTTCACACCCTGATATTTACCTTCACGAGCACCCGTTACAGATGCTACATATAAAAGTTCACACTGACCATTCTTGTCACACTGCTGACAGTTCTGGTTGTGGTTAGATAACAATAATTCTACAGAGGCACGACGTGCTTCTGTTGCTTTAGCACTGGAAATACGAATATCCATGCCTTCACTTACTGGGTTTACACAAGAAGCTACAAGACCTCTTGCACCAGCTACTTCTACTAAACATACACGGCATGAACCATTGGAACATTCGCCATGATTAAATGCACACAACGATGGAATCTCGTATCCACATGCTTTTGCAGCTTCGAGGATTGTCATACCCTCTTCTACCTGATAGGAGACACCTTCAATTTTAATATTTAATTTTGCCATTTGACTGCCCTCCTATTACTGTTTCTCAATTGCTGAGAATTTACATGTTTCAATACAAGCACCACACTTGATACATTTCGTTGCATCAATCTGGAAGGAAGCAAGCTTCTTACCAGGTGCTATGTAATCTGTTCTCTGAATTGCGTCTGCTGGACACATCTTAGCACACATACCGCAACCGAAACAGTTGTCCTGAACGATTGCGTAACGCATAAGATTCTTACAAATCTTAGCAGGACATTTCTTGTCAACGATGTGAGCAATATATTCATCTCTAAAGTTACGAAGTGTAGACATAATTGGGTTGGCTGCAGTCTGTCCAAGTGCACATAGTGAATTTGCCTGTACTGCCTGTCCTAATTCTTCTAACTCTTCCAAATCCTGCATTGTACCATTACCTTCTGTGATACGTGTGAGGATTTCTAACATTCTCTTCGTACCAATACGGCATGGAGAACATTTACCACAGGATTCGTCACAAATGAATTCCATATAGAACTTCGCAACGTCAACCATACAGTTGTCTTCGTCCATTACGATAGCTCCACCAGAACCCATCATAGAACCTTTTGCTACTAAGTTATCAAAGTCGATTGGTTCATCCAAGTGAGCTGCTGTTAAACATCCACCAGAAGGACCACCCGTCTGAATAGCCTTAAATTCTTTGCCGTCTGGAATACCGCCACCGATATCATAAATCAGTTCGCGAAGTGTAGTTCCCATAGGTACTTCTACAAGACCTACGTTGTTTACTTTACCACCTAATGCGAATACCTTGGTACCTTTTGATTTTTCTGTACCACAAGCTGCGAATTCTTCTGCACCTTCACGTAAAATGTAAGGAACGCAAGCAAGTGTTTCTACGTTGTTTACGATGGTTGGTTTGCCCCATAAACCTTTTACGGCTGGGAAAGGTGGACGTGGACGTGGCATACCTCTCTTACCTTCAATAGAGTTAAGAAGGGCTGTTTCTTCCCCACATACGAATGCACCTGCACCCAAACGGATATTAGCCTGGAAGCTAAATCCAGAGCCCATGATATTTTCACCTAACACGCCAGCTTCGTTCATCTGCTCGATCGCATTGCGTAAACGATTTACTGCAATAGGATATTCTGCACGTACATAGAAGTAACCTTCGGAAGCACCGATGGCATAACCAGCAATCATCATACCTTCAATAACTGCAAATGGATTTCCTTCTAAAATAGAACGGTCCATGAATGCACCTGGGTCACCTTCGTCACCATTACATACTACATATTTCTGGTCGGCTTCTGTTGCATAAGCGAAAGACCATTTACGACCGGCAGGGAATCCACCGCCGCCTCGGCCACGAAGACCAGAAGCCAAGATTTCATCTAATACTTCCTGCTGTGTCATGGATAACGCACGTTTTAAACCTACGAATGCACCTTTACCCATAGCCTCTTCGATATTTTCTGGATTAATAACACCACAGCCATGAAGTGCGATTCTCTTCTGTTTCTTGTAGAAATTGATATCTTCCTGTTTTACTACTTTTTCCTGAGTCGCTGGGTCAACGTAGAGAAGACGTTCTACAATTTCGCCACCGATAATATCTTTTTCGAAGATTTCTTCTACATCTTCAAGCTGAACCAAACGATACAAAGTATCTTCTGGGTAAATCTTTACGAATGGTCCCTGCGAACAGAAACCGAAACATCCTACGATGTTTACCGTAACCTTATCGTTCATATTCTTTTCATCAATCATCTTCTGGAATTTATCTTTGATTTCCAAAGAATTTGATGAAATACAGCCGGTACCACCACATAATAAGATGGCACGTTTGCCGTTTGAGCCGTCAAGTTTGCTATTTAAAGCCTCTTCGCAGGCGCAAATCTTGTTACTTAATTCATCAAATGTTTTCATTAGTTTGCACCTCCTAAAGCACGATATTCTTCTACGATTGGTTCTACCATATCAACCGTAAGCTTTGGATAAACCTTACCATTGATAGTAACCGCTGGAGCGATACCACAAGCTCCGATACAACGCAATGCATCGATTGTAAATAAACCATCTTCTGAGGTTTCGCCTGGTCCGATTCCAATAAGCTCTGAGAACTTATCAATAATCTGCTGTGCACCCTTTACATAACATGCAGTACCTAAGCAACATCCAATGACATATTTTCCCTTTGGCTCCAAAGAGAAGAATGAATAGAATGTTACTACTCCATAAATTTCTGCTACAGAAATGCCTGTTTTTTCAGAAACAAGCTGCTGTACATCCAAAGGAATATAACCATATTCATTCTGAATGTCACTTAAAATCATCATAAGCGGAGTTTTTTCGTTTGCGTATCTGTCACAGATTTCGCAAATCTTCTTCACGCCCGCTTCGCTAATATGTTCCATTTTTGTCCTCCTAAATAATATCCCTTATGTATACTAAAACCTTATGGTCTTAAGCTCATACCGCCTTCTAATGTGATTGTTTCACCAGTCATATATTTGAATGCTGGAGTTGCTAATGCTACACAAACTTCACCAATTTCCTTTTCTGGATCACCAAAACGTTTCATTGGTGGCATAGGCCAGTTCTTTTTGAAACTTTCTGGATATGCTTTCGCATATTTTTCCATCTGTGCTGTCCAAGCAAGTGGACAAATACTATTTACATTAATCCCGTCTTCTGCCCATTCTGTTGCAGCAACACGAGTAAGCGCACGAATACCTTCCTTCGCAGCACCGTTTGCAGCCTGACCAAGACCACCAGACATACCTGCACTAGATGCAAAATTGATAACGGTTCCCTGAGAAGCTGTCAAATATGGATAGCAGGCTTTCATATAATAGAATGCTGCATATAAACCAGAATAAATTGCTAAGTCAAACTGCTCTGTTGTATTAAACGCAAGTGGAACCCCTGCTTCCGAAGCCTGTGCACAGTTGATTAATACGTCGATACCACCGAAAGTATCTACCGCCTGCTTCACTACATTCTCTACGATAGCTTCGCTATCTACTTCTTTTTGAATATTCGCTGTGAAAGTCAATACCTTAATGCCATATAGTCTTTCTAATTCTTCTTTTGCATCCAAAAGCTTTTGTTCTGTACGACCTGTAAGAACAAGGTTACATCCTTCTTTTGCATACGCAGTTGCAATACCATAACCGATGGAACCACAGCTGCCATCTTTTAAAACAGTTCTACCACCACCTGTGATAATGGCTGTTTTACCTTTTAAATGACCCATACCTTTTCCTCCTAAAATGATTCTCACTGATAAATAGCCGTAAAAAGCTAATTTACAATCTTGGTATATTATACCATTAGATTGTAAAAAACGAAACTAAAAAAGGACAGAAAGCCCCTAGTTTCGCAAACTTTCGGAGCTTTCTGCCCTTTTATATATATTTCTTAATAGTATTTATTAGCCCAACTGCAATAAGTAGAAAAGATATGCTGCATAACTTACCAACATGAGGATACCCCATGGACGGTTCAGTTCGCGTTTTCTAACTGTTGCAACCCAAAGAAGTACACCCGCTAATAATGCAACGACTGCATCCACAAGGAAGGTTGCTTCGAAAATAATTGGGATAATCAATGAGCTTGTACCAATTACGAAAAGGATATTGAAAATGTTAGATCCTACAATGTTACCAATGGCAATATCACAGTTTCCTTTTCTAGCTGCAGTAACTGATGTTACAAGTTCTGGAAGAGATGTTCCTAAAGCTACAATCGTAAGACCGATGAAACGCTCGGATAACCCAAGGGCAGATGCGATGGTTGTAGCTGCACCGACTGTAATATCAGCTCCCCAAACTACAATAGCAGCTCCTACAACACCTAATAAAATAAGCTTCCAAACTGGTCTTTCTTCTGGTTCATCCTCTTCTTGATTCCCTTTCTTCGCAAGTACAAAGAGGTATGCAAGGTAAGCAATAAATAATCCCCAAAGAATTACACCATCCCAAAATCCTACATTACCATCTTTTAAGCCTAAGAAAGCGAAAATAACAGTAATCCCAAGCATGAACGGCATTTCAATCATAAGAGTTGATTTCTGAATCGCTACATTTGTGATGAAACCTGTAAGGCCAAGGATGATAAGTACATTTAAGATATTGCTTCCCAATACGTTACCAACCGCGATGTCAGCCGCACCATTCATAGCACCAGTAATCGAAACCGCTGCTTCTGGAGCAGATGTACCCATAGCTACGATAGTAAGACCAACTACCAACTGTGGAATACCAAATTTCACTGCAATACCTGCAGCACCTTCAACAAACCAGTCAGCACCTTTTACCAACATAGTAAAGCCAACTACTAAAAGAACAAATTGTAAAATTAACTCCATAATTTCCTCCTTATAATTAATGATCTGATTATATTCTACTACAAACCTAGCAAAGAAACGGTAAAGGATATATTTTATAATCCCCATTGACCTATATGACATTCTTATTTATACTAGAAGTAACTTGTTTTAGGAGGTTTTAAAAATGTTATTACCACAAAATTTAGTAAAAGAAGCCTTATGGAAAGCTTCTTCCACAGGTGCCGATTATGCGGAAGTATTTGCGGAATATACAAACCAGAAAAACATCAGCATGGTTGCATCTAAAGTAGATAAAATCGCAGATGGAGTTATTTCCGGTGTCGGAATTCGTATTTTTAAGGGAACTCGTTGCGTACATGGCTCTACATCCTCTTTCTCACCAGAAGCCATCCTTGCTTGTGCTCAAAAAGTAGCAGATGCACTCTCTGGCACCAGAGAAATGGAAACCATCGTACTTCATGAACGTCGCTTTGGTGACATCCACCCTATTCGCGTCGTTCCTGCCTCAGTAAATAACGCTACAAAAATTGATTTACTACGCGAGGCTAGCGAAACTGCAAAAAATTACCACAGTGATATTTCACAGGTAACTGCTAATTTCTTAGATGTAGATCACAATATTATGATTGCAACTACAGAAGGCTTATTCGCAGAAGACCGACAGATTCGTACTCGTATGGCAGTAAGTGCTGTAGCAAGTAAAAATGGTGAAAGCCAGACTGGCTCTTGCGCACCTGGCGGACGCATGGGTATGGAGTTCTATGAAATTCATGATCCAAAATCCATCGGTGAAGAAGCGGCTCGTCAGGCAATGGTTATGATTAATGCTGGCTATATTCCAGCAGGCAAAATGCCTGTAGCCATCGGAAATGGATTCGGTGGTGTAATCTTCCACGAAGCTTGCGGACATGGTCTTGAAGCATCCAGCGTTGCTCTCGGACAGTCTGTTTTCGCTGGCAAACTTGGAGAACAGATTGCCAATACAAAAGTCACAGCCATTGATGATGGTACCATTCCAAATGGCTGGGGTTCTATCAACATTGACGACGAAGGTACACCTTCCAACAAAAATGTATTAATCGAAAATGGTATCTTGAAATCTTATATGATTGATAAATTAAACGGCCGTCGTATGGGCATGGACTCTACCGGTAACTGTCGTCGTCAAAGCTACCTCTATGAACCAACCTCTCGTATGACCAATACCTTCATCGCTGAGGGAACTGATAAAAATGACGACATCATCGCTTCTATCGAATATGGTCTCTATGCACACTCTATGGGCGGTGGTTCTGTAAATCCTGTTACTGGCGACTTTAACTTTGCTGTAAATGAAGGATATATTGTGCGAAACGGTAAGGTATGTGAAGCCGTTCGTGGTGCTACTCTTATCGGTAAAGGTGCAGAAATCCTTATGGATATCGACATGGTTGGTCAGAACTTAGAACGTGCACAGGGTATGTGCGGTTCATCATCTGGCAGCATCCCAACTGATGTTGGTCAGCCAATGATTCGTGTATCTTCTATCACCGTTGGCGGACGTTAATCATAGTAAGGAAATGAGGTAAACAAAATGAATTATCAAGAATTTAAAAATGCCGTGGTCAAATATGCCACAGCAAATGAAATAAAAGACTACGAACTTTACTACACCAAGTCTGATGAGACCAGTGTAGAAATTTTCCAGACAGAAATCAAAGGTTTTAGCTCTTCTAACAGTTTAGGCATTTGCTTCCGTTGTGTCATCAACGGACAAACTGGCTATGCCTCTACTGAAAACATGAGCGATGAAGAAGCGGAATCCATCGTACTTCGTGCAATCGAAAATGCAAAATCTTTAGAAAGCGATGCTCCAGCTTTTATCCACAAATTAGGCGACACCTATGCTACTGTAGAAAAAGAAGAAAGAACTACACCAGCAGCTTCCGAACTTGTTGACTTTGCACTCGATTTACAAAAAGAAATCTATGCACAGGATGAACGTGTTATTGATGGTACACAAGCAGTCGCTGCATGCGTTTCTTCAGAAAAAGCCATTTTTAATTCTAATGGAATCGACCTTGCAGACTCTGCTTCAGTCGAATTCTGTTATGCTATGGCTATCGTATCAGATGGAACAGATATGTATGATGGAATGGAAATCGCATCTGGCAAAATGGCAAATTTTGATAAAACTGAAATTGCAAAAGAAGCTGTAAAAGATGCTGTAGAAACAATTGGCTACACCTCTGTAGATAGTGGTGCTTATACTGTTGTATTCTCCAACAAAGTAATGGCAAGCCTGCTTAGTGTATACTCTTCAATTTTCTCCGCAGAAGCTGCACAGAAAGGTCTTTCTCTTTTAAAAGACAAAGAAGGCGAAATCATTGCTTCTGATATCGTAACACTAACGGACGACCCACTATACAAAGACGCATTAGCCAAAGCCACTTTCGATGACGAAGGAGCTTCTACTTACACGAAAAACATTATCGAAAACGGCAAATTCACTACCTTCCTACACAATCTTGCTACAGCAGCAAAAGCTGGTGTAAAAACCACAGGAAATGGCTACAAAGCCTCTTATTCATCTCCTGTAGGCATCAACCACTATAGCTTCTACATCAATCCAGTAAAAGGCAGTTTAGAAGATTTGTTTGCTGAAGCAGGAAATGGCATCTATATCACATCTGTTGAAGGTATGCATGCAGGTGCCGACCCAATTTCTGGTGACTTCTCCCTCTCTTCTGGCGGTTTCCGCATTGAAGATGGAAAGAAATCAACTCCAGTCAAAGGAATTACCATTTCTGGCAACTTCCTTGATATTATGAAAAACATCTCTTCTATAGGAGAAGATTTGAAATTTAATCCATTTGTTTTTGGAGCTCACAGATGTGGTTCACCTTCTGTACTTGTGAAAGGTATTAATATTGCTGGTAAGTAATTAGGTTATCGAAATACCACGAACGCCCCACCATATATATTCATTTATCGCTGTATTGTCATAAGGCTTCTAAATGAATATATATGGTGGGGCGTTCTTACTATATGGAAATATTTACTTTCCTGCAATTAATTCTTTAACTATGTCTACGTTTCATACCGTAAGTGATTGCACCGCAACCAACTACAAGCAACATCATCCATGCAAAAATTGGAGCACTATCTCCTGTTGCAGGTACTTTTACCACATCCTTATATACTAAGGCATAAGTAGAGAAACTATCTGTTTCAAATTCTAATTTCTTTGTTTCAGCATCAAATTTCGCATCAAGGATTGTCGTTTCACCATCGTGAATACGAATAATGCTATATACACGATTCATTGCAGTATCTTTAACCAACAATTCTTCTGGAACTGTAAGCTGGATTTTTACTTTTCCATTCAATTCTGGAATTTTAACAGCCGCATTTTCACCAACCTGTTTGAACATATTGATATCCAAATACATTCCAACTTTCTGGTCCTTTACTTCTTTCACTTCTGCTTCTACTTTAGCTTTGTCATCCGCAGAAACATTTTCTGTGATATCTTTTACCTCTAAGGTAATCACGACTTCCGCACCCGCTTCGATTTCTGCTTTTTCTTCTTCTGTAAATGGAACCTTTTCTACAACTGTTTCTGCCTCCTCTTCTATCGTAGAACCTGCCGCATTGTTTTCTGGCACTACAACTTCTGGAGTAGGAGTTGTAACTCCCTCATCGCCAGTATTGGCATCTGGAGTTTCTGCAATCGTATAAATACTGAAATGGTCTGTCGCAAATACTGCATAACCATCTTTTACTGTTACTTCATATTCTACTACTTCATCATTTTCATCCACATAATATGCAACTAAATCTTTGTCTTTTAAAGCATCTGACAATGGAATCTTTACCTCAAAGGTTCCATTTTCGAGCTTTGTTACATTTCCACCTTTTACTTCTGAATATAACGAAATATCGTATGTTTCATTTTCTTTTACATCTAAAACATTCATAATCTTGTCATATTCTGTGCCGCTGGTTAATTTATCTACATTAACCATGGTATCTAATGGAATAGACGTATCTACAGAAGAAACCATTACATTTGTAGTAATATCAGTCGATGCGTATGCAGGTGTAAGCATCTTATCATCATCTTTCATCACTACAAAAGAATAGGTTACATCGTTGATTGTTACTGTAAACCAGTAATCACCTACCGCATCTTGTAAGAAATAGAAATCGCCATCTTCATTTTCATATTCTTCTTTATAATATTCTTTTTCCGCTGCCACATATTCTCTTTGATTTACAAGCGGTTCTATTTCAAAGAAATAAAACTGTTGCTGCTCCTGATAGATAGGGTCGCTTTGTTTTTCCATATTAATGTTCTGCTGTTGTGCATACAAGGAGTCACGCTGCATATATATTTGAGATAACTCTTCACTTGCTGTCGCTCTATCTTCGTCACTCGTATTTACATCCTCGAGGATTGTCAGTAATTCCATTTCTCGTGCAATGCCTGCATCAATGAGCTCCTGCACCGCACTATATCTATCATCGTAATCTGATAATTGTTCGTCATACGACATATAAATCTCTTCTTTTTCCGCTAACAGAGCATCAATCTCATCAATCCTCGCATCACATTCTGCATACATACAATCTAATACACCTTGACCACCATAGTTAACCGTCAACTTATCTTCTCCAAGATAGGCATCCATACGATTCTGCACTGCTTCTAAAACAGCTTCTTTCGTATCTGCTGTCGTTTCTGGTACATAAATAACGTGTTCTGCTCTTGTTCCAAGAGCTGTATCGTAATGATATGCAACCCCTTCATGCATCAGCATCGCAATCCCCAAACGTTCTGTCATAAAAATACAGTCTGCTCCAGCTCTTTGATCCACGAAGAAACTATAGTTTTTGTTTCCTAATGTATCTTTCAACTGTGTTGAGAAATTATCTAATCCTCCACCAATTTCATCAGACTCCTCACCCGTTCTTGACATCCAATAATTGATGATTTCCATATCACTTACCATGAATACCGTTTCTTCATCCGGTAATGTTTCAACCAATTCATTTGTCGCTAACTTTACGTTTTCATCATAGTTAAACACAATTTTTACATTATGTGTCTCATCTGTTTCTCCCCAATATGTTACATCAGCAGTTGAATTTTCTTCATCATAGGTACTTGTATCTACATATACCTCATAATTACTCAAAATCAACATATACTCCATCATATAAAAATCTTTTTCTTCATCTGTAGTTGGTTTCACAGCATTGATTACAAGCTCTCCCTTTTCATTCAACAATTCCTTGAACTCATCACTCATCTCTGTTTGAGTTGCAAATGCGGTCATTGGCAACATCGTAACCAGCATCATAGCAACCAAAAGAAATGATAAGATTCTTTTTTTCATAAAACTTTCCTCCTTTTAAAATTAATGTTCATAAGCCGCACAAATTTAGTTAGATAAATTATACCCCATTATAGCTTTTACCGCAACCAAGTTCTCCACCACCGCATACACCCTAGCTTTCACTTCGTCATCTGGCAAATCTTGGTCTGGCACCATGACAGGAATACATCCTGCACGATATGCTGCCAAAAGTCCTGTCGGCGAATCCTCTAGAACCATACATTCTTCTGGACTCAAGCCCAACTGAGAAGCAGCATACAGATAGATATCCGGAGCTGGCTTTCCATGCTCTACCATGTGTCCACTGACCAATTCATCAAACTCATCTACCAGACCTACTTGTGCCAAGTATTCCTTGGTTCTATCCAATGGTGATGATGTAGCTACCGAAGTTTTGATTCCTTTTTCTTTCAAAAAAGCTAAAAGCTCATGAATACCTGGTTTTAACTCAACGCCGTTTTCTTTGATAAAGGCATTCATCATTTCAATACGTTTATTTCTCACCTGCTGATAATCCACACTTTCGCCCAAATATGTCTTAAGCTGTCGTTCCCCGACCTCCCGGCTAAGGCTCCTCATACCGAGTGCCATTTCATGTGTCATCGGATATCCTAATGCCTGTGCTGCTTCGCACCAAAAACGTGTATATAGCTTTTCTGTATCCAAAATAACGCCATCCATATCAAAGAGGACGCCTTTTACAGCCGTCCCCTGATATAACTCTTTCTTACATATTTCTATTCCTGTTGTACTCTTATCTATCAGTTGCATGTTTATTTCCTACCTATCCCACTTGTCGCAGAGTGAATTGATTTGGTCTGCAAATTTCGCCAAATCCTTGTTTGCCATACCCTCGCACTTCTGAATAACTGCCATAAGGCGTTCTCCCGCCGCGATAAGTCGAGCAAATACGCCCTGTGCTTTGGATTGTTTCTTCTTGACTGCCAGCTTATGTGTTCCTTGCTGGAGACAAAGTCCTGTTTCTAAGTCGTATACATCACCGCTATATGGTGCAACCGCTTCAATTCCAGTCTCTTTTCGCACCAGTTCAGAGAAGTAAACTGCCGATTCTTCATCTCCATGTACCACAAATACCTTGGTTGGTGTATTTCCAAATGCCTTTACCCATTCCAGCAAATGAGGCTGGTCTGCATGACCACTGATTCCTGGCAGATTTACAATCTTCGCACGAACCTCTACTTCTTCTCCGAAGAGTTTTACCTTATCTACACCACCTAGCAGTGCATTTCCCAAGGTTCCTGGCACCTGATAACCTACGAACAAAATGGTAGAATCGGCACGCCAAAGGTTATGTTTCAAGTGGTGTCGAACACGTCCCGCTTCACACATACCAGAAGCCGAAATAATAACCTTCGGATTTGGGTTGAAGTTAATCATTTTAGAATCATCACTGGTTACAGATACATTTAAACCTGGGAATTTAATTGGATTAATCCCCTGATTTACGAGTGCGAGTGCTTCCTCATCAAAACAGTCTGACACGTTTTTGTGGAACACGTTGGTTGCCTCTACCGACAACGGGCTATCCACTACTGCCTCAAAATTCGGAAACTCTGGCAAAAGAACCTCTGCTTTGATGCGACGGAGGAAATACAGCATTTCCTGTGTACGACCTACGGAAAAGGCTGGAATAACAAGATTTCCGCCCCTTGTAAATGTATCTCGCATAACCGCCGCCAATTCTACTGCATAATCTACAGGTTTATCATGTACGCGACATCCATACGTCGATTCCATGATAACGTAATCTGCTTCTGAAATAAATTCTGGATTACGAATCAATGGACGATTGGTATTTCCGATATCGCCTGAAAATACCAATTTCTTGCTAATTCCATCTTCTTTGATCCAAATTTCAATGGATGAAGAACCTAAAAGATGTCCCGCATCTACAAATCGAATCGTCAAATCTTCATCCACATTTACCTTACTATGATAATCGCAAGGGATAAAATGTGGAATAACGCCATTTGCGTCATTCATATCGTAAAGTGGCAATACTTCTGGTTTACCTGCTCTTCGATTCTTACGGTTTTTCCACTCTGCTTCAAACTCCTGAATATGTGCAGAGTCTCGAAGCATGATACTACACAACTCACAAGTTGCTTTTGTCGCAAAAATCTGACCTCGGAACCCATTTTTATATAACAATGGCAAAAGACCAGAATGGTCGATATGTGCATGTGTAATAAACACATAATCTATCGTGGCAGGATTGACAGGAATCTCCTGATTTTCATACAAATCTGCCCCTTGTTCCATACCACAATCTACAAGGAAATGGATATCATTGAAGCTGACATAATGACAACTTCCAGTTACCTCTCTCGCCGCGCCCAAGAATTCAATAATCATAGGTTCATCTCCTTTTCAAGTAATGTTCAAACTGTCGACATATACTATCCCATGTATATATATGTATATTTTACCACAATATACTATACACTTCCATAATTTTCTGAAAATTTAGGAAATTTTCTGAATTTCATGACGTAGTCGTAGCATAATTTTCTTTTCCAAGCGCGAGATATAGGATTGTGAAATCCCTAATAAGTCTGCCACCTCTTTCTGCGTCATCTCCTTTTCATTTTTTTGATTATAGCCATATCGAAGCTCTATAATCTCTCTCTCTCGAGTCGTCAGCTTCTCCATCGCTTTTCGCAACATTCCTATCTCCGCTTCCGTCTCCAAATCGCGATAAATCACATCCTCTTCCGTTCCCAATATATCCGACAAAAGCAATTCATTCCCATCCCAATCCACATTCAATGGCTCATCAAAGGACACCTCTAATTTCAACTTGTTCGTTCTACGCAAATGCATGAGAATTTCATTCTCAATACAACGAGATGCATACGTCGCCAATTTGATATTTTTATTCGGATTAAACGTATGAATCCCCTTAATCAACCCAATCGTCCCAATCGAAATCAAATCCTCAACTCCCACACCTGTATTTTCAAATTTTCTTGCTAGATAAACCACAAGTCTAAGATTATGGGAAATCAGTTTTTTCCTTGCTTCTTCTCCGTCGTCTGTACTCAATGCTTGTAGACATTCTTTTTCTTCCTCGACACTTAATGGTGGCGGCAAAACTTCCGAACCACCAATATACAAAACACTTCCCGTTTCACTTTCTCCATGCACCAGCTTTTTGATTTGCTCGCCTACGTACCAAAAATTTCTCTTCCAGTAATAATAGTAATCAACAACTTTGCTCCAATTGATATGTAACATTTTAAAACACCTCTTCATTCAATATGATTTCATATTTTTTCCCTTCAAAAAGATTGTCTTTTGTTACTCCCAATGGACACTTTTGTATAATTTTCCTTCCTTTCTCCCCATCAATCATTAATTCGTCAACATAGTAAACCTTCAGGATTCCCTTCTCATTCCCCAAAGCCTGGTATGGCACGAAAACTGCCGTTTCTTCTTGTAATTCCAGACGTTTTCGCAACTGCTCCGAAATAATATGTACCCCATTTCCTGTGTATGGATCTATCAATCGATTTCCGGAATCATAAAAACCATGTGTTCTTATGATTTTTCCATGATGCCTTACCTCTACCGCGAAAATTCCTTTTCGCATTCGTGTATAATTTTTCCAAATACGCCCCCCTACGGTAACCACAACACAAGAAAAAATAAGATAAAAGATGTAACTCCCTTTCTCGCCGAACTGATTCCACAATATTTCTAAGAAACCATTGATGACCATAATAAAAAAATATCCCGATAAAATGATAGGCAATAGCCTTCTTCTCTCTTTGCCCAACACAAACCGCACCATCACCGGCACTTCCAGCAAATGCACACATAGGATAAATACATCATAGGAACTGCTCCACAATAAACCTAGTATTTCTGTTATTGTCCCCAATAATGCTGCTAAAACTATCTTTCCTAGTCCTCGTGTCGTCACCACATGAGAACTAAGTTTATTACAACATAAAGAAAGATATAAAACGGCTATCTTTATTATGAAATTCTGCATAAAATAAACATCCACATAAAATATGTACCGCATATAAATAAGATAGCACTTTCGTAGTGCAAATTTTGTCAAAACAAGGAAAACATATCAAAAAAGACTAGCCATTTTGACTAGTCTTTGTAATCCCCAAAAATATCCTATTTCTTAATTGCTCTGCCACATTCCATACACATAAACTGCCCCTCTGGCACCTTTGCGCCACAAATACATTCTTTATACTTTGTAATTTCTCTTGGCACTCCAACTATACTTTTTCCACAGTTTGGACAAAATGCCAACCCTTCCTCAATCTTTCTTCCACACTCACATATATTATTTTTTGACTCTACTGGCTTCCCACATTTTCCGCAAAATCTATCCCTAGGCGAAAGTGTTGCACCACAACTACAGGTAAGTGTCTTTTTCGTTTGTTCTTCTAATTCATTTTTTTGTTTTTCCAACTCTTCAATTTCTTTTTCAAGATTTTCCATATTTTCGAAATACAAATCTAATTCAGATATAGAAACTTTTCCTTGCTTGTACAAATCATAAATTTCCATTCCAATATAACCAAAAATTTTGGCCCTTTCCTGATTCTTTTCTTCTAATTCTTTTTTTATATTTTGTAGACTTGAAAAATTACCAATATTAAATAATCCAATTGCCATTACACATTACCTCTCTTTATATTTTCCCATTCATTACATAAGGAAATCAGTCTAGCCACAGAACTATTCTCATCTTCTCTCTCATCATATAAAACAAAAGCAAATATTCTTGAACATATTTCTTCATATGCTGCAATAACCTTTTTCACAGATTCATTATAACTTTGTACTGTTTTCCTATGTAATCGTTGATCTTTTCTAAACGTCTCTAATTGCAGACTTAAATAACTACCTGTCTCTTCACATATCTTTTCTTTGCACTCTTTGTTTTGTCTACAAATCCACCAATACCAAAGTGCTGCACAAACAAAAATACTTAAAAGACTTATCCAAAGACCCGATTTTCCAGCCGGCTCTTTCTTATCATTTACTTGATTTGTTATATCTTGCAATACATCCTTGTTCTCAACGATTGTATTTATCAAAGATCCAATACTATCTGTCATTACATCTTCTTGTTCTGTTGATGTAGTTTCTGATTCAACCGTATTTTTCTGTTCTTCCGAAATGATAGATATCATATTTGCAGAAAAAAACACAACTACTGCGAGCAAAAATGCATATAATGGTATGCACTTTTTTCTAAAATACTTCTTTTGGTTTTTTTTAACTATTTTTTTGATACTCTTTTCATGTTCATTATAAAAATCGACAACCTCATTCCCGCCTTTATCAATGGCTTCTGTCTCTTCTTTCAAATTCCCCTTTATCGTATCATATCTTTCTGTCCATTGTTGATATAATTCTTTTTGACCAAAAACCACTCTTGCATCTTTTATTCCAGAAAACATAGTGCCAATTTGTTTTATTGCATGATCGTAATTCTCCGCAATTTCATCTATACATCTATTTAACATAACATTTATTTGAGAATTATGACATTTTCCTATATATCCAAACTTATCTTGCAATCGTTGAGGACTTAAAATTGTTTTATAATTTGCTTCGACTTTGGTAAAATCCTGCATAGCATTTTCAGTTTCTATCAAATAAGTTTCATATCCTTGCATATTTTCTTCTGCAAGTGTAGCACTTACTCTGTTTGCCTCACTTAGAATATTTATGATTCTATTTTTTATATCTATCTCAGAGATTTTTGCATAATCATTCACTACAATTTCTTTTTGTACCGGTTCTATTTGTTTTTTTAGTTGAAAAATCAATTCATCAATTTCAACAATAATCTGCCTAAGCTCAGCTTTTGACAATACAGTTTTCAATTTATTTTTGATATCACGTATTGCATCTAATAAGCGAAGTTTTAACTTTAGTTCTACTGCAACACTCTCGACTTGTACCAATAATTGATATATTTTATCTTGCATACTCTGTTCTAACATATCATTTCCTGTTCTTTCTCTATTCGTTCTATTTGATGCATTAAACCATGTAGCTTTTCTACTCGATCTTCTAACAATGGAATATTTTTGCTATCGATGTTCACCGACATACGAAAATCTATAAACGTTTTGTCTGCACTATTCAATTCTTGATTAAAAATTTCATCTACTGCAAATAAAATCTGCTCTTTCATTTCCTGCTTTGTTAAATCGACTTCTGCATAAAATTCTTCTATATACTCATCGACCACCTTTTGCATCTCTTCTATACTGATTGCAGTTGTTATTTTTTTAAACAAATTATATAATACAACGCCACCAATGCCAGCTCCTATAATGAAACCTATGGCTGTAGCTAAACTAATTCCTGCAACTGCACCACCGACCGCCGTTCCGGTTGTTGCACCAACGCTTCCTGCTGTAGCACCAGCCGTTCCCGCTGATACCCCAATTGTATTTGCTAATATACTAGTCAAACTCTTTTCCGCCGCAGTAAATAATACGGCTCCTCCTGTCCCCACGCCAGTTCCACCTATAACAACTCCTGTTCCACTTGAAAATGATATTCTCCTATCATTACGTACTCGTTCACTCCAAATTTTTTGAAACAATTCTTCCGAAGCATTTGTCAATGAACAATAATATCTTTTACTTTCATCCAACTGATAAGAAGCCGCCGAAACCATACATCGTTTTGATTCAGCTAAGGAACCATAGAATTTGTCTTCCAATGACAATAATGACTCTCTCATCTCAAAGAAACCAATTGCCTCTGTATATACATCTTGAAGCTCTGACAGATATGTTCTAATGCAACTTTGTGTCCTTTTTTCAATCTCCAATGTCATTCTTTTTTGATAATTTACGTTTACCAATTCAAGATATTCTTTAAAATCATCCATTCCGTTTGGAAATCGCTCTTTAATCTGCGTTGGATTTAATCGTTTTACAATTTCATCCTTATATCCATCAATTTCTTTATCTATTTCATTCTCGATTTCTTTTTTTAAATATTCTATTTTTTGTTTACTTTTGTCATAGAAACCATCCATTGCCTGGTTAATATTTGCTATAACCATCTTGTCAATTTCCAACTGT
Organism: Agathobacter sp.; assembly: GCA_017409825.1. Classification (GTDB taxonomy): domain Bacteria; phylum Bacillota; class Clostridia; order Lachnospirales; family Lachnospiraceae; genus Roseburia. The sequence goes on along the minus strand of JAFQRZ010000023.1, from coordinate 91,431 downwards.
CTTTGGCGTTGTTGAAATGATGATTCTATTTCTTTTATCATATTTTTTATAAGAAGCATATTTTCTCTTTGCTTCGACAATATTGGATTTTTACCAATAATATTTGTATTAATATAATGACATAATTCTCCAATACAACATTCTTCTCTCTTTCCTATCTTTGCATTTATAGCTGAAACCTTAAAAATCGGTGCTTGAATGCCAGCCTCTAACATATATTGTCGAAGTCTTAATTCTGCCTCATTTAAGAGTTTTTCTGAAACACAATCTGTCTTATTCAATACAAATACAATCTTTTTATTATCTATCTGCTCTAAAATATCCCAAACATCATATACATTTACTGAATCTGCAGAAAAAACAACAATAATTAGCTCGCTCTGATTTAAATAACCTATCGCATTTTTACTTATTTCCAGTTTCTTCCAAGCATTACATCCTGGCATATCTACAACAGCGATACCTTGTAAAGATTCTAATGTTTTAAAATATCGTGTAATCTTTGTATCCAATGGAAATACATTCTCTTTTGCCCCATAACGATATTCGCATATTTCTTGTGTAGGTAGATTTGAACCTAAACTTTCATGAAAAATAGACGTTAAAAGACATGTTTTTCCTACACCTTTACTTCCCAATACCGTAATCGTAGTCACATCAGATATCTCTCGCAAAAATTGTTTTACAATATCTTTTTCTGCAACTGCATCACTATCCTTCAATACAATATTAAGATTTTCCAACAAGTCATTTAAAACCTTTTTTTCTTCCATTTGAAATGGTAACTTTACATATTCCATAACCAACCTCTTTTATACAACAAAACATATATCATATATTTTAGTACAGATATTTACTAAATTCAATAGTAAATATCTGTACTATTTATACTAATACTATCAAGAAAAGGTGGTATTTGTATGAAGTATATAGAAAGAATGAAAAACTTACGAGAAGACTCTGATTATACACAAGAATATGTAGCTTATTACCTTGGCACATCGCAAACTATGTATGCCAGATATGAACGTGGAGCCAATGAAATGCCCATCCATCATCTTATTAAACTATGTGAACTATATCAGGTATCTGCGGACTACCTGCTTGGTTTGAAAAACTCAAAAAACTAAAATTCCTTGCATCAAAAAGCCCCATACATCACTGCATGGGGCTTATCCTATCTTACGATAAATTATCGCTTAGAATTCTTCAAGAAATCTGGAATTGTGATTTCTACTGGCTGAACATTGCTCTGTGGCTGAACTGGTTTCTGAATGCCCATAGCAGGAGCCTGCTGTGTCATACCAGGATTTGCTGTAGGAGCTGCTGGCTGAGCAGGAGCAACAGGTCTAGCTGTTGTATGTAAACCACTATTCATTGTTGTACGAGCTGCCATGTTTGGTGTAACAGTTGGTCTAACAGGTGTCTGGTCATATTTCATCATGCTAGACATACTTGGCATAGCTGTACGAGTACCAGCATCTAAACCTGTAGCAATAACAGTGATGGTTGCTTCGTCAACCATAGTTTCATCGTACTTAGCACCGAAGATGATATTTGCATCATCACCAGCAAGTTCCTGTACGTAGCTTGCTGCATCGTTTGCATCCATAAGAGAAATATCACCAGAAATATTGATAATAACATGGCTTGCACCACTGATTGTTGTCTCAAGAAGTGGAGATGCAACTGCGAGTTTAACAGCTTCAATCGCTTTGTCATCACCTTTTGCACTACCGATACCGATATGTGCCATACCCTTGTCCTTCATAACAGTAGATACGTCAGCGAAGTCTAAGTTAATAAGTGCTGGCAAGTTGATAAGGTCTGTAATACCCTGAACTGCCTGCTGAAGAACTTCATCTGCTTTCTTTAAAGCATCTGGCATAGTTGTACGTCTGTCAACGATTTCAAGAAGCTTGTCGTTTGGAATAACGATAAGTGTATCTACGTTTTCTTTTAAGTTTTCAATACCTGTAACGGCATTAATCATTCTCTGTTTTGCTTCGAATTTGAAAGGCTTGGTTACAACACCTACGGTAAGGATGCCCTGGTCTTTAGAAATTTTAGCCACAACAGGAGCTGCACCAGTTCCTGTACCGCCACCCATACCACAGGTAACGAATACCATGTCCGCACCTTTGATAGCAGCTGCTAATTCTTCTGCACTTTCTTCTGCCGCTTTTGCACCGATTTCAGGCTTTGCTCCAGCACCAAGACCTTTGGTAAGTTTTTCACCAATCTGAATTAAAGTAGGTGCTTTACATAACTGTAAAGCCTGTTTATCTGTATTAACACCGATAAATTCTACACCACCGATGTTTTCATCAATCATACGATTTACGGCATTATTTCCTGCACCGCCTACACCGATAACAATAATTTTTGCACTAGCATCCGCTTCTGTTGTTCTAATCTCCAGCACGGCTTCTTCCTCCTCTTTCTCTTCCACACATTTATATTCACAAATTACACATTAACAATCTTCGTCTCAATAATATGGCAGACTAATCTACCATATTGAAAATCATATACTATAATATAATTTTTCCACCAAATAATCAACTAAAATTTTTAATTTTTTTCAATTTCTAGGGCTTGTACTTAATTTGATACATCATCCTCTAGATTTTCATCATTATTTTCATCATCTTGTGGTGAATCTTCCTCATCGGAAGTTCCATCCTCACTATCTTGTGTACCTTCCTGAGTGACATCTCCTTCTGCACCATCCCCCTCTTCTGCATCAGGCTCATCCTCTGGCACTTCAAACTCCTTCTCAAAAATGATATTCGCAGATTCTTCTTTCCAGTTTTCCATATGGAGAATTCCAGCTACTCCATCAATTGAAGGGAATATATTTTCAAGTCTTGCAACCTTCTGTGTCAAAAATTCAATAGACCCAAGCCACACCTCTGCATTTCCGTAAGACAGCACAGGCGACTCCTCTAATCCAAAATGAATGATATCTGGCTCTAACCGCTCTCTCTTCAATGCCTGCGTCAACGTCAATATTTCTCGAAGTGTCTGATTATCAATTGGAAGTTTTTCATACAAAACCACCTCATCACAGACTATACCCTCTATTTTCGGTACGTTTTCAATAATTCTGGTAGAAGTTTCCACTACGAATCCATCTTTATCAAAATAAGCATTCTCTCCAATTGCCGGGATATATAAATACCCCATCATACCTTTTTCATAAACTTTAATCTTAAGCGTCTGCGGATTAAGTAATTTTACTTCCATGGTATCAATAAACGGCACTTCCTTGATATCTATAAAGGTATACTTTAAAAGCACATATAAACTATTCCATGAATACTCATCATTCAGTACCGTATCTGCAATCAACTGCTCATCATAAAGTTCATTTCCTTCTACTTCGACTTTATTTACGACAAAAACATTGATTACCACAAAAATAGCAATTACTATCAAAATCATAAAAACCAGAGTGCCTATCAAAAGTCTTTTTATAAGTCTTTGTTTTTTACGTTTTTCTTTAATCATATTTGCTCCAATTATCGAATACTTTCCAGTCGTATGGATCTGGACACGCCTAACACCAGCCCAATCTCACACATCAAAATCAGAATAGATGTACCACCGTAACTGATAAACGGCAAAATAACACCTGTATTTGGAATGGAATTGGTTACTACTGCAATATTCAAAATAACTTGAATTGCAATATGTGACATAACACCTACAACCAATAATGAGCCAAACAAATCTGGGGCATTGTTAGAAATTACCATCATTCTCCAAATGATGAGCATAAATAATAAAATGACACATACTGCACCAAAAAGTCCAAGTTCTTCACAAATAATCGTAAAAATCATATCATTCTGAGACTCTGGTACATTTCCTAATTTCTGTAAGCTTTCACCTAGACCTTTTCCAAACAAACCACCCGAACCAATGGCGTATAAGCCCTGCATCGTTTGATACACAGCATCTGGATCGGCCGTTTCTGGATGAAGCCATGCTTCAATACGTCCCACACGGTATCCAGCAGCGGCAATAAAAACAACTGCAAATATAACAGCTATAATTCCAACTACAACAAAATGGCTATACTTCGGACTTGCCACAAAAAGCATACAAACCGCAATACCCATGATAATAATCGCTGTACTCAGGTTGTTATAAGCTACCGCACCAATAATCGGAAGAAGTAGTGCAAAAACTTTTGCCAAACTCTTTATTGATTTTAGCTTTTTAGAAATGCGTTCCAACAACATTGCCAAAAACAAAATTACACCGACTTTTGCAACTTCGGATGGCTGAAAGCCAATAGGACCAATATATATCCAACGTGCCTGACCATGTGATTCAGAACCGATAAAAATAACGAGCACACACAATACAAATGATACAAAATAAGCTAACCAGCCAAACTTTTTCCATGTTTTATATGGTACTGCGATAAAAAACACCATACCAAATGCACCGATGATATAATTACGCAGCTGAAGCTTCAAATAATGTGCTGCATCATAATTATACTTCGCAGAATTCGCACAAATATAGGAACTTGAGCTATATAACATAACCAATCCGAAGCAAATCAAAAAGATTACTAAAAATAGCAGGTTATAGTCAAAATATGAAATTGCTTTTTCCTTACTTTTTGTCACTTCACTTTTTTTTTCTGTCACTGAAACTACTCCTCAAAACTTCTAACGATATCCTTGAAGATTTTGCCTCGCACCTCGTAATTTGGGAACATTCCCCAGCTTGCACATGCTGGCGAAAGCAATACTGCATCCCCAGAAACTGCTTTTTCGTAGCAATACGCAACTGCCTCTTCAAAGGTCTCAAAAATTATTGTATTCATAAAACCATGCTTATGTGCACAGTCCTGTATTTTTTTTGCCGTCTGACCAATCAGAACCAACTCTTTTACTTTTCCATCAAATGCTTCAATCCACTCATCATATTCGGATTGTTTATCGTAACCACCACCAATCAGATAAGTTGGGCGATTCATTGCTTTAATCGCTTTAATCGCTGCATCCGGATTAGTTCCCTTGGAATCATTATAAAAACGTACACCGCGTTTCTCTGTTACATATTCAATACGGTGTTCTACCGCCTGGAAACGACGAAGCACCTCACGAATCGAATCCATTGGCACACCTACTCCCATCGCCATAGCGGTTGCCGCCATCACGTTCTCGTAGTTATGCTCTCCCAATATATTCAATTCATCCACATGAATTACCTTTTCTTCTATGCCATCATGTGCATAATAGATTTCTTTATCTGCATAATAAAATCCATCCGTAAGCTTTCTTTTGCTACTAAAGAAAACTACCCTTGCAGGACAAGTCACTGCAAACTCACGCAGCACCTCATCCTCATAATTTAACACGCAGATTTCATCTGCAGTCTGATTCTTTGTCACATCCGTTTTCGCACCAATATAGGCTTCCATTGTATGATGTCTGTCCAAATGGTCTGGTGTGATATTTAAAATTGCAGAAACCACTGGTTTAAATTCATGTACCGTTTCCAACTGGAAGCTACTAATTTCTGCAACAGTTACCGTCTCTTCTGTCGTATCCAATGCAACAGAGGTATAAGGAATACCAATATTTCCAACCACTTTGGTGCTTGCAAAATAATTTGCCATAATTTCCCCTGTTAATGCAGTGGTCGTAGTCTTGCCATTTGTGCCCGTAATCGCCACAATACGTCCTTTTGCAAAATAATAGGCTAGTTCAATCTCACCCCAGATAGCAATCCCTTTCTCACGCATTGCATTTACCATCGGTAAATCCGTAGGAACTCCAGGACTTAACACTGCAACATCAAACTGTTCCATCTCCTCTTCCGAGAGTTCTCCAAGTATCAATGGAACCTGTCGGAGCACTTCACTTTTCGCGTATAGTTTTTCTTTATCCAGCTCCTTATTTCCATCAAACAAAACAGTATCTATCTTCTGTCCTACCAATAATTCTGTCGCAGCGATACCGCTGATTCCAGTTCCTACTACTAAGACCTTTTTATCCTCTAATTTCATGGTAAACCTCCAAATCTTGTGTTTGGTACTATCTACTAAACCAATTTATAGTATAATCCCTTTTCCTGCATTAATCAAGATACGGCAATATATTTTCGAATATTTCCTTTGCAATCGGTGCTGCTATCGTACCACCATAATAGATTCCTTGCGGATTATGGATAATCACCAGCACCAAAACCTCTGGGTCGCTTGCTGGTGCAAAACCCAAAAAGGAAGAAATGTATTTATTTTCTGAACGAGGCAATGTTTGCGAAGTAGCTGTTTTTCCCCCTATTTCAAAGCCCTCAATATAAGCTCTGCTTCCAGAACCATCGGACACCACCTGCTCCAGTAGATATCGTAGCCTCTCCGAGGTTTCTTCCGAACATATATTGTCTAATGTCTCATACTCTAACGTTTCCACCTCTCCTGTCACGCTATCCGTCACCGCCATCCCAAAATGCGGAGTCACTCTAGTCCCTCCATTAATAAGTGAAGAAACTGTAGTCGCAAGCTGTATCGGTGTAATCTGAAAGGACTGTCCGAACGAAATTGTTGCAAGCTCCACCGGTCCAATCTTTTCTTTCTTATGCATAATGGTTCCCGCCTCACCCGGCAAATCAATATGCGTTTTATCCAGCAGACCAAACTTCTCAAAATAATGATAATATCGTTCTACACCCAGCTCTAACCCCACTGAGATAAATACCGGATTACAAGAATTCTCGATTCCTTCCTCAAAGGTTTCCGAGCCATGTCCTGTTGTCTTATGACAACGAATTTTTCGGTCCTCCACCATAATATACCCCGGACAATAAAAACCATCGTTTAAACTGACCGTTCCTTCTTCCAATGCTGCGGAAGTGGTTATAATTTTAAAAGTCGAGCCTGGCTCATACGTATCACTTACACAAGGATTTCTCCACATCTCATTGAGATACTCACTTTCCTTCTCTGTTCCCACATATTGAGCATATTGTTCTATCAGTTCAAATGGCTCATTGGAGTTAAATTCAGGATAATTTGCCATTGCAAGCAATTCTCCATTCTTTGGATTCATCGCAATGATGCTGACATGATCCGCCTCCTTCTGTAGATAAGCTTTTTGTGCGGCCTGCATGCAATAGGACTGTATATTATAATCCATGGTAATCTGAAGTGTATTTCCCGAAATCGGCTCCACTCTGTATTCCATCAAATCCTCTACTTCTCGCCCTCTTGCATCCGTAAAGGTCAAAATCATGCCATCCTGTCCCTTTAAATAGCCTTCATACTTTGACTCTAGCCCTATAATTCCTTGATTATCAGAACCAGTAAACCCAAGTACTTTTGATGCAAGTTCCTGATATGGATAGACTCGCTTATAATCCTCATCCACCTTCACTCCATCTAGCTCGTATGCCAGAATCCGTTTCCCAACTTCTTTGGAAACATTGCTCTTTATCTTCTCAATGGAGGTCACTTTTTCCACACGTTTTCTCACATATTCTTCGGATAATTCCAGCTCCTTGCAGAGCATTTGAATCACAGCTTCTTCGTCCGTAATCTGGTTATGTATCACCGAAATTGTACACACTGCTTCATTCGTCGCCAGTACTACACCATTTCTATCTACGATTTCTCCACGTGCAGCCTTTATCTGTCGCTCACGTTGTTGCAACTCAATTGCTTTTTCTGTGTAATAATCGTGTCTATATATCATAAGATATAATAGTCGTCCCGTTAAAATTGCTCCACATGCAAAAATAAAGAAACAAAAAATACAGATTTTCTTTCGATTATAGGTTTTATTGCGTTCCATAAAAAACCTCATAATTGCCTTATTGTATCTTATGTAGGCCATTATGAGGTTATGTTTGTATCATTTAATTTTGCGGTTCGTTTCCAACCGAGTCAGCAACTGGAAGGTAATCACCATCTCTTTCGCCCATAAAATATGGATCCGTTCCTGTAATATCCAATCCCGCATTAATTCCCGTGGTTTCTTCATCTGGGAAAATGTTCATATATGGGAAAATTTCCTCTAAAATCTCACGAGCGAGATTCTGTGCATAGTAGCTGTGTGGCTGATCCGCAGTATTAGGTTCATCTATAACACAGTAAATCACCAGCTCTGGATTTTCGTATGGTGCAAATCCCATGAATGACACAAGATAATTTCCCTGATTACGCGGAAGTTTTTCTGCTGTTCCTGTTTTACCTCCCATAGAATAACCATCTACTTTTGAACTACTACCGGTACCATGGCTTACAGTATTATATAAATAACTTCTCAGCAAATCACTCGTTCCTTTTGATACCGTCTGTTTTAAAACAGTTGGCTCTGTTACAGAAATCGTTCCACCATCTGCACCTAACACCTTATTTACCATATATGGCTGATAGTAATACCCACCATTTATCAAAGAAGAAAATGCACTCGCCATCTGAATCATAGTACAGTTATAGTTCTGTCCAAACGCATTCGTTGCTAAGTCAATCGTCGTCATATTTTCTTCTGTATAAATCAACGAAGCTGTATATGCTTCACCCGGAAGATCAATGCCAGTCTTCTGTCCAAACCCAAAAATCCCTTGATATCTGGTAAAGTCCTTTACCCCTATATAATCTCTGCCCATCTGCATCAGTGCATCATTGCAAGAATCCATCAAGGATTTTTCCAGTGTTTCTACTCCATGTCCCTGCAATGCTACACAACCGATAAAGCTACCACTAATCGTTTCATGACCATCACAGACAAATGTCATATCTGTATTAAGAGCACCCGTTTCGAGCCCTCCAGAGACTGTGAATGGTTTCTGTATCGACCCTGGTTCATAGGTCTCTGAAACACAATAATTCCTCCACAATTGATTCAAAGCATTCATCTTATCTTCTGTGGTAGCCGTCAAAAGCTCTTCTTCCGTAAACAATTTCGATACATCTCGCGGATTATTCAAATCAAAATTCGGATAATCTGCCATTGCCAAAATCGCGCCTGTATTCGGATTCATAATAATAACTGCCGTATTTATACTTCCATCACCTTCACGATGATTATTCGTATAAGCAGCATTGAACTCTAATATTTTCTTTTCTACTACCGACTGAATATTTGCATCAATCGTTGTTACCAACGTGCTTCCATCCTGTGGTGCAATCACGGTTTTCTCGAAATCACTTTCCGAATTTAAGTATCCGTACTCACGGCCATTTATACCATTCAAAATATCATTATAATAGTTTTCCAGCCCAATGGTTCCGACATTACCAGAGGATACAAACCCAAGCACAGAACAAGCCATGCTATTAAATGGATATTTTCTCTGATATTCTTTTTCAAACCAAACACCTTTGATATTTGGATTTATTTTCTTTCCCTTTTCATCCACAGCCTCTTGCAACTGAACGAATGGCTGAATCTGATCATAAGGCAGCTTTTTCAACAAAATAATATATTTACTATCTGGTCGCTCTGTTGCATACTGATACAATGTTGCTTTATTTAATTCTGGGAAACATTCTACCAAAGCTTCAATTGTTGGTTCCAAATACTTCTGAACCTTTTCTCCATCCACTTTAGATTCACTCGTCATAACCGAACAGTCCATGATAACATTATAAACAGCCACACTCGTCGCCATAACAGTACCATTTCGGTCTACAATGTCGCCCCTCTGGTATGGAATTGTCACACTGTCGTATGACTGCATCGACAATACTTTCTTCTCGTATTTTTCTCCACTTGTATAATTAATGTACATAAGCCTTCCAATCAAGGCACACAGACAGACTGTCAACAACGAGAACAGAACTATCAATTTCTTTCGCATGCCACGGGAAAGCTTAGGACTTGGTTTCTTTACTTTTTTAGCCACTGTATATTACTCCTAGCTATTTACTCTGGAATATCACTATACTGGTCCATAAAATTATCATTCTCTACCGAATAATAAATAATCTGGTCCTCAGTTGCGTACTGCATTCCTAACTGATTCATTGCTACATCTTTAATATAATCCAAATCAACGGATGTTATGATTTCTTTGTAACGTGCATCGTTGTCAGCCTTAAGGTCTGTAATCTGACTTTCCAATGCTGCAATATGTTCCATACGCTGAGTCACCTGTGACTGCATTTGCACCATCACAACCGCTGCAAATGCAACAACAGCTACACAAAGTGACAAAAAGGCTACATAGCCTCTGCTCATATGTAATGCACGTTCTCTATTTCTTCTCGCCGCGTTTCTTCTGCGTTTTTTCTTCTGTTCTTCCTGAATCTTGGTTCTGTCAATTCGTTCTCTTCTGACAGGCTGAGCTTCTAATTGTCTTACTGTACTTCCGTTTACATAATAAGTTTTTTTCATTACTACTTTAGCTCCTAATTACTACTTAATTTCTTTCGAAAACTCTCAGCTTTGCGCTTTTTGATCTGCTGTTTACTTCTAACTCCTCCTGAGTAGGAAGTATCGGTTTTCTCGTTGCAACATGCCCTTTGGAAACATTTCCACATACACAAACTGGAAAGTTTGAAGGACATGTACATGGATTTTCATTTTTCTTAAAAATCGTCTTAACAATGCGGTCCTCTAAAGAATGGAAGGTGATGATGCAAATTCTTCCATCTTCATTTAAGAGGTCTATCATTTCATCTAATGTATCTCTTAGCACATCCAATTCTCGGTTCAACTCAATTCGAATCGCCTGATAGGTACGCTTGGAAGGATGTCCACCTGTTACCTTCATCTTCATTGGGATCGCTGCGTCAATAATTCGATTTAACTGCCCAGTTGTAAGAATCGGCTCCTTCTCTCTTGCGCTTACAATGTGCTTCGCAATATTCTTTGCAAATTTATCTTCTCCGTAATCTCTAATAATACGGAAGAGTTCCATTTCACTGTATTCATTTACAATGTCTTTTGCTGTTAATGTCTGACGATCATCCATTCGCATATCCAGCGGTGCATCCTCGCTTCGATATGTAAATCCTCGCTCTGGTGTATCTAACTGGAAGGAAGAAACGCCTAAATCTAAGACAATTCCATCTACCTTTTCAATACCCAGCTCATTTAGAACCTGTTTCATATTGCAATAGTTGCTTCGTACGATAGTAACCAAATCGCCATACTCTGCCAAACGCTCACTTGCTGCAGCAATCGCATCTGCATCCTGGTCGATTCCAATGAATCTTCCCTGCCCCTGCAAACGTTTGCACACCTGATAGGCATGTCCACCACCGCCAAGAGTTCCGTCTACATAAATCCCGCCTGGACGAACATTTAAATTTTCAATTGTCTCTTCCAATAAAACGGAATAATGATTAAACTCCATATCTGCTCCTATTCCAATTAGATTCCAAATCCAAGTTCTGCCATGTGTTCTGCGATTTCATCCATATCATCATAATCGCCATTGTCTGTCCATTTTTCTTTGCTCCAGATTTCTACACGGCTTAAAACGCCAACCGATACGACATCTTTTTCGATACCAGCATATTCTCTTAAGTTATTTGGGATAAGGATACGTCCCTGCTTGTCCACTTCACAGGTAGCTGCTCCTGCAAAGAAGAAACGCATGAACTTTCTCGCATCCTTGGAAGTAAGTGGTTTGTCACGGAAAGAGTTTTCGATATTCTGCCATTCTTCGTTGGAATATACGAAAAGGCAACCATCCAAGCCTTTGGTAATTACAAATTCATTCCCTAACTGTTCACGGAATTTGGAAGGAACGATTAATCGGCCCTTAGCATCAATTGTATGGTTGTATTCTCCCATGAACATGGCTTGCTCTCTCCTTTCTTGCTTTTTGTGGATTTCCTGTACTGGAATTTTGGTGACATTCTAACTTATCAACATTGTTATCAACTTATCCACCACTTTACACCACTTTTATGGTCTTTAGCACCACTTTCCTCCACTTTTCTTCCATAATAACGCAAAAACCCAGTAAAATCAAGCTTTTTTCACTTATTTGCAAATATTTTTTTACAACAAAAAAGACGTACAGTTTTACCTGTACGTCTCGTTTTTCACTTATTCAATTTTCATTTTTTATGCTACCGCTACATCTTGTGCTTCGATATATGCTTCAATCAAAGCATCCATTTTCTGGCTAACAGCATAATAGTCTTCGTACTTTTCTGTCAAAACAAGCTGATTTAATTCTTCTCTTGTTTCTTCGATTTGTTTTTTCATCTCATTTATTGAGCCCATCTATTTATCCTCTGCCAATCGTGATTTTTTTCTTCCTAATGCAATCCAGATAGCCGAACCAACCACCATCAGCGCTGCCACCACCATAGAAACTGGTACTTCTACAATAGGTAATATAAGCTGGTCGGTTCTAAGTGATTCAATCCAAAAGCGTCCGATTCCATATCCTAATAAATATAGTAGAAACACTTCTCCATTAAACTTGCGATGTTTCCAGTAGATTAGCAAGCTAATCATCAGCGCAAAATTCCATAAGGATTCATAAAGGAACGTTGGATGTACCTGGATATAGGTAATTCCATCAATGACTTCTGCATGCTCCCACAGCTCCGCTGTGATTTCATTTCTTCTTACTGCAGAAACCGGAAGCTGCATAGCAAATAAATTGTCCGTATAACCGCCAAACGCTTCTCGATTGAAGAAATTGCCCCATCTGCCTAAACTCTGACCAAAAACAAGAGCTGGCGCCGCTGTATCTGCAACCAAACCGAAATCTAATTTCTTTCTTCTGGTTAAGATATACACCGTAATAATTGCTGCGATAATTCCACCGTAAATTCCTAATCCACCTTCTCGGATATTAAAGATACGGGTCAAATCCGTTGCGTAATAATCCCAGTTAAAGATTACAAAATACATTCTGGCACCAAGCACAGCAAAGATAATTGCGTACAATGCCATGTCAAAGTAATCTTCAGGATCCTGGCCTGAACGTTTCGCGATGGTGGATGCTATCAGCACACCTCCGATCATGCCACATGCGATTACAATACCATAATAGGCTATCGCGAAATCACCTATCATAATCGTCTTACCTACATTCTCGAGAAAAATATGTAAGTTTGGGAAATTAATATTATAATCCAAATCCTGTCTCCTCTCCTTTGGTTCTTCTACATTTTACGATACGAAGTTCCAAAAATCAACCTTTCTAGCCTCAAAGTAGTCGACACTATTCGACACACATTTCCTCTATTTTATGCCGTATGTCGAATAATGTCAACTTATGTAAAAAGAGTTCCTTTTCGAACTCTTTTTTATGCCTAATATTACTTGCATTGGAAGGTTCCACATTCGGTTTCACCCGAAGTTACCGCCTTGACACCAGCAATTTGAATCGCATCTGCTGTACATTTTTTGTTTTCATTGTATACACAGGTCACTGCATTACATGCAATATTTGTTTCTTTCTTAGGGCCTTTTGCATCTAAGTTTGTCATTGTGTTTGTTCCTCTTGGGTAAAAGCTTTCACATACTGTTTCGGATGGTTTATTCGCTTCGCGTCCGCCAACTGTGATATTTTCACGCTTACACAATTTATTCTCGTTGTAGGAACAGTTTACTACTGTACAAATTAAATCTGTCATATCATACCTCCTAAAAATAATTTCTATCTTAGTATGATTTTCTTTTATTTTTTTATACTAGATAATGTTGACAAAATATTTTATAAAATGCATTATTGTTATTTGAAAGGAATTTTGAGTAATGATAGATTTTCAAAAAATAGAATTAAAAGACAAAGAAACATATAATAAATACCTATATCAAAGTACACCGAGAGGCTGTGAATATTCTTTCAGCAACCTGTTTATGTGGGGACAACAGAGCATCTCAGAAACTCACAATCACATTGCATTGTATTCCCTCTATGATGAACGATGCTTTTACCCATTTCCAATTGGTTCTGGTGATAAAAAAGCGATTCTGGATGCTATCCTTGCCGATGCCAAAGAGCGCGGTATTTGTCCGTGCCTCTCAGGATTAAACGAAGAAGCAAAACAAATATTAGAAACCTTATATCCACAACAATTTTATTTTCACGCAGACCGAAGCAGTTATGATTATGTGTATGATATCAACGATTTGGCTGATTTAAAAGGTCGCAAATTACACCGCAAACGTAATCATTTAAAACATTTTAGGAAAGCACATCCCGATTATGTAGTAAAACCTATCACGCCAGAAAACATGGATAAGGTGCGTGCTTTTGTAGACGAATGGTACAAGCTGAAATTGGAAAATAATCCAGATGGCGACTACCATAATGAACAAGCCGCCTTGGAAAAAGTTTTTACGTATTATCAGGACTTAGATATGGAGGGGCTTGTGCTAGAAGAACATGGTGAAATACTTGGCTTTACTATGGCTAGTCCCATGTCACCAGATACTTATGATGTCCATTTCGAAAAAGCTCGTGGTGATATTGACGGAGCTTATACAACTATCAATAGCGAATTTGCAAACTACATCCGCAGTAAATACCCTCATATCAAATATCTAGACCGAGAAGAAGACATGGGAATCCCAGGGCTTCGTAAGGCAAAGATGAGTTATTTTCCACATCATCTGGTGAAGAAATACAAAGCTTATCCACTGCGTTTAAATTATGCATTTGAAGAACCTAGCGAAGAACTACATCCTGAACTTCGTACATTGTGGAAAGAAGCCTTTGGGGATAACGATAGCTTTTTGGACAGTTTCTACTCTACTGCTTTTGACACTACGCGTTGTCGTGTGGCTATGGTAGATGGAGCGTTAGCAGCCGCTTTATACTGGTTTGATGTAACTGTTGACAACCAACGCATGGCTTACATCTACGCAGTCGCTACCGCGAAAAAATTCCGTGGCAATGGAGCCTGTCATGTGTTGTTAGCCAATACACATGAGCATTTGAAATCACTGGGCTATTCAGGTGTCATATTAGTTCCTGGCAACGACACTCTCGTTCATTTATATGAAGGCTGTGAATATGACCTTTGCACAAAACGTTCTAGAATCGAATGTTCTGCCGAAGATATTGGGATTGTAATTCGAGAAATCGACAAGGACGAATATGCTGCACTACGCAGAGAATTTTTACCAGTTCATGCAGTCATTCAGGAAAAGGAGAATCTGGATTTTCTTGCCACTCAGGCGAAGTTTTATACGGGTGAACATTTTTTACTCGCTGCCAGTATAGAAAACGAAAATCTCTATGGCATCGAACTTCTCGGAGATAGCGCTCTTGCTCCAGGCATCGTACATGCTCTGGGATGCAAGGACGGAACCTTCTTTATCCCAGGCAAGGATGAGTCTTTTGCAATGTATCATGCATTGAAAGAGGATGCTGTTACACCTAGCTACTTTGGATTTGCATTTGACTAGATTTCACAAAACATAAAAAGACGCTATTGGAATAAACTTTCCATAGCGTCTTTTTTCATTACTCTAGCATCTCAATATCATAAGCATGTGTAAAATCACCACTTGCCTCAATGAAAATATCTAAAACAATCCCATCTTCTATCGGACAAATATACTGGTAATTCCGATATCCAAAGGTGTATTTTGTATATTGACTTGGAATATCTGCACCATAGAACACATTAACCGCCAAGCCATCTTCTCCAAATGCAGACATTATCAATTCCCCTTTTGGTCGATTGGTTGGTCCTACACTAATCCAATACCTATCGCGAAACATCTCATCCCTGCGATAAATCGCACACGATATATTTCCCGGACTTTCCAGCAAAAGCGCAATATAATCTCCTTTTTCCACCATTTTCAACACATGGTTTTCCTCAGGATTCTGAAAATTGCTTCCTGCTGAGGCATAGGCATCTTCTATAAGAGAATCCATATCACCTGAAACCGTAGAAAAATAATGATAGGCAGGAACCAGAGAAAACAAAAACAATACCACTGCAACTGCGCAGATTACGCTTATTATTATTCTCTTTTTCGATTTCTTCATTGTATCTACGATGGCAACATCCGCTTCCATCTGCAATTCTACCTGTTCCATCCGTTTTCCATTTAGGATTTCAACCACTGATACATCCAATGTCTCCGCAAGTGGAATCAATGTGGCTATATCTGGTGCACACTTCCCGTTTTCCCATTTGGAAACAGCCTTGTCCGTTACATTTAGTTTCTCTGCTAATTGGCACTGGGTAAGCCCCAATCCTTTTCTGCAAGCAGATATAAACTTTCCTGTCTTTGTATTATTCATTTCCGTCATCCTTTCTACTGGAAATATACTTTTCTAGTCCATATCGTACCATATTTCCACAGAAAAAGAACTCTACCATGGGTAGAGTTCTTGAAAAATCTTTATTTTGCAGGTTCTTCTACTGTCACCTTGCGAATTTCTTTTGTACGGATTTCCTTACAAATCTGATCTACAAATTCTGCAATAGGCTTCACACCTTCATCACCAGCGAAACGGCTTCTTACAGAAACAGTTCCGTCGATTTCTTCCTGTGCACCCACAACAAGCATATATGGAAGTCTGTCCATACGAGCTTCACGAATCTTGTAACCAATCTTTTCAGCACGATTGTCGACTGTAGCATCTACTCCGTTTGCCTTGAGCTCTTTCATTACTTTTTCTGCATAGTCTGTGTATTTTTCAGAAATAGGAAGTACACGTACCTGTTCTGGACAAAGCCATGTTGGGAATTTACCCGCATACTTTTCGATTAACCAAGCAAGTGTTCTTTCGTAGCAGCCAAGAGATGTTCTATGAATAATGTAAGGACGAACCTTTTCACCATTCTGGTCAACATAGTACATATCGAAGTTTTCTGCAATCGCACAGTCAAGCTGGATTGTAATCATTGTATCCTCTTTGCCGTATACATTCTTCGCCTGGATGTCAATCTTTGGTCCATAGAATGCAGCTTCCCCATCTTCTTCTGTGAATGTTACACCTTTTTCGATTAATACCTGACGAAGTGCATCCTGTGTACTATTCCAGTATGCATCATCACCTAAGTATTTTTCTTTGTTGTTAGGGTCCCATTTAGAAAGACGGAATGTTACGTCATCCTGTAATCCAAGTGTAGAAAGAATGTAATAAGCTAAGTCAAAGCATGCCTTTAATTCTTCTTCTGCCTGGTCTGGACGGATTACGTTGTGACCTTCTGAAATTGTAAACTGACGTACACGTGTTAAACCATGCATTTCACCAGAATCTTCTGCACGGAACAATGTTGATGTTTCGCCCATACGAACTGGCAAATCTCTGTAAGAGTGCTGTTCGTTTTTGTACACATAATACTGGAACGGACATGTCATTGGACGAAGTGCAAATACCTCTTTATCTACTTCTTCATCACCCATGACAAACATACCATCTTTGTAATGATCCCAGTGTCCCGAAATCTTGTAAAGGTCAGATTTTGCCATAAGAGGTGTACGAGTACGGATATAGCCCCATTCCTGTTCCTCTAAATCTTCAATCCATCTCTGGAGTTTCATAATCATCTTTGTACCTTTATGTGTGAATAAAGGAAGACCCTGACCCACTACGTCTACGGTTGTGAAAAGTCCCATTTCACGACCAAGTCTGTTGTGGTCACGCATCTTCGCATCTTCTAAGCGGTCAAGATGCGCCTGTAAATCTTCTTTGTTATTGTATGCTGTCGCATAAATTCTCTGAAGTCTCGCTTTGTTTGCATCACCTCTCCAGTAAGCCATAGAAGAAGAAATGAGTTTGTATGCTTTTACGCCTTTTGTGTTCATGAGGTGTGGACCTGCACAAAGGTCAACGAAACCACCCTGATCATAGAAAGAAATTTCTGCATCTTCTGGAAGGTCTTCGATGAGCTCTACCTTGTATGGCTCATTCTTTTCTTTCATAAGAGCGATAGCTTCATTTCTTGGAAGTGTGAATCTTGTGATTCTGTTGCCTTCCTTGATGATTTTCTTCATTTCTTTTTCGATTGCATCTAAGTCTTCTCTTGAGAATGGTTCTCTGTCAAAGTCATAGTAGAAACCGTCTTCAATCGCTGGTCCAATAGCTACCTTTGCTTCTGGGAAAAGACGTTTTACTGCTTCTGCCATAATGTGAGAAGCTGTATGACGAACTACTTTTAATCCCTCTGGATCATTTGCTGTGATGATGTTTAATGTAGCATCTTCCTCTACTACAGTTCTTAAGTCTACGATTTCTCCATTTACTTCTCCTGCACATGCCACACGTGCAAGTCCTTCGCTGATATCGAGGGCGATATCATAGACACTTTTTGCTTCGCTGTACTCTTTTACAGAGCAGTCTTTTAATGTGATTTTCATTTTTTATCTTCCTTTCTTTCATTTATTTCTTTTTACGATATTTAGCTTCTATTCCAATGGAATAAACAGCCATTGCTCCAATACTAATAAGCATCGTCCCCACCATAGGGATAGCAATTAACCCTGCATTCTGTTCATTTAATATCAATAATGGTAATCCTATTAAAATAAACAAAACCCCATACACACACCATAATCTACCTAAAGCACGATTATAGGCTTTTACATCTTCTATTGGTCCTACCTCAGCATTTGCCCAAAAACCGAATGGTTTTGCTTTCTTGGAATTCATATCATATATCCCCATTACCACAAATACCACTCCTAGTATTGTCCATATAATAAAAGCCCAGAATCTTTCTCCCTCTCCCATAACGACTATCCTTTCTCTGTATACAAATTTATCTGCTCTTATGCAATAAAAAATCCTGAATGATACAAAATATTCTATATCATTCAGGACGATTAAACTTAGTCGTGGTTCCACCTGAGTTCACTTGTGTTTTTTATAGGCAAGCACATGCCTCCTATCAAATATCACACAAGCCTCTTTTGACGATAACGGTGTCTGCCGGACCGGATTGGGGTCACTCTGAGGTGGTCTTCGGCTGCTTCTTTGTATGGACGCTCGCACCACATAGCCTTGCTATGGCGTCTTTCTCTGATACACTTCTACAACGTACTCTTCTCATCAACGTTTTGTGTATTTAGTTACTTAGATATTTTAGTACCTTTTGGCAAATTTGTAAAGTGGGAAATTAACGAATATCCTTTTTTGCATATTTCCAATAAGCCATGCCAACTGCAATAAAGGCAAATACCATATTTATGGCAACCATCTTCCACTCCAAATCCACATTGGTAATGATATCCGCACCTTCGGCAAATCCAAATGGCGTTAGATATTTCAAATCCTTTGCCGACTCGGTAATATTTGCGACGATATTAATAAAATACATCACTGTTGCAAGTCCAATCCCTGCTCCAATTCCATTTCCACGAATAAATGCAGAAATTCCAAAGCAAATGCCCGCCAGCACAATCTGCACAAGGAAATATGCCAAATGCAAAAGTCCTAATTCTTCCCACGATATCTCTTCGCCTATACCTGCGATAGATGCAATCGACATAAGATAAACCAATACATTCATAATTACTATTTGTAAAAAAACTGCAATCAATTTCTCCGTAATAACCTTATTACGACTGACTGGGTGGCTCAGCAAAAACTCAGCGGTTCTCTCTTTCTCTTCCTTTGCCAATGCTGTGATTCCAAGAATTGCTGCAAAAAAGGCACCACCGATACCTAAGATATTTCCACACTCAATCGCATAAAATCCTATCAGTGTACCAAAATTTAATTTATCCATACCAAATGCTGCCGTAAACGCACCCATGGAAGAAAACATCTCACTTACTTCTTCCATTTCTCCTTCCATTTCTGGATACATCATGACACAGATTACAATGAAAAATCCAATTGAGAGTGTCCAAATTGCAAGGGATTTCCAGCCCTGTCTTAATTCATGCTTAATTAATGTCATGCTATTTGTCCTCCGCTTCATAGTAATGCATAAATATTTCTTCCAAATCCGGTTCGGTAATAGAAAGGTCTTTTATATCCGCTTTAGAGATGTGTTGAATCAGTGTATTAACATCTCCACTATATAAGAAGCTGATGCTATCCTGTTCTGTCTTTTTATCACGCACCCCTTCCAACGCATCGATACTTACCTCTCCTACAATGCTCACTCGCTTTGCATTCGTTTTCGCCAATTCCTCCACACTATCACATGCAATCAGACGACCTTCCCGAATAATAGCGGCACGCTTACAATGCGTCTGCACCTCTGACAAAATATGACTTGAAAGAAAAATCGTCACACCTTTTTCATTGCGTTCTCTCAAAATATCGAAGAACTCTTTCTGCATCAGCGGATCTAAACCACTCGTTGGTTCATCCAAAATCAACAATCGTGGATTATGCTGCAAGGCACATACAATAGCCACTTTCTTTCGATTTCCAAAAGAAAGCTCATCTACTTTTCGGTTTACATCCAACTGTAATCGTTCACATAGACGTTTTCTTTCTTCTGCACAATCCTTTTTATGCAAATCTGCAGATAGTTTCAACACATCTTTAACCTTCATTCCAGAATAAAATACCGCTTCTGAAGGCAGGTATCCAATTTCTGATAAAAGCTTCGTGCTTTCTTTCTGAATATCGTAACCTAACACCCTTGCCTCTCCACTTGTCACTTGAATCATTCCAAGCAATGTACGAATCGTGGTAGATTTCCCAGCTCCATTTGGCCCAATAAATCCGAAAAATTCCCCATCTTCAACTGTTAAGTTTATATCAATAATTCCTCTGGCTTTCCCATACGATTTTGTAAGATTCTTTATCTTAATTGCTGCCATACGATTCCCCTTTTCGTAAATATATCGACTTCCAAAAATCAATTAGTTTTGTAAACTCCTGTTCCATTGCATCTACATCTATATTGTCTCCTTGTACCTTGTTCCAAAGATACCCTTCGGATGCCCAATACATATCTTGATACATCATCTCAATGTCCAGACCTGGAATGAATTGCTCTGGATCCAAATTCAACAACTTCGCATTTGCTTTAAATGCTCCATGCTTTGCGATACTTGCCTGAATCTCTGAAAACACCTCTGGATCTTTCTCATAATAGGCTTTCATTACAAAACGTCCCAAATCTGGATATTGACGAATAATATTTGCCTTAGCTTTCATCCCCTTATACATACTATCAAAAAAATCCGCTTGAAAATAACAGCCACTTTTCATCAATGTCTCTATTGTAATCGTAGCACATTTGTCCCACAGAAAAAGATACAACTCCTTTTTATTGTGAAAATAGTGAAAAAGCAAGGACTTACTAATGCCTGCTGCATCTGCAATCTCACTCATCGGACTTTTCTTGTAGGAATTTTGGGAGAATACCCGAAATCCTGCGTTAATGATTTTCTCTTGTTTTTCTAACGGCAATTCAAAAAATTTATCGTTCATAGAGCCTCCTTGACCGGTTCGGTTAATTCTTATTATAATCCATTGACCGTTTTTGAGAAGACCCTATTGCATAAAAATAAGCCGCTAGGTAAACCTAGCGACTTGTGTCACCCAACATCTCGCAGTAATTCTTCTACAGAAATACCAAACAACTTTGCTAACGCAAACAAATTCGATGTGCTTGGGTCGGAAGTTCCATTCTCCCATTTTGAAACTGCCTGTCGACTCACACCAATCTGCTCTGCCACAAATTCCTGCGTCATCATACATGAAGTTCGATAATTCTTTAATCTTTCACCTAATGATTTCGTTACCACCGCTTTTTCTTTTCGAACATCCTCTGTTTTAAGATACTTCAACAATGCACGAATGATTAATGAAAGCAACCAAATCACAAAACCAGCCCAGACAATCGCAAACACACCAAACACCAAAAATACTATAACATTTCCTGCCATATATTTTCCTCCTTGTTTTTTTGATATCTAAAATCTATCAAAAAAGCTTGGTTGCTTCTACCAACTATCACGCAACTTTCAGTTGCAACTAATATTTCTCCTCATAAGCCCTTTTCTCTATGCCTACACTATCAATTACACCATTCCAAAAAGTAATGCTTACAAAATGCATTTCGTCCTCTCCATAATACGCCCAGTCATAGCTATCATAGTAGTAGCCCTCTTCTGAATGGTCTTCGTAATGATAATATGGCGTACCAAAGTAAGCTTCTAATTCCTCGTAGCTACTTTCAAAGGTAAGCCCATCGCCAAACACAAAAGCTGGAACTTGTTCAGCTTTATCAAATGCCGCAGGATTTTCTATGTAGAAATAATCCACCATACATTTCCCTAATGGAATCTCATCCCCTGTATAGTTATTGATGCGTACCATTGCAGACGTAAATCCATCCTCATCCTCTTCAAAAGCAATCAATTCCTCATATTCCGTAGGAAACAAATCATTTATGTCATAATCCTCTTCTAACGTAAATCCCATCTGTAAAATCTCTTGATAACTTGTTGGTAACGTATAGGTCTGACCATTATAAGAAAAGGTTTCAAATCCTTCTGGCAATGGAATTGTGTCATCACCAACGTATGGACCATAACCATGTTCTTCACCATCAGGATCCACCCAGCTTTCGTCGTAATCCTGATAATCATCATAGACACCGCCTACCATTTTAAACATCGAGAAAATTACGACCACATTTAGCACAATAAAAAATACAGCTAATCCCAGCACCATTTTCTTCGCTTTTTTCGAGCCATTTCGCTCTGCATAACGCTGTGCAGCACTTTGATAACGTTTCGTCTTCTTCATCGTATTGTGCTGATAGTTATCTCCCTCTGGGCTGTCATACGTACGTGGACATACACCACCCTTATGGGCTTTATTATATTCTTCCGCCGTTTCATAAATCGGTCTTCCAAAATCATCGTATTGTGCCATTCTTTTTCCCTCTTTACTTTTTATTGCGTTTATGATTCAACGCTTCTAAAAATCGTTTTCTTGCAAATACAATAAACTTGTATTCTTCATCGTTTTTCATCTTAACAGAAACGGTCGGTAAAAACAACATTTTGCCTTCTGTCACCGAGAAAATATCCTCATATTCCATCACCAAGTTTCTATATTTTTCTGGGATTGTCACTTTTCCAGTCTTATATATCATTGACACGTCACCAACGACAATATATCCGCCTAAGATTCCATTTTTACACAAACTAACCGTAAAGGTATTCTGCATCTGATTCACAAAAGTTCTTTTTATCAGTTCTTTATTTAGTTCTTTTCTTTCCTGTTCTGCTTTATCCTTCATTTGTAATCTCTTCCTCTTTCTGTGGTTCATAATTCGCATATACTGTAAGCATTCGTTTTAAAAACACGAGATATACAATGTTCAAAATTGTCTGGTAACCATCTGCAATTACTACTGCAACATCAACACTAACCTCCGAAGAAATTGTCAGTGTCAAAATGGTGAGGCAAATTGCACCGATAAAAGATACCGCTAAACCACCCCAGAAATCCCAATGGAACAGGCTATGCCAGTTCTTTGCCAATTTATCATCAATACCTGCCATCACTTCCGAATGTCCAACATACTCCTGATACATTCCAATGATCGAACAAATCGCCCCAACGATTACAAGTATCCAAAGTTCTTTTACAAAAATGACTAGCAAAATGGTCGATATTCCCATGAATATAGCCGCCTTACGATATCGTGGATTTACAGGCGATAATTTGTATATCACAAAAACCGTTGCGATAGAAATGATTCGAATTATCCAAGTAAACCATGAGCCAACAAATGGTAAACTTGCAATCAGTGATACAACCACCGCAGCACACTGTACATAAAACAAAATCTGTGCCCATTTCATGAATAATGCTTTGTTATTTGTCATACCAAACACCTCCTTAATCATCCAAATACGCCAATACCTCTTCCTGAAGTCCCTGCATCGCTTCCTTCTGCTGTTTCTGCCCTACTTTCCAGCAGTTATCTAATCGATAAAACCAATCTTCTACCTTCTTGATTCTTTCCATTGTATCATACGCCATCTGTTGCTCTTCCCAATAATTTTCTTTCTCCATCCATTTTGCATGAAAATCAATTTTAATTTGCTCTGGTGCATACAGATTATATGTATTTAACAACTCAATGATATGATTGACACCCTTTTCAATCTCCCTGCTAAGCTTTCTCATTTCGGAATCTTTATTTATATATGTACCAGGAGTCGCAGGCCTGCCTGTTCGAGTCTCATAGATATCATAAGCCGTCGTGAAAAGTGGTTTCACTTCCGCCAGACAATCCGTAATCTCTGCTCTTGTTCCTGGCACTACGCGAATAGAAAGTAATTTCCTTTTTACGTCTGCACCATCCATCTCCTCAATCATCTTTAGACACTCATTGCATACGCTTTCAATTTCTGTACCCGTCTGTTCGATTTCTTCTACTCTGGCATTCAACGATTCTAACTCAAATTCTACGGAGGCCAGTTCCCCTTTTACTCTACGAACTTCATTTCCTGCTTCCTGTAAACGTACTTCTTTCTTTCCCGTAAGGCCTAAGAAAAACTGTCGCATTTTAGAATTCGCTAAGTCATCATACTGCATCTGCATTTCGTCTGCCTCATAGCGAAGTTTCTTTCTCTGTCTCTCCTTCGCTTTTATCTCATCTCTCAGTTCTGCTACTTCTATCTCAAGATTTACTTTGTCCAACATAACCTTTTTTGCATCATTTATTGTCATATCAAATTCCCCCATTCATTAAAATGTATGCAATCTGTTTTGTTATGTTCATTGTAGCATAGATGTAAAGTTTGTACTATATGTTTTAGCTTAACAAAACCTTAACGTTACCTTAATTTGTTTTTTATATTGCATTTTTATTATCTCTTGGTATAATAATGTTAGAAGGCACATTTGTCTGAAGTCCGTTTGGGACGTCTGGGTTAAGGCTTATTGCATCTCCCGCTTCAGCAATTGTGTCATTTTTATTTATATAAGCAGTTGTCACATACAGTGTTTTTCTTGCAGAATCTGGAACTGCTTCTACTACATAATAAAATTCATTGTCTAGACATCCCTGTAAAACGACAGTCTTTGAAGGTGAACCATCTTTGTTTTTATATTCTCCACTCATATCATTACCGCTTGCTATTTTACTATAGTTTTCAACTATATATCCAATCTTTGCTATATCACGTAAATTTCCCATGCTCTTATCCGCCAATCCATTTTCTCCATGTCTTTTATATATGTGTCTAATTCGACCTGGTGTAATTTTATTTTTATATCCTTTAACCGATAGCCCTAATAAATTTTCAATATCATTTGCAAGCCTATCTGAAATTCTACTACTTAACGTATATTGATAATTATCTGGTATCTCCTTTTTTATGGAATGTTCTATAAATACTAATAGGCTTTCATCAATTATAATAATATAATCATTCTCCATATCTATTATCCCCCTAGATACTTTAGAAACTTTCTATATTCTATTTTTCTTCTATTTGAGAAAACTCCTCGAAATGAGGAAATGCGATAAATAACATAATTTCGAAAAACTACGCCATTTTATAATGTGGACAAAACGTGGACACGAAACACCTTTTTCATGTTTCGTGCCACGCTAAAAACTTATATCATTCGGTAAAAAAAATTATCTACCACAACATTTTTTGTATTTCTTGCCAGAACCACATGGACATGGATCGTTACGTCCAACCTTCTGTTCTTTTACTACAGTACCAGATTTCTTCTGTTCTAAGTAAAGAGCCTTCTGTGTTTCTTTGTCAAAGATATCATCCCACATTGGAAGTTCGTAAAGCCATTCTGCTTTTGCTGCTACCATGCCTTTGTAAAGTTTTTCTTTATCAAATGCAAGGCTAACCTTTGTGTCTTCTTCCATTTCTTCGATTGGGTTTGGAGCAACGAGACAGTCATTGATACCATCAAGGAAGCCTGTCATTTCCATGATAGAAAGGTCGTACTTTTCAGCAAGTTCCTTTACTGTGCCTTCAACCACTTCATCTGGATTTGATAATAATTTTTCATAAACACTCTGTTCTTTCAAGAAGTAGTTTGTCCAGAATCTCTGGATTTCACCCTGGTCAGTGTTTTCGTTATAAGCAATTTTGTGCCATTCTTTTAATAATGCCATTGTATTTTTCCACCTTTGTTTATATTTTGGCAAATTTTCGCTTGCCAAGCACTTTGTATAGTATAACAAAAAGACTTGTAAGTTTACAAGTCTTTTCTCTCATCTTCTTCACGTTTCTTTATCAGTTTAAAAATATATAGATAAATCCACAGAAGCACTGGCACCATTACCATCGCTACGACAGCACCGCCAAACAAGCCCATGCCATCTTCGCTCGCCGTGCCCGCAGCAAATACGACAAATACATTCAATCCAAGGATAAGTACAATCCCAAGAATTGCTAAAATCTGTTTTATATTTTTCATAGAAATCTCCTTTACTTCGCCAATCGTACATCCTCTGGCGTAATTATTTCTTCACTATATCTAGCCTTTTCATAAATCTCTTTCAAGGCTTGCTCCTCTAATCTATCGCAACATTCCCTTGCTGTGAAATACGAAAGCTGCTTTTGTTTCTGCTCCCCTATTAATTCTGTTTTTCGCTTCAAAACCTTCTTTTGATATAATTTTCTAACTTTTTCACGATTATTGCGAAAAATGGTGCTGTGCTCTTTTCTTACCACATTCTGCTCAAACCCACAATATTCTCGGACATCCTCATCCTCTTTTACCTTTACCTTCTGCCACCTTTGGAATACAGAACCCTCCATTCCCTTTATCATATAATAAATATAATATAAAAACAGAATAAGTCCAATCACAATAGCTACACACAGAAAAAAAATAATCAAATTTCGAATATCATCCAGTATCTGCTCTGGAATCACATCTGTCATATCTGCACTTCCCATTTGAGGATCATTCTGTGACAAATCTTCTTTTTGTGGTTTTTGCATCGATGTATCAATTCCAGAGAGAACATATCTCAAAAAGAGCAAGATTACATTCCAAATACGTTCTACAATTGCTCTTACCCAATCAAAATTTACACTTACAAATAAGATTATACTGCTACAAGCCGTGAAGAACAACGTTTGTATTATCCCATTTCGAAAAATCGTCTGCTCTGGTATATTGGATGCACTATGCTGATTTAGAGTCAAAAACTGTAAAAACTGTTTGGAAAAATAGTAGACAAAGTATCCTACCAAATATACAAAAGTAATAATATAATAATACACACTCCAATTTTGAGTTGTTACTATTTCTTCAACTAGCGACATTCCGCCCAACAAAATAATAAACATCGGTGGTGGAATTAGTTTCTGCGGTTTATGCGTTATATAATACCAGAAGAACGGCACCGCAATCAAAGCACACCATAACATAAGTTTGGGAGTTTCTGCCTGAAACAAATCCAAAACTGTAATGCCTGCCGCAACAAAAAGCAGATGATTTAGTATAATACATAAACTATCTTTGACATACTGCACGTTCTGCTGTTTCATGTATCCCTCCTACTTTTCTATCCTTGCACATGATACCAGTGATAAGCAATCCCTTGCGTTTTACATTCTTCCAAAAGTTCTAAGAAATCTTCATAGCCATTCGGTGAAATAAAAAATGTAAAGAGGCTCTCCCTCTCCGATAAAATCTTTTCTTTGAACAATTCGCCAAAAGCTCCTGTACCTTTTGTAACATCCACTCTCGCCAATGCCTTTCCAAGCACATCTACTTGTTTTCCCATAGATAATCCTTCTATCTCTATCGGCTCTTCCGTCAAAATATCCCTACTATTGGCATAGCAGGAAATACGAATTCCCTGTGCTAAAAAGAACGAAGCAATTCCCATCGCAATCTGCATAGAAATCTCCACTTCTCTCTCCTTCTTCCAAACACCATCATCCTCCAAATTTAGAAAAATTCGAATCGTCTGCATTGCTGTATAGTTTTTCTGATTCACCTTTACATTTCCTGTCCTTGCAGTCGCTTTCCAGTTTACACTTCGTATATCATCAAACGGCTGATATTCTCGTATCCCACGATATTCGAATGGATCTTCCAGCAAATGGCGCTTCACAATAATTTCTCCATTTAATTTCTGCAAGGAACTTCGAAACTCTGCTTGCTTATAAATCTGGGGATAAACATACAAGTATTGGCTCGTTTCCATATTTTTCCCATCTTCATTCAGGAAAAACAAATCCGAAGCTAAAAGATCAATATTATTGATACGATAATATCCCCTTTTATTTCCAACAAAACGCAGGGTTCTTGTAATTTTTTCTCCACCGCCTACTTGAAAAATATCATTTCGATAATACTGATCTGTCGTTTTTGAACCCTTCTCATCTGAAAATCCTAAATTCCTAGAAGTCTGAAATTTCACCTTCAGCATCGGAAGTGGCAAAACTTTTCGATTTTCAATCACTTCAATAAGCTCGCCTTCTTCTCCCTCATAAATCGCATCTTGCAGAAAACTCACCGATACATATAGATTTTTCGCCCAATTGCGTTTATATATCCATAACTGTAGTACCACAAGGGAAAAAGCTATTATCCCAATTCCAATGATTTTCATAAATTAAAATTCCTCTGTTGGGACAATTGTAGATGCCAAAATTGTTTTCACAAAGTCCTGACTACCGTTACTTTTCTCATATCCCATAATGATTCTATGTGCCAATACTGGAACTGCCAATGCCTTAATATCATCTGGCGTTACAAAATCCCTTCCCTGCAAATATGCATAAGCCTTTGCCGCATGCAGAAG
Source organism: Agathobacter sp. (assembly GCA_017409825.1). Classification (GTDB taxonomy): domain Bacteria; phylum Bacillota; class Clostridia; order Lachnospirales; family Lachnospiraceae; genus Roseburia. The sequence goes on along the minus strand of JAFQRZ010000023.1, from coordinate 62,789 downwards.
TGCTAATGTACCTCTCGTGCTAACTCCCATAAGTACATTTTCTCCTACACGCGTTGCTGAAACAATTTCTACCATATATTCCAACACACATCTATGTACAAAGACGTTTTCTATCTCTGCCTTCGCCTGTAAAAATTCGTCGGCTGTTATTACCGACTGTAATATCGCCAGTGGTTCCTCTTTCATATAACATTCCAAAATACTACACTCTTCCTCTTTGGTTGGAAGTCCCATAGAAAGCTTCATCATAAATCGGTCTAGCTGTGCTTCTGGCAATGGAAACGTTCCTATAGTTTCTACTGGATTTTGTGTAGCAATTACGAAAAATGGAACCCCTGCTGGATATGTTTCCCCATCAATGGTAATCTGCCTTTCCTCCATACATTCTAAGAGACCTGACTGTGTTCTAGGCGTTGCACGATTGATTTCGTCCGCTAGCAAAATATTGGTAAATGCTGGACCTTTTCGCAACACAAACTCTTCCGATTTTTGATTATATATACTTAATCCCGTAATATCAGTCGGCAACAAGTCCGGTGTAAACTGGATGCGACTAAAATCTACATCCAAGGACTTTGCAAGAGCCTTAGCCAGCTTCGTTTTTCCCGTTCCCGGAATATCTTCTAATAATACATGTCCATCTGCCAATAATGCTGTCAAAAGGAAGGTTATCACTTCTTCTTTTCCAATAATTACCTTACTAATATTTCCAATTACCTTTTCCAGTAACTCTTTTCCTTTCATCGTGACCTCCTACAAAATGATGATAGTTATATTATAACGACTCCATTTTCCATATTCAATAAAAATAGGCTAGTGTTTTCGTTTTCCTCTACACTAGCCTAAGATATGCTTAACTATTTTTAATTATCAAAAATTCTACGAATTGTAATTACATGTGTGTAATTCCATTTTGGTGAAACCTTAATACCAGCTTTGCTATTTGCAGCATGTACGCACTGTCCATTGCCCGCATAAATAGAAACATGTCCCTGATAGCAAATGATATCACCTGGCTTAATCTCAGAAGCACTTACTTCATACCCTACATTTCTCAATTCCCATGAAGTATGTGGAAGGGTTACGCCAAAAGCTTCATAAATACGCATTACGAAATTAGAACAGTCAATTCCGCTTGTAAGACTAGAACCGCCTAATACATAAGGATTGCCCACAAACTGCATTGCATAATTTACAACCGCCTGTCCACCTGTACCAGATGGTGGATAATATGTTTTATTCGCTGCATTTATGTATTGCTGTTTGCGATTTGCTTCTACACGAGCTGCTTCTTCCGCTGCAAGTCTAGCCGCTTCCGCCGCCTGACGTGCTGCTTCCTCTGCCGCTAAACGAGCCGCTTCTTCCTCTTTGGATTCCGCATAGGAATATGTGGTCTCAACAGTCGCATACTGTGCAGAAATATATCCTGTCTTACCGTTATACTGTACGCCAATCCATCCTTCTATCGATTCATCCACTACTGTAGCCTTTGCTCCAGAAGGAAGCGAAATCAATACACTGGATGATGTATTCGCTTCTCTACGAAGATTCAGTCGTTCTGGAGTCGTAACAGTCGCAACTCTCTTTTCTGCTGCTACACATGTCGCTTCATCTCCAACCACTAAATACTCTGCATTCACATAACCTGTTACATTTCCAGATGTAACCTTATACCAGCCATCCAATGCTTCAAGAACCGTAGCCACTCCATTTGCATAAAGCTTTCCAAGAGCTTCTGCATTTTCGTCTGCTTCCGTTCTAATATTTACATATTCCTCTACTTTAGCAACCGCCATATTGGCATACGGATTTACTTCTTCTGGCTTTGCAACCAAAGGTACTTCGCCATTGAAAATCGTTGAAGCAATGTATTCCAACTCTGTATCTGTCAAAACAACAGTATCTTCCATCGCATGATGGGCACCTGCGGTAAATCCAACCGACATATCCCACATATATGTATTTTGTTCTGTAGCAGTAAACACTTCCGCCGGCACAGTAGTCACGAGCACCGCACCTACCAACAAGCCTGCTACGAGTTTTATCCCTTTTGTAAACATTACATAGTCTCCCTAAACACGTAATTGTTAACCATCGGTTGTATATATTACAAAATTATTACAACGCGTAAGGCTATTATTGCATAAAGATAAGTACATGTCAAGGAACTTTAGAAAATCATAAACGTATGGTTCATAATTGCCAAAAACGTCATTCTTTTTCTATTATTTTTATCATATTCTTCTCTTGTAACAAACAATATTATATTCGAAAGGAAATTCTACTTATGAAAAAATTTAAAACTTTACTTATTATGATGCTTTGTTTCACTTTTATTATTACTACAACCACTGTAACACAAGATTACGATATAAATCCTTTAGGACATCACGAAAAAATGAAACTCGTCTTTAATGCTAATACCATTTTATATTAACATCAAAATTCTCTTCATAATAATTCTTTGCGACTTCAGTTATTTTTTCAATAAAAAAGAAGTCTGCAATATAGTATGTATAGCGGTACAGTTTTTGATATTCATCACTGTACTGCTTCCCCTTATGTTCTAGATTGTCTGCAATCTCATCTAATACTTCTGGTAAGTTAAATCCATCCTTTCTTTTCACAATAATTTTTTTTACATATTTCGAGAGCTGAATAGCAATATCGTAGTTTCCAATAGAAAAGTATAGACCAGCTAACACTCTAAATAAAAAACAAAATCCATTCCACTGGTCTTCATAATTTAGTTCACTATTTTCCATTTGCTTCACAAGCGTTTCTATAAGCAGAATACCTTTTTCCGATTTGTTGCATTTTTGATATAATTGTGCCAAATGTGCTATTATCTCCATTTCTGTTTGAGAATAATATACTAAATTTAAAGTGTCTATCTTCTTATTTTGTGTCAAGAAAAGTAATTCTTGTAATTTCTCACATACTTCGTCAATATGTATTCGTCCTAATCGATAGTTTATAATATATTCTTGATATTTCACATACTGATAATTTTCAACTACGCTCATATCTAAATAGCTTTCTAATTCTCTTATGAGCAATAAACTATCCTCTCTTCTTCCTTCAATGTTTGCTCGTCTTTGCAATCTTCTTAATTCATACGTTTTGAAATTATCACTGACTATCTCACCTCGGTACAATGCCCAGCTAATATCAAGCCGATCTGCCAAAGCCTTAAAATTCTTCCTGGAAGGTGCTCGTTCTCCTCTTTCTACTCTAGAATACGTTTCTGTGGCACAAATACCCTCGCTAAGCATTTCCTGCGTGATCCCTTTCTCTTGTCGCTTTGAGGAAAGATATTCACTTATCAAATATACCTTTGTTTTTGGCTCCTCTACCACCTCTGGACGAAAACCAGTATCTATATTCTCGCCTTGTAACAAACCACAGAATACTTCGTATTGTTTTTTATAAAAACCCACCCCGTCTCTTTCCGAAACCTCTAATAATGGAATATAAAGACGTAGCAATTCTGTAATGTCATGAAAGGTCTTGTTTGCTCTTAAAAGCTTGATAGCCTTTTCGCATAATCTCATCTTTTCTTCATTCATCATGCTTTCGTCGAAGCAATGCAAACCGATACATATAAGCTTCGGATAAACCTTTGCCTTTTCGATTATATCTAGGACTCCATCATAAATATATTCTTCCAGATACCCGAACATCTGCCGTGCATTTTCTTCATCTAATTGTTGCCCTTTCACACCATATAATAGGGACAACATCAATATATGTAATTCCATTGTATTCAAACACATTTTTTTATCTTGCAAAGTTTTCTTTAAAATCGTTTTCTCTTGAGCAAACTTCAATTCCTCGAATGCAGCTTTAAACTCTTGCTGTGCACCTAAATAAATTCCCTTCGCATAATGATAAAACTGTTTCTGTAATTTCTCATTAATCCACGACGTTTCCTTTATATCAAACTCTAACAAGATACTCAGTTCATCCCACTGGGCATCTTCTATTGCGGCATATACGTTATTCTTCCACTGACGATACTCATATTCCTTCTTTGTAACCATTAGAGAAAACTCCTCTGAAGTCACACCCATTCGACCTACGATACTTTCAAACAGCAATACATCCATTGCCCTAGTATCATCTCTAGATCGCGACAATGTAGCTTCATCGCATAATCCCTCACAAATCTTCTTTGCCTCAATATTCCGTTCTCTTCTTAAACGATACAGTGTTTCTCCCAATGTTAATTGCATGGCTTCTCCTTGTGTAAATCATAATTTTATTTATTGTAGCACATTTTTTCACAAAAAGACCATGCAATTTTGAATTGACAAAAACGTCATGTTTTCTCTTATAGCATTAATCTATAATATTCATGTAACTATAAATAAGCAACACAAACAAGATAGAAAGGAAAATGGTTATGAAAAAGAAAATTTATTGTTTTATTCTCGCATTATTTATTGCTTGCACATCTTTATCGAATGCACCTTTGCTTTATAATGCAGCCTTAAACACCATTCCTAAAGCGGATGCTCAGCTTGAGGCAACCATCAAAGATTATATGGACTACCGCTTCAAGATATTGACCACTGGAACAACTGATACGGATTCCAGCATTACTGTTGTCGGCATTGTCAACGATGAATTGAAGCATGCAACAACTTTAAAAGTTGCAGGAATATCCCTCACAAATTATCAGTTTACCATCACGGACTTCGACGAACCTGATACTATATTTACTGCAACTATAACTGAACAATTCCGCTACCTTAAAAATGGCATCTCATATGCTGGGACTAACGAACACCTTTTGACCTTATCCTATGATAATAATAATCAACTAGTAGTTATCTCTGACAACTACATAGAAAATGTCTCCAACTTTATATCCTGTTCCTACGTTTCGTTAGAAGAAGAAGCCATAGAAACCTATGCAATGCAGGTAAATCCTCTCATTATTTTGATAGCAAATTCCCAAGTGGGTTATATGGAAAAAGCTTCAAATAGCAATTTAGACTCCTTTACCGCAAATGCTGGGTCTGCTAACTATACCAAATACGGAGCATGGTATGGAAACAATGGCCAAGATTGGTGTGCGACATTCGTAAGCTGGTGTGCTAATCAAGCAGGAATCAGTGAAACAATGGTACCAAAATATGAAAGCTGCGATGCTGGAATGTCAACCTTCAAATCGTGGGGACGTTTTTATTCCAGCGAGGCGTATAACGGAAACTACACACCTAAGGTTGGTGATATTTTCTTTATGGGACCTAATCAATGGGATTCATCTCATACTGGAATTGTGGTAGGCGTAAGTGGCTCAACCATTACTGTAGTAGATGGAAATTGTGACAATCAGGTTTCAAAACACCCCCTGAGCCTTAGCGATACTGCTCTGCTTGGCTTTGGCAATCCTGTGTATGCATCCTGCTCTCATTCTGCACAATATGTGCACGATAGCAGCTCCCATTGGATGCAATGTACTGGTGTTTGTGGCGTAAAATTATCTTATCCAGCTTCACACACATACTCATCAGGAAAATGTAAGATTTGTGGTAGAATTCAAGCAATTTCTGCTTAATGTTGCCAGCATACCTGTATACATGGGCAATCTCCTTGTCCGCACACTCCATCTATGATAAACTTAAATTATAAAATAAAACGAAAAGGAGTTGATTTCAAATGAAAAATAAGCGATTACTTATCACACTACTTGCTTTGGTTATGCTATTATTGGTCGGTTGTCAGCCAAACAACGAAACACCAAACCGTGATGACTCAGAAACACAGCAGGAAGACAACACACAACAGAATGATACTCAGCTAGATATAAATACCGAGGATACTCAACTCAGTATCCCATCTGATATAGAAGACGCCGTAGGAACACTCTCTGCGGAACGAGTAGAATGGTTTGAAAAATACTACTTTAATCTACCAGAGAAAAAAATGCGAAATATGTTCTTAGGCTATGCTGAATATACAACAGCCAAGGACATCGTTTTCCCTCATACCTTCCATCATGGAGTCTTTGGCGAAAACCAAACCTCTGTATCCAATGCAGAAATTCAGCTTTTGGAACAATATTATGGTCCATGTAATTTAGATGTATCCAAGGTGACTATCGCAGAAATGGACGCTGCATTACTGACATATACTGGACTTTCTTATGAAAAAACCAACAAGGTTGGTATGAATTCCTTCTACTACTTAGAAAAATATGATGCTTATTATTATATGGCTGGCGACACTAGCTATAGTACATACGATATTCTTTCTGGTGAAAAGCATGCGGATGGTACTATCACACTCCAATATTGTAGTGCTCATAATATCCCCGCAGATGTATATGAAGTAACCATAAGAAAAGTAGGCGACGAATATCAGTTTCTCTCTAACATTCGCGTAGAAGAATAAATCGGATATGAGCCAAGTGTAGCTCGACCCTCGTCACTTCGTGACTTTTCGTCGCTTAGCAGCGACTTGGCTCTCGCTATTTGGCTGAACGCCAAATAACGGACAATATAAAAAGCAGTGATTCAGCATGCAAGCATGCCATCACTGCTTTTATATTGTCCTACACTTGGCTAGACAGTTAGATTTACATCATTCCCATTCCGCCGCCCTGTGGCATTGGAGGGAGATCTTCTTTGATGTTTGCAACAGCAGATTCTGTTGTAAGAAGTGTAGAAGCTACGGATGTAGCGTTCTGTAATGCACTTCTTGTTACTTTTACTGGATCAAGGATACCGCTTGCTACCATATCAACGTACTCTTCTTTTGCTGCATCGAAGCCGATACCTGCTTCTGATTCACGTACTTTGTTGATGATAACAGCACCTTCCAAACCAGCATTTGCTGCGATGTAGTAAAGTGGAGCTGTTAAAGCTTTAAGAATAATCTTTGCACCAGTCTTTTCATCACCTTCTAATGTATCTGCAAGTTCTGCAACCTTCTTAGAAGCATGAATATATGCAGAACCACCACCTGCAATGATACCTTCTTCTACAGCAGCTCTTGTTGCATTAAGAGCATCTTCAAGACGAAGTTTGGATTCTTTCATCTCTGTTTCAGTCGCTGCACCTACACGGATAACCGCTACACCACCTGCCATCTTCGCAAGTCTTTCCTGAAGCTTTTCTTTGTCAAATTCAGAAGTTGTTTCCGCAATCTGTGAATGAATAGAAGCAATACGTGCTTTAATCATTTCTTTGCTGCCATATCCGTCTACGATTACAGTATTTTCTTTTGCAATCTTAACAGATTTTGCACGACCAAGCATATCCATTGTTGTATCTTTTAATTCAAGACCAAGGTCTGAGCTGATTACCTGACCACCTGTAAGGATAGCGATATCTTCAAGCATTGCTTTTCTTCTATCGCCATAACCTGGAGCTTTTACCGCTACTACGTTAAATGTACCACGAAGTTTGTTTACGATAAGTGTGGTAAGTGCTTCACCTTCGATATCCTCTGCGATAATGAGAAGTCTAGCACCAGACTGTACTACCTGCTCTAAAAGTGGAAGGATATCCTGGATATTTGAAATCTTCTTATCTGTGATAAGGATATGTGGTTCGTCAAGAACTGCTTCCATCTTATCCATATCCGTACACATATATGCAGAAAGGTAACCACGGTCAAACTGCATACCTTCTACAAGGTCAAGCTCTGTTTCCATCGTTCTGGATTCTTCGATTGTGATAACACCGTCTGTCGTAACCTTTTCCATAGCATCTGCTACTAATGCACCGATTTCTTCGTCACCAGCAGAGATAGCTGCTACTCTGGAAATCTGTTCCTTGCCGTTTACTGGCTGGCTCATTTCTTTTAATGCTGCTACTGCTACGTCAGTTGCTTTTTTCATACCACGACGAAGTACGATTGGGTTTGCACCAGCTTCAAGGTTTTTGAAGCCTTCGTTTACCATAGCCTGTGTCAGTACTGTCGCTGTAGTTGTACCATCACCAGCTACGTCATTTGTCTTAGTTGCTACTTCTTTTACAAGCTGAGCGCCCATGTTTTCAAATGCATCTTCTAATTCGATTTCTTTTGCGATAGTTACACCATCGTTTGTGATAAGTGGTGCACCAAAGGATTTGTCTAATACAACGTTTCTTCCTTTTGGTCCTAATGTCACACGTACGGTATTTGCTAATTTGTCTACACCAGCACCAAGTGCTGCTCTGGCTTCTGAGCCATATTTAATTTCTTTTGCCATGTTTCAAAATCTCCTATTTCAAAATTATTAATCTTCTACGATAGCAAGGATATCATTCTGACGAACGATGATGTATTCCTGACCTTCTAATTTTACTTCTGTTCCAGCATATTTGGAATAGATAACCTTCTGTCCTACACTAACCTGCATAACAACTTCTTTGCCATCTACGATACCGCCAGGACCTACAGCGATTACTTCTGCTTCCTGTGGTTTTTCCTGTGCAGATGCAGTTAAAATAATACCAGACTTGGTAGTTTCTTCTGCTTCTAACTGTTTCAAAACAACACGGTCTGTTAATGGTGATAATTTCATTTCATTTCCTCCTTCATATGAAAAGACTTGCGTCCCCTTTTCTATAAATATTCTCTAGATAAGATAATATTACTAAGAAAAATAAAAGTCAACATCAAATTAGCACTCTTTTTATCGGAGTGCTAATAATTTTCTGCAAACCCAGCAAAATCAAGGCTTCGCAGATTTCTTAAATCTTTGTAAACTCATATGTTTATATCAATCCATAGTACTCTAATGCATGTTTGATTCCATCTTCATGGATATGCGTTGTCACATATTCTGCTACATCCTTTGCCACCTGACTGGCATTTCCCATCGCGATACTGTGCCCCACAAACGAAAGCATTTCCAAATCATTGATACTGTCGCCGATTGCATAGGTATCTTCTATCGCAATTCCTAGGTGCTCACACAGCCATGCGATTCCTGTCGCCTTGGATGTTCCCTTTGGTACAGCCTCTATAATTCCATCTCCATGGTCCATAAAATCAAACAGATGTGCCAATGTCTCTTCTACGGTCTCGTAATCTGTATTTTCATTCGCTAACGCAGAAAACTTATTCGCAACGATATCCCTCAAATCACATTCATCCAAAAATATCGCCCTATCTTTTAGATTTTCCACGATATAGTCAATATAGGCATCCCCTTCAAAGCCTTCTCGATCCAGCCATTGATAGAAGGTTCCCTCATATATAATCGGCATATTTGCTTCTCGACTCACATCATAAACGGCTTTTACCTCTTCATAAGACATATTGTTCTCATAAAGAATGTTCCCATCCATCTCTACATGATTGCCGCAGGATGCAATAAATCCATCAAATCCGATTTCATCAAATTGTGGATCATTGACATTTCCCATGGCACGTCCAGTACAAACAAAGGCTTTGTGCCCATTTTCCTGTAGTTTTTTAATAGCCACCTTCGTACTTTCTGGAACAATCATTTTTTCATCCCAAAGTGTTCCATCAATGTCAAAAAAGACATACTTCGTCATTATGCTTCCTCTTTCTTCTTATTTCCAACAAACACAATAAGCCCGCTAACTCCAATAAAACAAACACCTACCGAAATCAGCCATGCCGATACACTTCCATCTACCATTTCCTGCAAAAATCCCGTTTCTGTGCGTATAACTGCAATTCCATTGGCTACCACATGCGCAATTACGGCTGGAGTAAGCTTACCTGTCTTTTCTACAAACAAAGCAAATACAACCCCTAATAAAAATGCATAAATAAACTGTACGATATTAAAATGCAACACTGCAAAAACAAGTGCTGAAATCACTACCGCCGGCCACATATCCATTCTTCTTCGAAGTCTTCCATACACAACTCCTCGGTGCAGAAGCTCTTCCAGAAGTGGTGTAATCAGTGCAGAGCCCAATAACTCCCAGCCAATCGTACTTCCATAAAAAGCATCATTGGCATTCTGATATTCTTCCGACAGCGCAACAAGTGGTGACATCGATATAATATTGTTGAGTGCTACGGAAAGACAGATTGTAATTCCAATAACTGCCAACATCTGTTTTACCTGCTGTGCTGTGATTGGACATTTCACCCTATACTTTCCAGTCATCATCAAATCTTTTTTGTAGTCCATATATACCACAGGAATCGCCACAATACTACCGATAATCTTACAAATCATATAGTTTTCAATTCCTGTTCCCAAAACCAACTGGGCAATAAACATACCAATGGTAATCGCCACATAGTACATAAGCACTGGATATGCAATTTCCCAAATCCGGTTCGCTAAATTCAATTCCTTTTTCAAGTTCTGTTCCTTTCTATCCTTCCAGTTTTCTAAGGATATCTTCCTCTTTACCCGCAGCTAACAGTTCTTTTTTCATCTGTGCTACCGTCTTGCCCCATACTGGATGTCTACGACCTGGGCAAAGCTGTGACAATGGCTCTAACACAAACATTCGGTTCTCCATATCCGCATGTGGAATCGTAAGTGTCTTGCTATTATATATATAATCATCGAAAAATACGATATCCATATCGATTGGTCTTGGACCCCAGTGAACACTTCTGTCACGCTCAAAGTAATCCTCGATTTCGTGAATATACGTAACCAATTCTTCTGGATCCATATAGGTTTCCATCTCCAAACAACCATTGACAAAATCGTTTTGCTCCACCGGTCCATAAGGCTTCGTAACAAACAAATCAGATAGTCTCACATTACGAATTGCATAAGGATCCTTTAACATCGTAATAGCTTCATTGATATGTCCAGTTGGATTGCCCATATTAGAACCAAATGACAAATACACCGTATGCCATTCGCGATAAATCGTCACCGAAATATCTTCTGGCACATACGTAAGCGGCGCATGTGGTTTGCGCACTTCCAATTCCATCGCCTCAATGGTCGGAAAGTTTACGATAATTTCCTGCAAGGTGTATTCTGCAGCCGCCTCGATAGTATCAAACTGCTTTTCTGCAAATACTTCTGCTAGGAAAATACACACGGAATCATAATTAATCGTATCCTCTAACTGGTCGGTAAGTCCTGCTTTTCTCATATCCACATATACCTTGGCATTGAGATAAAAGTCCTGACCATTTTTCTTTTCTTCCTCTAATACCCCATGATAAGCGAATACTTTCATATTCGTTACTTTGATAAAATCATTGGTTCTTCTCATGTATCCTATCCTCTTCTATAAATTGCCTGTGCCATTTGAATCGCACGATAATTTTCTTTTACATCATGAACTCTCACAAAGCCACAGCCCTGCTGGACTGCAGCCACTGTGGTTACTATAGTCCCTTCCAAACGTTCCTCGCTTGGTAAGTCTAAGGTAAGACCAATCACCGACTTTCGGGATGCCCCTAACAATACGGGATAACCTAAGGTCTTTATCTCACCTAGATTTCGTAGTACTTCTAAATTCTGCTCATAACTTTTAGCAAAGCCTACGCCCGGGTCTAGCATAATTTTATCTCGAGGAATTCCAGCTCCATCCGCAATTACAAGACATTCTTTTAAATCCACTATGACATCGTCCATAAAATTGACGTAATCTGTATTGGAACGGTTATGCATTAGACAACAAGCAACATCCTTCTTTGCAATAAGCTCTGCCATACAAGCATCCGCCTTCAATCCCCAAATATCGTTGATTAAATCTGCTCCCACTTGTATCGCAGCTTCTGCCACAATACTTTTGTAGGTATCCACAGATATCGGAATATCCAACCGCTGTTTGACAGCTTCCACTACGGGCAAGATGCGTTCCATCTCTTCTTCCTCTGAAACAGGTATAAATCCAGGTCTGGTGGATTCTCCCCCGATATCAAGAATGGCAGCACCCTCATGCATCATCTGTTCCGCTCGTTTTAGCGCAACATCGACTCCATGATACTTGCCACCATCTGAAAAAGAATCTGGAGTCACATTCAAAATACCCATAATATAAGTATTTTCTGTTACATTAAACTCATGTGTTCCAATTCTCATGCTTATTTTCTTACTCCTATTTACACATCATTAGGAAGCGATTCACAAGGCTTTCATCCTCTTCAAAAGCCCCACGCATCGCAAAAGTAACTGTCTTGCTGCCTGGCTTTTTCACACCACGCATCGTCATACACATGTGCTCCGCCTCCATCATGACAATCACTCCCTTTGGAGCAAGATGCTCCATCAAAGCATCCGCCACCTGTCCTGTCAACTGCTCTTGAATCTGAGGTCGTTTCGCATAAACCTCTACCGCACGAGCCAGCTTGCTAAGTCCGACTACTTTTCCATTCGGAATATATGCCACATGTGCCTTTCCATAAAATGGCATAAAATGATGCTCGCAGGTCGAATAAAAGGTGATATCCTTCACAATGACCATCTCATCATTATCCACTGTAAATGTTTTAGACAATATATCTTCGCAATCCATATCCATGCCTGCGAAAATTTCTTCATACATACGTGCGATACGTTCTGGTGTTTCGCGAAGCCCCTCACGGTTTGCGTCTTCGCCAATCCCCTCTAATATCATTCGCACGCCTTCTTGCACTTTTTTTACATCAATCATAGTATTTCCTGCTTTTTCAAATAGTTATCATGACATTTCTTTGTTTCGCCTAAATAAGATAAGGAACCGAATGCCAAGGTAGCATTTCCTGTTTCTCTACCACGATCCATCGCCATTGTAACTGCTTCCTCAATCGATTCACAATACACAACATCATTGTGCCACTGCCTGATTTCCTCTGCAAGCTCCTGTCCATCCATACCCCTGTCATTTGGAGGTGTAATAGTATAAATACGGCTTGCCCGTGGTGCCATGATTTCCATCATTTTTTCATGTTCTTTATCCTTTAGTACACCTATTATAAAGTCAATCGGCTGATTTGTAAAACAATTTTCAATTGTGCCTGCCAATTCTTTCACTGCATCCACATTGTGCGCACCATCAATAATAAAATATGGTTCCTTGGAAAGCACCTGAAAACGACCATCCCATTGTGCCGCTTTGATTCCTGCAGCTATAATTTCTTCTGAGAATTTCATATCACGTGCAATCTCAATTGCAAGTGCTGCATTCTTCATCTGATACAAACCAGACATAGAAGTTTCATATTCCATGCCTTTATATTTAAACTTCAATTCCCCTGGCTTCTGCGAAATCAATTCAATCGCACTATTATCGACATAGATAACATCACCATATATTACTTTTTCATCTAATACCGCTTTTACCTCTGGGTCCTGCTCTGCCGAAAACACCTTCGCTCCCGGTTTGATGATTCCCGCTTTTTCCGTAGCGATTTCCGTCAAGCTCTCCCCTAAAAACTGCATGTGATCATAACTAATATTGGTAAATGCGCAAATCTTTGGCCATTTAATAATATTGGTCGCATCATTGAGACCGCCCATACCAGCTTCTAAAATAAGCACCTCTGTTCCCATAATGGTAGAGCCATAGATTGCCATCGCTGCTTCTACTTCAAAACGCGTCGGATGGATATACATTCTGTCCAATGAATATGTGGCAGCATATACCTGAGAAGCACATTCGATAAAATAATAATCGGATATCTGGTCACCCCAGCGTCTCCATTTATCCCTTTCGTCAAAGACCGCAGGCGACGAAAAGTGGAAGGCATACATCCTCGCTTGGTGGAAAATACTCTCTAAGTATGCCCCCAAAGAACCCTTTCCATTGGTTCCAGCGATATGAATCGTAAAGGTGCGATCCTGTGGATACCCCAAGCGTCCCATCAAATATCTCATTCTCTTAAGACCTGGTTTGCTTCCATATTTATTTCTACTCTCAAGAAATTCAAATGCGTCTGCTACACTTTTAAACTGCCAATATGTTCTCACTTACTTCTTAACCCCTTTAGTATCTCTGTTTCCAATATGAAGTCGATTTAAAGCAAATTCTTTGCCTTTTACTTCTACCATTTCGTTTTCGCCATCCGCTAAAACATAGATATTTTTTAATTCATCATTCTTATCCAGCTTCATACCACGTACACCAACCGCAGATTTTTTCTTTTCTGGAATCGTCGCACATTCAATACGAAGGAAAACTTCTTTTCCAGAACGCATTACCATCGTCTCATTTCCCTTCAATGCACGTACCACAAGAACTTCGTCTCCATCTGCCAGTTTCGTTGCGGCTGTTGTTTTCTTGGCTACGACAAATTCATTTCCATCTACCAGCTTAATCATCGACTGCTTGGTTCCAAATACTACCTTGCTAGAGGCCACAGACTGAAGACTTGCTACATAAATGTAGTTTTCGTTCTTACTATCATAATTACTTAAGTTATCAATAGGTGTCCCCTTATCTTTCAAACGTCCTGCTGGTAAATCTAACACTTTAATCAAATGAAGCTGACCTGTATTCGTGAAAATACAAATCTTGTCGGTATTTTTACAAATAAATACATATTTATTCTCAGCTTCCGCAGTTTCCTTGTTTCGTTCGTAAATAGAAACATCGATCGTCTTTGCATAACCAAAACGATCCATCAGGAATACCACATCCTTTTCTTCGATTGGTTTCTCTTCTACCACTGCTTCTGCAAGATTATCTACTACGGTTCTACGAGGTCTGCCATATTCCTTCTTGAATGCAGTAAGCTCCTTTATAATCATCTTCGCCATAGAAGAACGATGGGAAAGCAAGTCCTCGTAAAGAGCGATTTTCTCTAACGTTTCATTGTGTTCCTTCATCAAAGCTTCAATTTCCAGACCAATCAATTTATACAAACGCATTTCTAAGATTGCATTTGCCTGGCGTTCGGTAAAACGAAGCTGTTTCGCGTTTCTTTCAGATGCTTTCGACTTAAACTTAATATTAGATGTGTCACCTGTGGTAAGACATTTTTCTGCCTCTTTACGGTTCGTACATCCACGAAGGATTTCGATAATCAAATCGATGACATTGCAAGCTTCAATAAGACCTTCCTGAATTTCCTTCTTGTCCAATTCTTTCGCCAATAATGTCTTATATTTTCTAGTCGCAATTTCATACTGAAAGTTTACATGATGACGAATAATTGGGATAAGTCCCATCGTCTCTGGTCTGCCATCTGCAACTGCCAGCATATTTACGCCAAATGTATCTTCTAACTTCGTCTTTTTATATAAAAGATTTTCCAATGCTTCTACATTGGCACCTTTCTTCAAATCCAGTACGATACGGATACCTTCCTTGGATGACTGGTTTGTAATATCTACGATATCGCTGGTTTTCTTGGTTTCTACCAACGCCGCTACATCCAAAAGGAATTTACCGATGTTAGCACCAATCATGGTGTATGGAATCTCGGTGATAACAAGGCGTTCTTTGCCACCTTTCACTTTTTCGTATTCCACTTTACCACGAACCTTAATTTTACCCATACCAGTTTCGTAAATAGATAACAAATCATCTTTATTGGCAATCACACCACCAGTTGGGAAATCTGGTCCCTGAATGTACTGCATCAATTCTTCTGTGGTAATATCAGGATTTTTCATATAAGCAATGACACCATCAATTACCTCACCAAAATTGTGTGGAGGAATGCTGGTCGCCATACCTACTGCAATACCTTCCGCCCCATTGATTAAGAGGTTTGGCACTTTTACAGGGAGAACCAATGGTTCCTTTTCTGTTTCATCAAAGTTTGGACCAAAATCTACGACATCCTTGTCCAAATCGGCAAGGTACGCTTCCTGCGTCACCTTCTGAAGACGTGCTTCGGTATAACGCATTGCCGCAGCTCCATCCCCTTCGATAGAACCGAAGTTACCATGTCCATCGATGAGTGGCAGTCCCTTCTTAAAATCCTGTGCCATAACAACCAATGCTTCGTAAATGGATGAGTCCCCGTGTGGATGGTATTTACCCATGGTATCACCGACAATACGCGCACTCTTACGGTGTGGTTTGTCGTATTTTACACCTAATTCTGACATATCATAAAGCACGCGTCTCTGTACTGGCTTTAAACCATCACGTACGTCTGGAAGTGCACGGGCAATGATTACGCTCATGGCATAGTCGATATATGATTTTTGCATCAGCTCCGAATACTCGGTGCGAATAATGTTATTTTCTTGCATGTTTTTTCTCCTAATTTATGCAAAATTTGCTCGCATTATACTGTTTTTCCAGCCAAATACACTATACGTCGAGGTCCGCATCATGCGCATGTTCATGAATGAATGCTCTACGTGGTGGTACATCCGTACCCATAAGCATAGCCGTCACATCCGATGCCATACGACCATCCTCGATTTCGACGCGACGCATCATACGTGTCTCTGGATTAAGAGTTGTCTCCCAAAGCTGGTCCGCATCCATTTCACCAAGACCTTTGTAACGCTGTAGGGTAAAATGTCCTGTATGCGTACGTCTGTATTTTTCCAATGCCGCATCATCGTAAAGATATTCCTCTTCCCCTTTGCTTGGAATCACCTTGTAAAGTGGCGGCATAGCCACATATACATGACCTTCAAAAATCAGTTCTGGCATAAAACGATAGAACAAGGTCAACAGCAATGTGGAAATATGTGCACCGTCAACGTCCGCATCGGCCATAATAATAATCTTGTCATAACGAAGCTTGGTAATGTCAAAGTCATTACCATATCCTTCCGAAAATCCGCAACCAAATGCATTAATCATCGTTTTGATTTCTGCATTGGCAAGAACTTTATCAATGCTGGCTTTTTCTACGTTCAGAATCTTACCACGGATTGGCATAATCGCCTGATACATACGATTACGTGCCATCTTCGCAGAGCCTCCAGCGGAATCCCCTTCCACGATGAAGATTTCGCATTTAGATGCATCTCTGCTTTCACAGTTCGCCAGCTTACCGTTAGAATCAAAGGAGAATTTCTGCTTGGTCAGCATATTGGTTTTCGCTTTCTCCTCCGTCTTACGAATCTTTGCGGCTTTTTCTGCACAAGAAATCACTGCCTTTAACGTATCTAAGTTTTTGTCAAAGAACAACTGCATCTCATCACCGGTAATCTTTGAAGTTACACGGGATGCATCAGGGTTGTCCAATTTCGTCTTAGTCTGCCCTTCAAAACGTGGGTCTGGATGTTTAATCGATACAACCGCTGTCATACCATTACGCACATCCGCACCAGTAAAGTTAATATCCTTTTCCTTTAAAATACCAAGCTCACGTGCATACGCATTAATAATCGTCGTCATCGCAGTCTTGTAGCCTGTGATGTGGGTCCCCCCCTCAGCATTGTAAATATTGTTACAAAAACCAAGGATATTTTCATGGAATTCGTTGGTATACTGAATCGCAGCTTCTACCGTAATTCCATCACTTTCACCTTTAAAATAAATAACATCGTGAAGAGTCTCAATATTTTTATTCAAATCCTTTACAAAACCGATGATTCCATCTGGCTCATGATATTCGATATGCTCGATTTCATCTTTACGACGATCTTCGTAAATAATCGTAAGATTTGGATTTAAGTATGCCGTTTCATGCATACGGCTCTTAACATCTTCTTCCTTGAAATAAGTCTTTTCAAAAATTTCAGGGTCTGGTAAGAAATTGATTTTGGTACCAGTTTTCTTCGTTTTAGCAATTTTTGGAAGAAGTCCATCTTCTAATTTAACAGTTGGATTTCCACGTTCATAACGGTCATGATGAACGTATCCTTCTCTGCTAATTTCTACGTCCATATAAGTAGAAAGTGCGTTTACTACGGATGAACCAACACCATGAAGACCACCACTGGTTTTGTATACAGAATCGTCGAATTTACCACCCGCATGTAAGGTAGAAAATACAATACGAGCCGCAGATACACCTTTTGCGTGCATACCGACTGGAATACCACGACCATTATCCTCCACGGTACAAGAGCCATCCTTTTCCAAGGTAACCCAAATGGTATCACATTCCCCTGCCAGGTGTTCGTCTACAGAGTTGTCTACGATTTCGTAAATCAGGTGGTTCAATCCCTTACGAGACACCGAACCAATATACATACCTGGACGCTTACGAACCGCTTCCAATCCCTCCAATATGGAAATACTACTTTCGTCGTAGGTTGTTTTCTTTGCCATACTATCTCCCTCTACTTACTATTATCTGTGTCCTTCACATGTGCCAATACCATGACCGCAATGCGGAAGGTCATCGCATCATCGAATTTGCGGATATCTAACCCGATTTCCTTTTCGATGCGTTCTAATCTATATACCAATGTATTTCTATGTACATATAATTGTCTTGCTGTTTCTGAAATATTTAAGTTATTTTCAAAGAATTTGCTTATAGTCGACATCGCTTCTTCATCTTCCAAAACATCTGGAATTTTGTCCCCAAATACTTCTTTAATAAACATATTACAAAGACTCATTGGAAGCTGATAAATCAACCGACCAATACCGAGCTTTCCATAGGAAATGGTATCCTTTTCTGCATAGAATACCTTCCCTACCTGAAGTGCCATCTTTGCTTCCTGGAAGGACTGTGCAATATCCTGTATCTGCATCGCGACATTACCATAGCCTACACGAACCTTTACCATCGCTTCCATGTGAAGACTATCCACAAGGCTCATGGCAATTCCCTCTAATTCTTCTTCTAGTTCCACATTATTATTCGGAATATAGGATTCAAAGCTAGAAATATCCTTTACCAATACAACACTATGTTCATCTACGGTTGTAACAAAATCACCGGCCTTTAAATTGGACAGGTTCTTTACCAGTTCCATAACCAAATCTGTGCTTTTATTCCCTGTATCAATCACAAATGTTACTCTTGGCTTTGCTTCTATGTGAAGTTTCTTAGCCTTACTAAACATATCTATCGTAAGCATATTTCCTAACAATACGTTCTGAATAAACACATTGCGGTCAAATTCTTCCGATTTACTCAAGATAAGGGTACGAATCTGGCTTGCTGCCATCTTACCAATGACAAAACCATTCTCCACGTTTCCGTAAGTTACCAGCACATATTCCGTCTCATTCTCAATATGAATTTTGTATAATTGATAATCCTGATAACATTTTTCCGAAACTTCTGATTCCAGGAACTGTGCTACCACCTGCTCCATCTCGTCCCCTAGAGCTTTGGTTTCCACTACCACTTTTGCATTAGGCTGAAAAAGTGCCAGTTCCAACTGAGATATTTCTTTGATTTCATGTAATGTATTCAATAACTTTTGTGCTGACAGCATAATCCATCTCCCGCTTCCCAAGTCTTATTCTATATAAAAGACAGGGTGTAAATTTACACCCTGCCAAAATTTACAACTATTTAATTTTACCGAATTAGTTTGTGATTGTCAATTCAGTCTCTTTATCAAATACATGAACTTTATCAGGATTGATGCAAAGAGTGATTGGATCATTGTATTTTGCATTTGTGCTAGCAGGAACTCTTGCTGACATGTTAGCACCAGCAACTGTGAAGTATACCATAGATTCAGCACCTAATAATTCGTTGTTTGTAACGATAGAGCTGATGTTTGGCCATTTCTTAAGTTCATCTGCATCATTGCTGATATCTTCTGGTCTGATACCCATAACAACTGTCTTGCCTGCATATCCGCCATCGATTACTTTTTTCGCTTTAGCAGCTGGTAATTCAACCTTGAAATCACCAAATACTAATGTAGCTTTGTCACCAGCAACTTCAACTGTAGCATCTACGAAGTTCATCTGTGGAGATCCGATGAAACCAGCAACGAATAAGTTGTTTGGTTCGTTGTAAAGTTTCTGTGGAGAATCTACCTGCATGATAACACCATCTTTCAAAACTACGATTCTTGTACCAAGAGTCATAGCTTCTGTCTGGTCATGTGTAACGTAGATAATAGTAACGCCTAATCTATTGTGTAATGCAGCGATTTCAGCACGCATCTGTACACGAAGTTTAGCATCAAGGTTTGATAAAGGTTCGTCCATAAGGAATACCTTAGGATTACGAACGATAGCGCGACCCATAGCAACACGCTGTCTCTGTCCACCAGATAAAGCCTTTGGTTTACGATCTAATAATTTTTCAAGGTCAAGGATACGAGCAGCTTCTTCTACTTTAGCTTTGATTTCGTCCTTTGGAACTTTACGAAGCTTAAGTGCGAAAGCCATGTTGTCAAATACTGTCATATGTGGATACAAAGCATAGTTCTGGAATACCATCGCGATATCTCTATCCTTTGGTTCTACGTCGTTCATAAGTTTGCCGTCGATACGGAATTCACCTGAAGAAATATCTTCCAAACCAGCAATCATACGAAGTGTTGTAGATTTACCACAACCTGAAGGTCCTACGAAGATGATAAATTCTTTGTCTTCTACTTCGAGATTGAAGTCCTTAACAGCTTCAAAACCGTTGTCATACACTTTGCAAATGTTTTTTAATGATAAACTTGCCATTATAAAATACCTCCTAAGTATCTCCTCTTTTTATCCCTAAGGGATTATCACTGTATACATAATAGCCCATCCTCGTCAAGAAAACCATTGGCAAAGTGCCAAAGATTTCGAAGTTCTATTGTCAGATTGACGAACCTACCGGATTTTTAGCCCAATATCGCTCCATCCTTTACCATAACTTTAAGCCTGTCGTATTCTTTCTGCAGCATCTCACGTCCAATATCTGTGATGATATAGGATTTCCTACGCCCCTCCGATGCTGTTCGACGAATGATATCATTTTCTTCAAATTTGGCAAGCATAGCATACAAAGTTCCTGGTCCTACCAATACACGTCCATGAGAAATGCCTTTTACCTTTTCCATGATATCCACACCACAGCACTCTTCTGTCAACGCCAGAAGGATATAATACATAGGCTCGGTCAAGGTTTGAAATTGTTCTCGTGCCATACACTCACCTACCTTAGCTCCAGTTTATCACGGATAATGTCGATTTGTTCCTGGGCGAGGACTCTTTCATCGTAATCATCAAATATCAAAATAATATCATCATATCGCACACAATATGTTTTATTTCCATCATAAAAAGCAATATTAGCCTCCCATTCCTGCGTGCACTCTTCCCATTCGTCCCCACTCCACATATCTGTTTCCAGTTGCCAAATCCGATCCATAATCCATTCAACTTCACTGGAATATTTAAAATAATGAAGACTACTGCTAAGTCCATCTTCCCTATCTTCGTATGAGATTAAGTATTTTTGGCTTCTTCCCAATATATTGCGATCATCATACAAGGTGATGCTTTCCACCTCACCACGAAATTCCACGTAATCTTCTTTCATAAGTGGAGCCTCTGCTTGGATACGGTCCTGTCGCTCTAGCTCTCCAAAACAAACTGCCACAATAAGAATCGTAACAATATAGAACATACTGAAAGCGGTCTGGATAATAAAATTCGTATTACTTTCCGGACGAACTTTCGCCAAAATCATAGATAATACTAAAATGCTTAAAAGCAAACCAATGAAAAATACAACCAGCTGCCAAAGCCACTTTTCGGGAATCATTGCGATACACATTAATTCAATGATAATCGAAATCCAAAATCCGCTCTTTGAAAGGATTTGTAACTTTCCACTGTCATTTCCCAAATAAATCGTTTCACCCGCAGCAAGCTTTTGTTTCATCTTGCGTTTCCACATCCAAAGTCCGATTAATTTTACACATCTTTCGATAAATCCAGTCGCCCATAATATCAGAAGTGACAAAGTAAATGGAGAAAAGATTCTTGCAGGAAATAAATATTTACTCGACAAATCCAACACCTGCATGGTCAGCATCATTGCACTAATGACAAAGCCTGGAATCAGCTCTCTGTTACGCTCTTTGTAAGTATTCTCCACACGTTCCTCCTGGGTCAAAATCGGAACCGCATCCTCCTGCACTCGCTTGAAAATACAGAACTTCCGCTTCGCATCCACAAGCTCCCAGCCAGCTTCTCTACAATACTCTGCAAAATTCAAGGTCGTATTGGCTTCTGGTCTCAAATCATATTCACTCGCATCCGTAAACACTTCTACTGCATAAACCACCTGCTCCGGTTCACCTTGTTCAAACTTAAGTCCAAGTTCCCATTCTTTGAAATGCCAGCCTTTCGCTGCCATCTCGCTTAAGAACCTTGCAAAATCATCACAATGCATATAATCAAAAGTTTTAAATACCGTTTTTTTCTTTACACTCATACAAGCCCCTCCTTCTCTCATATATATGTATAATCACTTAATTATCGAGTATCGATATTTCTATTTTTATTATAATATCGATACTCGATATTGTCAATATATGCATAATAAAAACCATGACTTCATCACGGTTTCATTTGTCTTATCTCCATCTTCCTCCAATTCCAAAATCCATATATATCATTCACAAAAAATGCTATAAAGCACACCACCACGGATACATATCTCACATCTGTCAAACTTGCCAATACCCATAGAACGATTAACACCAAATCATTCGCTGCATACGCGACCGCAAAATAAGGATTTCTGCGAAAGGTCAAATACACTGCCACGAAGCTGGTCGTAACCGACAATGTGCTAGGAATGATATTCGCAGTATGAAAAAATGCTAGTATGAAATAAAACACCACGGTAACCACTGCTACCATAATCCACATAAATATCACTTCGTTTCGCGAAATGCGATTTACTTTTACTTCTGCTCGATTCCCATTATAAGGATTTCTTAACCACGAAATCAGAGCGAACACAGCCATCGGCATTGTCATTCCAAGATATGTTATCATTTCTCCATAATAAGAAAAAGTATAGGAAATGATTCCATACAACAAGCTAAAAATCACCATCAAAAGCTGTCCGAACGGATTTCCTTTGGCATTGAAGATTAAGGAAGTTACACCGATTAGGGATGCAGATAAGGTCAAATAATTTTCTCGGTCGAAAACACAAAAAGATATAATAATCAATGCAACTGAACACACCCACAATAGTCGTTCTTCCTTTGTAAAATAGCTAATAAATTCTTTTATACGTCTCATAATTCATTTCCTTTCAAAACAAAAAGCATCCGCAAATGTATCTTCTAAGACCTAACGATACATTCACGAATGCTCTCACATTCTCTACCCGGTGGCAGAATATTATTTTGTTTTTTCGCCTGCTGCTTTAAGCTGACAAACGCCCTGTGTCATAGTCCCCATTGGGCAGAATGCACACCACGTACGTGGCTTATATAATACCATTACTATAAGACCAATCAAAGTCGATGTCAACATCATACTATAAAATCCAAACGCAAATTGCACAATCCATTCTGGAATCCCCGTTGCAGAATACGCCCAGCCCCAAGGAACTTTGAACGTCCAGAATAATGTCACAACTTCTTTTAAAGAAGAAGCACCACTCCCTACCAAATATGTCTGAAAAATCATTGTTCCAAACATTGTCAAGAAAAACACCAAGAATCCATAACGGAACCATTTCGAAGACATCCACTTTGGTGTTGCTGCATTTCTAGAACCTTTCAAATTGCTTCCCAATAAAGTAAACAGCTGTCCTCTACCACAATATTTATTGCAAAAATTTTTGTTTCCACCAATGATTGCAAACAAAAGTGGAACGATAAAGTCTATCATGCCAAGCCATGCAAACATGATATTAAAAAATCCTAGAGAAAAATAAAGAATAGACCAAATCCACAAATAATCATACCATTTTTTCTGCTTTGTCTGTTTCATCTTTTACGCCTCCACTCTATCTACAACCGAAATACTTCCCGCTGGACAACTCTTTGCACATTTTCCACAACCAATGCAAATATCTTTTGCAACACTTGCATAACAACCTTTCCAAACACTTACCGCCTGCATTGGACATTCCTTTACACATACGCCACAGGCAACGCATCTGTTCTTATCTACTTCCGCATATTTTTTTGATGCCATGATAATATATTCCCTTCATACTTATTCTCGCAAAAAATCTCTGACTTACGATACTGCTAACCTACCATAAATCAGAGACTAAATATGTGACAAAGTCACATTCCTATTTTACATGTATCCACGCAATTTTTCTTTATCCAATATAATTATTGTCCCACGTTTCAGTTCCAACACATTTTCTTTTACCATATATTTGAGCACCTTCGTCACAACCTCACGGGCACTCCCAATATATCGTGCAATTTCATCATGGGTAATAGAAAGTGTCATGCTATTCTTCTGAATCATCTCATCCCACAAAAACTGAGCCACTCTCTGATCAATTTTTAAGAAAAGAATCTGCTGCATCGTCCACATTACATCGGAAAACTTCTCTGTCGCAGCTTTGTATAAAAACAATTCCACATAAGGATTTTGCTGCATTACCTGATTTAGCACCGCCGATGGCACAACCAGCACTTCCGTATCTTCTGTTGCTTCAATCAAAACATCAAATGTAATGGCATCCAACAAACAAGAAGCCGACAATACGCATACTTCTTCTGCATTCACACGAAACAACGTCACCTCTCGTCCTTCTTCCGAAAGAATATAAGTACGAAGCTGTCCTGTAAGTACAGTCATTAAACCTTTGCAACTATCCTCTGTGCGGTGCATCAGCATCCCTTTGTTGTAAGTTTCGATATATGTTGTTTGTTCAATTAACTCCTTTTCCGCATCAGAAAGCTTCGACCAAAATGGGAATAACATTTCGTAGTTTCTCATCCTTCTACTCCTCTACCCAAAACAAATCATCCAAGGTTTTATTTAGGGCCTTGCAAATCTCGATACACAAACTAATGCTCGGATTATAGTTTCCTGCTTCAATTAATCCAATGGTTTGTCTTGCAACACCAACTTTATCCGCCAACTGCTCCTGTGTCAAATCACACTCAATACGTGCAATCTTCATTCTTTTATTCTTCATCTTCTATTTCCTTCTTCTCTGCTTTTTTGTCAGCCATCTTCTCAGACACTTTCATAATCCCTGCAAAAATCAGATAAAATGGAATGCCCCATCCTGCTGCCATACCGAGAATCCAAAGCAATCCTTCTGGCTGAAATGCACCATCTTGAAACAGCATCGGAAATCCCATAATGATTCCAAAGAAAAGAGCTCCTATCGCAGTTCTCTTCTTAAGTTCCTTTTTGCCATCCTGCTCTTTCTTTTTCGTTCCCCAGATAATCCAACCATTCTTAATAGAGAAGAATGTAGTAATCAACGCTGGAATTCCCCATACCACAAAATAGAGTTCTACCCATTCCATGTATTTATTTGCGATAAATATAAAGAGCAACTCTCCCGTAATTATAATCCAAAAACTTATCATCATCGCTTTGGATAATACCTTATGATGAATGGATAATAATTCTTCATCTTTATCCTTTAAAAACAGAATACCATATTTCCACTCAGAAACAAGTGCGTAAATCCCACTCGCCACCAACGAAATCAATTCCAAAGCATATACATACACGGGAACCTTATACCATAACTTGACAACAAGTACAGCAACAGTAAGTACCGTCATCAAATAATACATCTTCGCTGCCAAGCGATTACTCTCTTTCTCAATTCGTTCATCTACTGGTTGATTTTTTCTCTTCCACATAATTTATCCTCCTAACTCTACATATCGTTATGTGATATCTTTCATGTCTGTATCATACCACAACAAATAGCATAATGCAATATATATATTACATTTTGTAAAAATAAAATAGCACAGGCTTATTTTACCTGTGCTTCACCTCATTATCCTTTTCTGCAAGCAACGGAAATTAACATTCCTTTTTTCTCTCATACCAATAAGATAAATTCGCATCTTTTTCTAATTTGGGATTATTTTTCAAAATCAATTGGTAAAGTGGGTATAATTCTGTGTCCGAAAATTCCCTTCCCTCTTCTAATGACCTTGAAAATAGGATTGTCTTTCGTTTTCCACATTGCACAACCAACATCGCTACGCGTGGACCATACGCAAAAGTATCCGTCCCTCTTAACCAATCCACATTGGTGATTGCTCGAATCGTCTTTCCTCTTTGAATACAAACCGTTCCGTTTTCTTCCCAATAGTACCCTTTTCTAAAAAAGAAAGTAAGTTTCTCCGACCATTTATAATACAGCATCAAACCTCCAACTGTAATCATTGCACCCAAAGCGATATACAAACCATCACTTATTCCTAGTGGTCGAAGTATCATTATGCGTATCATTTGAACAATTGGCAAAATCAGCACCGACATCCCTGTTCTTAAATAAAATCTCTGATATGTAAATTCTGTTTTTCTCATTGTTCCCTCTCTACTCGTGCTGTTTTACATACTCCACAAACTCTGGTGTCTTTGACCAATATTTGATACCCCAGTTTTCAAAATTCCACTCTTCCATATATCCGTTACATTCATAATCAATATAATAAATCAAGTCATCCTGCACCACCAAATTGGTAGGAAAATAGTCAATATTTAATCCATGCGCATAAACCTGTACCGCCATTTCGTGCATCTGCTCCAAATAGATTTCTTTCATCTTATCTTCTTTCACAAGTTCCAAAATAGTTGGTCCATCGATATATTCTTTGAGGATTCTTTCCGCAGAAATATCAATATCTAGCATCTTAGGAATTCGAATTCCCGTTTCTTGCAATCTACGATAATCGTTCTGTTCCGCTTCAATTTTATTTCCAAATGTATAATAATCACATGGTTCATGGTGAATCTGCTTTAACACATACTGTTTCACACCATCCGTCGCAAGGTAAGAATAGCCACCTTTTCCTTTTCCGAGGAGTTTGATTATCGTATACTCTTTTTCGTTCACATACATTGTTTCCATATTAATTCTTCCGCCTTTTCATTATATTGGAATTTTTCATTCTATAAAGGATACTTACAATAAAATTTCATATTTATAATCTTTCATGATAATATCTGTTCCTCTTTTTTTGTATGTGTTTTCGCTGACAATTTTTCCACCACACTTCTGAGCAACACGATTAGAAGCAACATTTTCTTGCCCCACAAAAATAGTCACTTTCTCTGCACCTTGACCACGAGCATAATTTATCATTCCTTGGGCAATCTCGGTTGCATAGCCTTGACACCAAAAATTTTTATGTACACAATAAGCAATATCATATACTTTCTTATCTTCACTTATCATGAAACTGCATGTTCCTACTCGTTCTAATGAATCCTTAAAAACAGGAATCAAATAACAGCATTCATCATCCTCGCCCAAGCCTTCTAACATTTTCAAATATTCATCATCTATCTCTTCTTTTGCTTCGTCTGGTAAATATTGTCCCATCTCTGGATTATTCCAAATACTATATGCCCATAAAGCATCCTCTTGCGTGAAGCCTCTTAATAAAAGTCTAGATGTTTCAATATCATTTATTTTCATAAAAGCCTCCGTCGTATTCTTATTTATCTATTCGACTTATTCAATTTTATCTAACTGTTCTACATATTTGAATTTATCAGCACTCATATTGAAGATACTTTGACCAAACTCCATCTTCTTCAAATTCTTCCATAACTATAAAACCATTTTTTTCCAAAACTCTTATGGAGGCATTATTATGTGCAAAGGAAAATGCACCAATGATTTTAACATTATATTGGGCACAAATATTCTTAATAAACATTTTTACAGCCGTTGTAGCAATGCCCTTAGACCAATATTCAAGTTCAAAAATACAAAAACTAAGCATACAGTTTGGTTCATTGTCCATATTAATGCAGTAGCACCAAACATCACCAACATATTTCCCATCGACACACACCGTCTGACCAAAGCTTGTCGCATTTGGCAACAACGTTTTTTCGTAATCCTCTAATGCTTCCTCAACATTCTTTGCTTTTTGAGGTAATACCTGCTTGATTTCGGGTCTATTTGTCTTTTCAAAATAGGTTCTAACCGAATCAGCCGTTCTATTTTCCAATGTAATAATCATAATTTACATCTCCAAAACTTCAAATTTTCTGTTCTCTACAAATTCCAATTTATCTATATTCACAACGCATCTCTTCCGGTATCTTCTTATCCTTATAATAATACTCATAATCACGCTCATTTATCTCGCGAAGCACCTTACATGGATTTCCCACTGCTACGACACCGCTTGGAATATCCTTTGTTACAACACTGCCAGCACCGATAACAGTATTATCTCCAATCGAAACCCCAGGAAGCACGATAACACCTGCTCCCAGCCAGCAGTTTCTGCCAATATGAATTGGCATATTGAACTGGTAACTCTTTTCTCTTAATTCTGGACAAATCGGATGTCCTCCTGTCGCAAGTACAACATTCGGCCCTAGCATTGTATAGTCGCCTACATAGATATGGGTATCATCCACACAGGTTAATCCAAAGTTAGCATATACATTTCGTCCAAAGTGTACATGTTTGCCTCCCCAATTCGCATGAAACGGAGGCTCAATATAACAATCTTCTCCGATATCACCAAACATCTCCTTCATCAATGCCAACCGTTTCTCCATTTCAGATGGACGTGTGGCATTAAACTCATATAATCGTTCCAAACACTGAAACTGTTCTTCCATGATGGAATCGTCATTTGGATAATATATTTCCCCGCTGTGTAACTGTTCCATTCCCATAAAACTTCTCCCTCACATTATCATTCTTTTTTCTCTCCACGAATCATCTGAACCAGCGTCCACACATTTGTCACAACCGTTGTCGCCGCAAAAAATGCTCCTGTATATGATTTGATAATAAAGAAATAGAAAATCCAAGGCACAAAAGTAAGTGTTACTAATACCTTAAATTTAATCGGATCTTTGATATCCATAAACAATACATAAATCGTACATACCGCAAATGGCAGATACCCCAGCAACCCCTGATTATTAAATGGTACGGTAAGAATCAAGGATAATACAATCAGGACAATTTTAATTGGCCAGGTAAATATATTTTTATAACAAAGATAATTTCGAACGCAGGAAAGCACATTGCTGATGGCGCCTGGGATTGCTCCAAGAAGCACCATGCTTACGGTTTGCATTCCTAGCTGCACAATCTGCAACACTAATATCTTTCCCTTTTCCTTTACGGTGCCTGAATAAATCTGCACCATAGATGCGATAAAATCAATGATATTTGCAATTACAATTTGAATCATAGTAAATCTATCCTTTCCACTTTTTGCAACTCACTTGGTCGAGTTTCAAAACTATATTTCTCCAGCATAACATTATTTAAGATAATCGTCTTAGCCCCTTCTTCTTTCCAGCTTTCCTCGATTACCTTCAAAAAATCCAGTGTCGGTTCCAATTCTACCTGTACGCAGGAATACGTTCCCGCTGGAATAGTAAGCACCTTTTCCTCCATTTTATCACAATTTAATATTTCCAAAAAGAAGCAAAATCGAACCTGTCCATCTTCATCCAGTTTCATAATCTGTCCTGCTGGCAAGATTGGGAACATTCCCTTTTTCTGCGCATACTTATAGATATTTGAAATTTCAGCCAAAAAACATTTCGGTTCCAAAACAGCAATATCTGTATAATAATCCGTAATCATCACCTTACGCTCTTCAAAATATCTCTCATACACTCCTGTTTGATGCATAAACACCTTATTTTCTTCAATATTCTTCAAAGAATATTCGATATAATCCAAATTATTCTGCATCTCCCGAATACGTTTTTGTGCAATAATCCTTCCTTGCTCCAATAACATCTGCGACTGCAAATTTCCATCCCCGTCTAAAAACTGCACCATTTCTTTCAATGGAATCCCTAACTGGATACACAGAATAATCTTATTTAGGATAGAAACCTGTTCTGCAGAGTAATAACGATACCCTGTATTCTCATCCACAACCGCAGGTTTTAACAATCCAAGCTTCTCATAATAACGCAGCGAATTTATATTAATGTTTCTTAGCTTTGCAAACTCACTTATTGTAAAATAATTTTTCATATTTTCTCCTTTTGCACTTGACTCTATTATTATAACAGGGTTTACTATATAAATAAATAACAAAGTAAAAAAGAAAGGATTCGACATGCAAGAAAACAAACAGACCAACGAAATGGGTACTGGCAGTATCCCAAAACTTTTCTTTAAACTGGCAATTCCAGCCGTAGTTGCTCAGGTAGTAAACTTACTTTATAACATCGTTGACCGTATTTATATCGGACACATTCCAGAGGTAGGTGCTTCCGCCTTAACTGGCGTGGGACTTTTCTCTGCAATTATGATGTTCATTACAGCTTTTTCGATGTTAGCTGGTGCAGGTGGTGCTCCACTCGCTTCCATTGCCCTTGGAAAAAATGATAAGGACCAAGCAGAAAAGATTATGACGAACTCATTCCTGCTCTTACTCGTATTTGCAGTAGTTCTCACTATTGTCATCTACATATTTGCACCAACACTTCTCACTTTGTTTGGTGCCAGTGAAATAACCTTGCCTTATGCAGTTGACTACGCACGCATCTATGTGCTTGGCACTGTTTTTGTACTCATCGTTACAGGTATGAATCCATTTGTAACGACCCAGGGCTTTGCGAACATTGCTATGCTGACAACCGTTATCGGTGCAGTCATCAACATCATCCTTGACCCAATTTTTATCTTTGGTCTTGGTATGGGAGTAAAAGGTGCTGCTCTGGCAACCATTTTAAGCCAGGCAGTTGGTGCAATCTGGATTCTTCGCTTCCTTTCTGGCGATAAAACAATTTTGAAATTAAGAAAAGATAACATGAAATTAGATCCAAAGATTTTTGGACCTACCTTAGCTCTTGGTATTTCACCATTCATCATGGTTTCTACCGAAAGCTTACTTTCTATCAGCTTTACAACAAGCCTTGCAAAATACGGCGGTGACATTGCTGTCGGGGCAATGACTATCATCACAAGTATTAATATGCTTGTTACCATGCCACTTCAGGGCTTCACACAGGGCGGACAGCCAATCATGAGTTATAACTATGGTGCTGGAAATGCGGACCGTGTAAAAAAAGCCTTTTTCATGCAGTTCGGCGTATGTGTCGGCTATGCAGCAATCTTCTGGGGATTGTGTATGTTAGCCCCAAATGTATTAGCAGGTATCTTTACCACAGATGCAGCTTTAGCAGAATATGCATCTTGGGCAATCCGCATTTACATGGCTGGTATCTTCTCCGTAGGCTTCCAGCTTGCCTGCCAGCAGAGTTTCATGGCACTCGGTCAGGCTGCAATCAGTTTGGTAATGGCATTCCTTCGTAAGCTTATCCTTTTGATTCCACTTATCTTTATTCTGCCACTCTTCTTCGCAGATAAAGTATTTGCGGTATTCCTTGCGGAGCCTGTCAGCGATATCCTCGCTGCAGCTATTACAACCATTGTATTCTTCACACAATTCAAGAAGATTATGGCAAAAACTGCAAAAGCAGAATAAATAAAAGTTCTACGAAAGGAAAAATGAAATGGAATTACTTATTACAATTATCGTCTGCCTTATTGCAGGCTTGGGCGCAGGTCTTGGAACTGGTTTTGCCGGTCTTAGTGCAGCAGCTGTTATCACACCTATGCTTGTAACCTTCCTTGATATGCCAGCCTACAGTGCAGTCGGAATTGCACTTGCCAGTGACGTATTAGCAAGTGCCGTTAGTGCATATACTTACCACAAAAATAAAAATATTGATATCAAAAACGGCATTGTTATGATGCTCTCCGTTTTGGTATTTACCATGGTTGGTAGCTGGGTAGCAAGTTTCCTACCTAATGAAGCAATGGGTGGTGCTTCCGTATTTATGACCATGATGCTTGGTGTGAAATTTATCATCAAACCTGTAAACACCACCAAAGAAGCCATGGCTGCTGTTTCACCAAAAAAACGTTTCATTCAGTCAATTCTTTGCGGAACCATGATTGGCTTTATCTGTGGTTTCGTCGGTGCAGGTGGCGGAATGATGATGCTCATGATGCTTACTGTCGTACTTGGCTATGAATTAAAAACAGCCGTTGGTACCAGTGTTTTCATTATGACCTTTACCGCATTGACGGGCTCTATCAGCCACTTCATCATTGACCAGGAAATGCCTGACCTTTTGGTACTTTTCCTTTGTATCATTTTCACCTTAATCTTTGCACGTCTTGGTGCTCGTTTTGCTAATAAAGCAAGTACAAAGACCTTAAACCGTGCTACAGGTATTATCCTTGTCCTTTTAGGAATTATCGTACTTGGTGTTGGTTCTTTAACCTAAAATAAAATACAAAAAGTGCTGTCGCAAAATATCATTTTTGCGACAGCACTTTTCTTTTTATTCCGCTGCAAATTCACCAGAAGCTTCACCTACGGTAATCGTATATGTTTCTCCTTTAATAATATCCGGACTACTTAAAATTACTATTGCAAAAGGGAGCTCTGGTGCATATGAAATAACAATATCCCCACTACTATCAGTCAATGTAATTGTGGTTCCAGCCTCTTGATTTCCTATGCTTACAGCGATGACTCCCTGTTCTGAATCACTAAAGGTCTGTGCCATATTCCTAGCACCTGTGCCGATAAAGGTCCCACCTGTAATCACAGCACTTACATCATAATCCAATGTCGCTGTATCTCCCTGTGTTGGACCGCAAACCGTGATGTTACCCCCAGTAATCTCGACCGTTCCATTTGCATCAATTCCATCTCCGGATGCTTTAATATAAAGTGTGCCACCCGAAATGACTATACTACCATCTGAGGAACCACTCTGCATACCGCCATGACCACCATTCATGCCACCACCAGGTCTTCCTCCTGGACCGCCACCAGGTCCGCCAAATTGGTCATTTCCCATTCCTCCAAAGCCACTGCTATCCGCTCCACCAGCAGCATTCAAACCATCATCACTAGCCGTAATTTGAATTTCTCCTCCTGAAACCTTAATATCGAGTGCCTCTAATCCTTCATATGAGTTTGATACATTCATTTTTCCACCACAAATGTCTAAGGTTGCATCTGCATGAACCGCATCATCTGTGGCATCAATTTCAAAACTACCATTCTGGATATATATATTCGTATCACAGTGAATACTATCTTCGCCCGATACAATTTTAAAATCTCCCTCAGCGATACCTAACATGTCGTTTGCCGACAGTCCATGTGAGCTAACATCTATCGCATAGTTTCCTCCTGTTATAATGAGATCATCCTTGGAAACGATACCATGACCACCTTGTGTTTGGACACGGATTGCACCGTTACCATTGAAAGTTAAATCTGATTTCGAATAAACTACACCGTCAATCTCTTCTTCATCTATATTTTGGAAACTACTTCCACTAGACAACGTATTCTCTGTTCCCTCTTCTAAGGTAATAAATACCTTATCCGATTGTTTGATGTAAATTGCAGCCGATGATTCATTATGAATCGCTGCTCCATTTAAAACGATTTGTGTCTTATCTGTTTCCTCAGAATCTACCACGAGCATTCCATTTTCTAACGTCCCTGATACCACATAAGTACCTTCATCTTTGATGGTTATCGTACTTCCATTAATTTCTACTGCATTTGACTCACATGTAGCCGTAGATTCTTTTAACTGAATATATGCACAATTATCTTCATACTCCGTTTTAAAATCTCGGTTGCTGAATATCTCATCTGTATTAATTGTGGAGGATTCATTTTCAGAATTTGCTTCTGTATTATTCTGAGACTGTCCATTCTCCCCGTCTATTCCACAAGCAGAAAACAGCAATACACCTATCAAACATATTGATACTATTCTTTTTTTCACACCTAGTCCTCCTATAACTCTTCTACCGAATTATCTTGCTTAGAAAGCGATATTTCTAAATTGCCATTTCTGCAACGCAACATATCAAGCATTTCTTTTTCGTTTGCCTCTTTTTTCATTGTAAGGTTATATGTAATTCGAAACATACTTCCCATATTTAATGTTTTTACTCGCACCAATTCACACGAATCTGCATATATCTCAAATACAGGCTCAAACACATTCGTATAATCCAAATCCTCTGGGATCGTGATTCGTATGGTTTTATATCGCATAGCCTTCTTCTGCGCACCAAAATCCAAACGATTATACAAGGCAACCACCACACTCATAATTACTGCAAACACAAAACCAAAACCAATGTACCCCATGCCTGTTAGCAATCCTGTTCCCATAGCGAGAAACAGCATGGTAATTTCTTTTGCAGAGCCTGGAACCGAACGAAAACGAACCAAACTAAATGCACCTGCAACTGCAAGTCCTGTTCCAATATTTCCATTTACCATCATAATTACCACACAGACAATCGCAGGCAAAACTGCAAGTGTCATAATATAGCTTTTTGAATATCTAGCATGAACCATGTATCCCAATGCTAAAATTATGCCTATAACAAGAGAGCACCCTACACATAATAAAAATTCCTCTAATCCTATCGTCCTCGTCATATCTGTATCAAATAGCCCTAAAAACAATGAATCCATTTATATTTGTTCTCCTTTCAATTGTGGATAAATTATATTTCTATACGCCGTACCGTATTTTGAAAAAGATGTCTTATATATCTTTTCCCTAGACAAAATCTCTGCCATCCAAAGTGGCATTCCTCCGGAACATTTAATCTCCATCAATGTTTTATTATTTTCCAATATTGGAATTCCATTTGCATGTTTTTGAAATGTCATAAGTTCCTGTCTACATCTTACATTTTCATCAAAGGTGATTCGAAAATCCATTCCATCCTTACAGTAATAGGCTTCTCTCTCATACGAAAGAAACAATGATGGTTTTAATTTCCCATAATAACTCAAAAAATATTCAATTTCCCTTGCAATCTGAGAATCCATTTCACATGAGCACTCTCCTGTCAGCCAGCATATTGCCGTTTCTTCTGACATAGACAGACGCCTTTTATAAACAACCTTTTGATATTTCTTTTTTAATTCTACAAACACTAGATTATCTGTATTATGATTTGCATAACTTCGGATGCGTATCTTTTCTTTATAATCAGGTTTTTCTATAGACCGACGAATCAACCTATAGTTTTCGGTATCAAAATAAATATTTTGAATTGTAGTTCGTCCATATTGGTCCAGACTCATATATGGCTGTATCGCCTGCAAGACGCTTTCCTTTTGCTCTTTTGTCAGGATATATTTTAGTTCATGGCGCTGAAATACTGCTTGAAATGCCATATTTTTCCCTCCTTTACACAAGGAGTTTACGCCTCCTACCCTAAATGAACCTTAAAAATCAATAAAAAATTTTTAAACTACACTTAATGTAACTAAGCTATGCTATAATAAACCATATTGAACAAAGGGGAATTACCATGAAACTATTATTAGCCGAAGACGAGCTTTCTCTGTCAAAAGCACTCGTTCATATTTTAGAAAAAAATCATTATACAGTAGACCCTGTCTATAATGGACAGGATGCCTTGGATTATATAGAAACCAGTGAGTATGATGCGGTCATCTTAGATATTATGATGCCCGGAATAGATGGGATTACCGTATTAAAAAGACTACGTGCCAGTGGAAATCAAATCCCAATCTTAATCTTATCTGCAAAATCTGAAATTGATGATAAAGTTCTTGGCTTAGATAGTGGCGCAAATGACTATCTTACCAAGCCATTTGATTCCAAAGAACTTCTAGCACGTATCCGCACGATGACAAGAAGCATACAAGCCGTAGACTCTAAACTTTCTTTTGGAAATATCACGCTTGACCGTGCCACATATGAGCTTTCATCTAAAAAAGATAGTTTCCGTCTCGCCAATAAAGAATATCAGATGATGGAGCTATTAATGACAAATCCTAGACAGCTCGTATCTACAGAACGGTTCTTTGAAAAAATATGGGGCTATGATTCGGATGCAGAACTAAACGTTGTCTGGGTATACATCTCCTACTTAAGGAAAAAACTAACCGCACTCAACGCCGATATTCAAATTAAAGCAACACGAAACGCAGGATATTCCTTGGAGGAAATCATATGATAAAAAAATTACAACGTAAATTTATACTACTGTCTATGTCCGCGCTCCTTCTCGTTCTCGTTGTCATTATTGCAGGTATAAACATCGTAAACTATAATGCTGTGACGCAGGAAGCAGACAAGCTTTTATCCATCATCTCGGAAAACAAAGGAGAATTTCCTGTAGGACCTGATAAATTTGGAAACAAACTTCCACCCGGAATGTCTCCTGAGATTCCCTATGAATCCCGCTATTTCTCTGTCGTCCTAGATAAGGATAGTAATCAAATCTTATTTGTAGAGACAAGCCGCATTATTTCTGTTGATAGCGAGGAAGCTGTTATTTTCGCAAATACTGTACAAAACAAAAGAGCAACGACAGGTTTTATCCAAAACTTCCGTTATCAAATTCATGAAGACGACACCTTTATACGAATTACCTTTTTAGATTGTGGCAGAAAACTAGATGCATATTATTCCTTTTTATTTGCAAGTATCACTATCTCCATCTGCGGTTATTTAATCGTATTTGCCTTCATTAGCTTTTTCTCAAATCGAATTGTTCAACCGATTTCTGAAAGCTATGAAAAACAAAAGCGCTTTATCACAGATGCGAGCCACGAGATAAAGACGCCTCTTACTATCATCAACGCGGATACAGATATCCTAGAAATGGAAATTGGCGAAAATGAATGGATAGGTGATATCAAAAATCAAATTACACAGTTAACAGAACTGACAAACAGTCTTGTTTTTCTTTCCCGTATGGAAGAATCCGAGCATATCCTTCCTGCAATTGACTTTCCATTCTCTGAAATTGCAACGGAGACTACTTCCTCTTTTCAGCACCTAGCACAAAAACAGAGGAAAGAACTGGAATATCATATTCCACCAATGCTCACGCTATGTGGGGATGAAAAATCCATTCGCCAACTGTTTTCCATTTTATTGGACAATGCACTCAAGTATTCACCTGTAAATAGCAAAATTTCCTTGTTGGTAGAAGAACAAAACAATGCAATCACTATTTGTGTTACCAATGATACTCTACAAATCATTCCGAAAGACCAGCTAAAACTTCTTTTTGACCGTTTCTACCGCATGGATGCCTCTCGTAATTCCCAAACCGGTGGTCATGGAGTAGGTCTTTCCATTGCAAAAGCAATAGTGGAAGCTCATAATGGAAAAATTCACGCTTCTTCTCCAAAGGAAAACACCTTGCAAATTACGGTAAAATTGCCAAAGTAAAAAGATATCTATTAAAAAAGGATTTGTAGCCCAAGGGTTACAAATCCTTTTTGTTTTCATTATTTCTTTGTAATCTCTGCAATTAGCTCAATTAGCTCATCTCGCAAGTCCAAAATCTTTCCCACATGATAATTGGTAATAATATCCTCTTCCTCATATCGAATGATTTTTCTACGGTCACGAATTTCTGCACCACTATCCTCTAAACGCTTACGAATCTCTGGATCCAAACGCCCTGGATTCTCCATCTGAGAAAGCACTTCCATCTGTGCCATCAATTCACGAGATTTATTTTCACACTTAAGGAAAATCTCTAATTTCTGCTTATCCTGTTTTACGCGAAATGGCAACCATTGTTTGGAATAAATCCCTAACTGACTCGCCATATCATTGATGGTATTTCGCATTTTCTCTGTATCTGGATATTCCTTATCGCCATCAAACATCTCTTCTAAGAATACGATAACCTCTTTTTCCAGATACTCAATCGCCTGACGAATCTTCAAACTATTGTCGTATGGTAAAACGAGTACATTGATAATCATACCAATCGCTAAGCCTATCGCTGTATCCCAAAGTCTTCCTAACGCATATTCAAAAGGATATACATCCGCATTCATGCAACTCATTACAACTACCAGACATGGTAAATTTGGAGAATAGTAAATACCTAGCATATTGTATATCACAATGATAAGCACTACACCTAATCCAACTGTGAGCAAAGAATGAATTGGGACCATGGATAACCCTGCTGCTACGACAGCCCCTAGAATCATCCCAATTATCTGAGCCTTACAAGCATCCACCGACTGCTTAAAGGTATTTTCCATGGCAGACATTGCACCAAGCATAGCAAATACCATTCTAGACGTTGCTGAGGTAGTTCCAAACATGGATACAACAGCTAGTGCAAGAATAACTGCAAGTGCTGATTTAAATGTTCTTCGACCAATGTGAATTCTCTTATAATTTAGTTTCATTACTGTTTTCCTGTAGAACCGAAACCTCCACGGCTGTCATTGCCAAGGTGTTCTACTTCCTCAAATACTATCTTTGGCTGATTTTCTACGATACGAAACTGCGCAATACGGTCATTTACATGAATCACGGTATCACGAGTCGCATATACTGGCATACGCCACATATCGTCATCTCCACAGTACGAGCAATCTACGATGCCGATACTATTGGTCTGGATAAGTCCCCATGTTTTAAATGTGGAACTACGTGGAGCGAGATGTCCTTCATAGCCCTGTGGAAGTTCCATAGCAACTCCAAGAGGAATGAGTTTAAAATCGCCAGCTTTAAGCTCTACTTCTTCCGATGCACGAAGGTCAATCCAATCGGATTTTCCATCGATATAATCTAATTTTTCAATTTTGTCTGTAAAATATTTAATACGAATCTTTTCCATGATACGTTTCTCCATTTTATCTAATCGGTTTTATTTCCAGTCAAGTGAATTGCTTTCCACTCTCTTCTCACGAAGCATCAAATCATACACCGCTTCTTTCGCTGATTTATCTTCGAAAAGCACCTTATTTACTTCTTCAATGATAGGCATTTGTACATAATATTTCTTGCCTAATGCTAATGCAGCTTTTGCAGAATATACACCTTCTACAACCATTTTAACTTCTTTGGTTGCTTCGTCCATCGTCATGCCCTGACCCATAAGCTCACCAGCCTTACGGTTACGACTGTGTTTACTCTGACAGGTTACGATAAGGTCACCAACACCGGTAAGACCGTTGATGGTTTCTGCCTTTGCCCCCATCGCAAGTGCCAAACGGCTAACTTCTGAAATACCACGTACGATAAGTGCAGCCTTTGTATTGTCCCCGAATCCAAGTCCATCACACATACCTGCTGCAAGTGCAATCACGTTCTTAAACGAACCACCAAGTTCCATACCAAGCATATCTGGGCTTGTATATACGCGGAAGGTTTCATTCATGAATGTATCCTGAATAAACTCTGCAGACTTCTGTGTATGAGCCCCTGCTACAACTGTCGTAGGAAGTCCCTGACCTACTTCTTCCGCATGCGAAGGTCCACAAAGTACACATACATCCGCCTGTGGAATTTCTTCTTCGACGATATCTGTGATTGTCATGAACGTATCATCTTCAATCCCTTTCCCTACACAAACAATAATCTGTCCTTCTTCAACGAACGATTTCATATTTTTAGAGGTACTTCTGGTGAAGATGGATGGTACTGCCAAAACAAGCATATCCATGCCTTTAATCGCAGTTTCCATATCCGTCGTAAATGAAATATTTTCTGCCAATTTTACACCTGGGAGCTTATCGATATGCTCTCTGTGCTCATTTAACATCTTAATTTCATCTTCCATAATCGACCAAATCACTACTTCATGATTGTTTCTCGCAAGGTTTACTGCAAGGGCTGTTCCCCAGCTACCTGCTCCAATAATTCCTATTTTTCGCATTCTTTTTTAATCTCCGCTTTCTGACCTAATTTGTTTTCAGTTCCTTTAAATAAACGTACGATATTTTCTCTATGCTGGAAAATAGCTAAAACTCCTAAAATAAGTACCAATGTGTCAAATTCATATACCGATGTTTCTGGCACACCTAAAATACCATAGAAATTAAATACAAATATCTGCACCACCAAAAGGATTGCCATCATAATGGAACCTAATGATACATATTTACTTAAAACAATACAAAGTACAAATACCGTAAAACATACTGGTACTGCTCCCGGGAAAAGTGCAAATGCTACACCTGCGGTACATGCGATGCCTTTTCCACCCTTAAACTTGAAATAAAATGGAAAATTATGTCCAAGCACTGCACCAAGACCAGCATATAATTCGATGACTGTTATATCAAAGCCAGAATCTTTAAATAAAAGATTTGCAATTACAATCGAAAGAATCGTTTTCGCACAGTCACCAAAGAAAGTGATAGCTGCTGCTGCCCATCCTAAGGTACGAAGTGTATTGGTCGCACCAGTATTTCCACTGCCATACTTGCGAATATCGATACCACGTGTTTTCCCAACCAAATAGCCAGTTGGAAAACATCCTAAGAAATACCCAATCAACAGTGCCATCAAACGTGTTACTACTATCATTACTTATCTTCCTTTCGTTCTCTGGTGATGAATTTAAGAGCAGTTCCCTTAAATCCAAAGGTATCACGGATGCGGTTCTCCAAATATCTCGTGTAAGAAAAATGCATCAGGTTCTTATCATTTACAAACACGACGAATGTCGGTGGTTTTACCGATACCTGTGTTACATAATAAATCTTAAGTCTCTTACCTTTATCCGTAGGTGGCTGCTGCATTGCAACGGCTTCTGCAACGATTTCATTTAATACACCCGTTGCGACACGCATACTGTTATTTTCGATAACGACATCGATAGTCTCGAAAATCTTGTGTAATCTCTGTCCTGATTTTGCAGAAATGAAAAGGATTTCTGCATAAGGCATAAAGCTTAAGACATCACGAATATCCTGTGTGTGTTCTTTTACGGTGTTATTGTCTTTTTCAATAGCATCCCATTTGTTTACGGCGATGATAACGCCCTTGCCTCTGTCATGGGCAATACCTGCGATTTTGGCATCCTGTTCGGTTACACCTTCTGTCGCGTCAATCATAATAATCGCCACATCACAACGTTCTACTGCTGCAACTGCACGGATAATACTGAAACGCTCGATTTCCTCTGTAATCTTGCTCTTACGGCGTATCCCTGCCGTATCGATGAAAATATATTCCTGTCCGTTATATTTGATTGCAGTATCAATCGCATCACGGGTTGTACCAGCAATATTCGATACGATTACTCGGTCTTCCTGTGCAAGCTTATTAATAAGCGAAGACTTACCTACGTTTGGCTTACCGATAATCGCAATACGTGGTCTTTCATCTTCCACCTCTTTCTTCGCTGATTCCGGGAAGTATTTTACTACTTCATCAAGCATATCACCCAAACCAGTTTTTTCTGTCGCTGAGATTGGATAAGGATCGCCGATACCTAAGTTATAAAATTCATACACATCTGCCTGGAATTTCTCAAAGCTGTCTACTTTATTTACAACTAATACGACTGGCTTATGGGAACGGCGCAGCATATCTGCTACCTTGCTGTCCGCATCCTGTAAGCCCTGTCTTACGTCTACCACAAATAGGATAACGTCCGCAGTATCAATCGCAATCTGCGCCTGCTCACGCATCTGGGAAAGAATGATATCCGAGCTGTCTGGCTCAATACCACCTGTATCAATCATTGTGAAATTATAATCTAACCATGAAACATCCGCATAAATACGGTCTCTTGTTACACCTGGAGTATCTTTTACAATAGAGATACGTTCTCCAGCGAGTGCATTAAAGAGTGTTGATTTGCCAACATTTGGGCGGCCAACTACGGCCACGATTGGTTTACTCATGATTTACCTCTTCTTTCTTAAAAATATACTACTCTTCTATTTCTACTTCATATCCTAGCATCGCCTCAAACAACGCTAAACCATTAGATTTTACAATAATTACCGGTACTTGTAAAGCATTTTGCACGTCTTCCACGCTTTGGTCGTCCAAAAATACACATTCTCCGGAACGAAGCATATTGCATGGAATCGCAATCGAATCGCCCAATTCTCTGCCCTTTGCCTGAGCAATCAAATCCTGTGCCGTAATAAGCCCCGACACTGTAATTCTCTCACCAAAGAAATCATTGCGGATATCGATAACTTCCACTTCATAACCTGGAAACTCTTGCATAAAATCTGCTGCCATCTGACGAAGGAAAGGGGCTGCCAAACGACCTGTCATGATACTAAGCTTATGATGCCCGCCAAACTCGTCGTTTAATACTTTCATCACTTCATCTTTGTAGCCTGGTTCTTCTAATGCATCTTGCATCGCCTCCGCAAATTCATTTACAAGCAGTTGAAGCATACCTACGCCATTTTCCAACTGAAGATATCCATCGTAGCTTTCTTCCTCTGGAAGTGGACGTTCCGCTAAAAGATACCATTCGTCACTCGCATGAATGAAATGCAAATCATGCTCTTCTAAACATTTCTTCTGCCATTTTTCGATGGTATCGATGACTTTCTCTGCATCTTCTTTTGTGAATGGTTCAAGCGGATACAATCCCTCACGATATTTACTAAGTCCCACCGGAACTACCGACACACTTTCCATACAAGGCAAATACTTTGTCAAATCACGGATGGAACGTTCCAATTCCTCGCCATCATTTACGCCTTTACAAAGCACAATCTGCCCATTCATCGGAATGCCTGCTTCATAGAGTCTGTCAATTTTCTTTAACGACTCTCCCGCAAAACGATTGTGAAGCATCATACAGCGAAGCTCTGGATTCGTCGTTTGCACCGAAATATTGATTGGTCCCATGTGATACTGAATGATACGGTCCAAATCCTTGTCCTTCATATTCGTAAGCGTCACATAATTTCCCTGTAAAAATGACAAACGACTATCATCATCCTTGAAATACAAGGTCTCACGCAGCCCCGGTGGCATCTGGTCGATAAAGCAGAAAATACATTTATTGGTACAGGATTTGTAATCATCCATCAAACCATTCTCAAATTCAATACCCAAATCTTCATTGTATTCCTTTTCGATTTCCAGCTCCCATTCCTCACCATCTGCTTTGCGAATGAGAAGCTCCAAGTATTCATCATTCACCATGTAGTGATAATCGAATACATCTTCTATTTCATTTCCATTGATAGAAACCAGCACATCACCAGCTTCTATTTCCAGTTCCTCGGCGATACTGCCTGGAGTGATTTTGTATATAATATGTTCTTTGCTCATAGGTCACCTTTTCTAAAAATGCTTACTACTTTAAATATACTATATTTTTTCCATTGAAACAACTACAAACGAGAGCCAGCCAGAAAGAAAATTGTCGCTGTACTAACATAAGGCTTCCAATTTTCTTTCTGGCTGGCTCTCGTTTTTACTGTATTGAAAAAAATAGTATATTTAAATAGTGGTATACTTATAGTTCTTACTTAAGCAGTTCCTCTGCATCTCCCCACCAGATATGTCCAACTGACTCTACAAGTTCCAATTCCACCAATTTATTGATGACATGTTCACAAT
Organism: Agathobacter sp.; assembly: GCA_017409825.1. Taxonomy (GTDB): domain Bacteria; phylum Bacillota; class Clostridia; order Lachnospirales; family Lachnospiraceae; genus Roseburia. The sequence continues at coordinate 19,539 of JAFQRZ010000023.1, read as the reverse complement.
CTGGACCGATAGTTAGGTAAACAGAACGCTGCCTCTGATAATCTACGTATTCTTGATCCTCCACAACATCTCCATAGTACTTATCTGAAGTGCTTCCATTTGTCTTTTTATCCGAAGCATCCTCTGAGAGCAGGTAATCCAGCATAATATGCACTTCCGTCGAGCCATAATATTTATCTGCACCTCTCGTATAGACATCTTCCTCATAGATATACTTTCCACCATAGATATTGTATTTCATGAGTGTACCGGCTTTGATATCTGCGAGGATAGCTTCATAGATTTCTTTTGCCTGTACGGCATCTATGTTCTTGCTGTCATAGTTTTTATCTGGATAATAATCCTCTTTTTCTCTATCCTCTGGATTTATGAAATATGCTTCCAAGCTGCCACCATAGAACGTCGTAATATTCGCATAATTCTTACCAAAGGTGTTTACCAGATAGTTTTCCTCATCCTGCTCTAACAGCACGATTTTTTTATAAATCGCATTTAGCTTTTCGTCTTCCTGGGACAGAGCGTAACGCCTGGTTATTGTATCGCCATCCTTTAACTGATAGCTGATACGAACCATATTATAGTAGCGGTCACCATCTGACACACGGCTTTCGATGTAGTCTGCCTGTGCCAAAATATCCTTCTGAATTTCCAAAATCGGTGCTGCCGCTTCCCCATACAAGGTAATCTCATATCCCAACTGAATCTCTGCCTGTTCAATATCCGCCAGTTTTGGTACTTCATTTTCGTACTTATTTGCCAAAGCATACATCCCAAAGAATGCCACCAAAACTACAACGGAAAAGACTCCGCAACCGAGCCAATTTTTCTTTTTGAATACATGGAATGATTTCTTAATAAACATATCTGCTGCGAAGTAGCAAATCGCACCGATAATGAGCAGCATACATACAAATAATGGCATTCCGCATCCGATTCTGGTATCCAAAAGCACTTCTCGCACAAGCATTGCACCAAAGATAGCTCCGAAAATTCCTACGACGCCTCTAAAAATTGGTTTTACCCAGTTAACGGTAAGGAAGTCTCCTGCCTGCTCGATTTTACGCTTACGATAAATAACATAAGCTGCCGCATAAAATACAACCGCCAACACGAGATAAAGCAAAAGGAACTCCACTCCTGTTAATGAAATATCAACTAATTCCCCGGTATCCGAATAGTGATATGCCCAGCTCAAATTGTCATTGAAGCACTGGATTGGACAGAACACACCTGCAAGGTCTTCTGCATTACTTCCTAGTGTGGTTACACCAAATCCAAAAGTCGTTATTACGACAGATATCAAATAATACACAATCCATGAAAGCAGATTTACTGCGACTACATACATCGGCAATACTACGATATGCCCCGTAAACAGTGCACATATACTCACAATCGAAAAAGCGATGATAGCAAGTGCCGCCATTACGAAGAACCATAACCATACATATCCGATTCCTGGAATCGTATAAATCAGACAAAGCAAGGTAGAAAGCAAGGCTGCTCCAAACAATGGTACGATTAAAAATGCCAAGCCGGAAATGATGGTCGTTCCATACAACTGCGTACGGTCTACTGGCAGGGAATGAATCATATTGGCGCTCTTATTGTTATACATATAACTGTATAATGCCATTCCTGCCAATAATGCTGCAAAAGCAATCAACACCACATAGTTTTCAAAACGCAAGGTATCCATCAAATCACGGAATTTCATTTCATCGGCATAACCATTTGAAAAATAATCCATATTGTTAAACAACCATACTAAGCCTGGCTGCATAATCACTACAATCAAGGAATAAATTCCCCAAATTGGCCAATACAAGGTTACATTTTTCTTAAAAATCGTCTTATTAAAGAAGGAAATCTTTGACTTCATAGTCGACACCTCCCATCTCGTAAATAAAGATTTCTTCTAGCGAAAGTGGAAGTACATCTACAATACTCTTTTCTGCACCAGCAGTAATATGTGCTACTGCCTCATCTGGATTTCCACGTACGATTAAGGTATGCACGCGACCGATATTGGATTGGTGCAGCACCTTAAACCCTTCTGGAAGCTTCGGTACCTCGCCCTCGCAAGCCACCTGAATCTTGGTTACATTGCCTTGTAAATCGCTTAGCGAACGTTCAATGATGACTTTGCCCTTGTTCATAATTCCCACATGGTCACATACATCTTCCAATTCACGCAAATTGTGGGAAGAAACGACTACTGTCATCTCACGTTCTGCTACCTCCGCCATGAGGATACTCCAAATCTGTCTACGCATAACTGGGTCAAGTCCATCTACAGGCTCATCTAAAATCAGAACCTCTGGTTTACAGCAGATTGCAAGCCAGAATGCCACCTGCTTTTGCATACCTTTGGAAAGACGTCGGATATTGCGTTTCAAATCGATGGTTGGGAAATATTCTTTCAAGATGAAAAACATTTCTCTATCAAACGTTGGATAAAGTCCCTCATAATATTTCATCATTTCCATCGTATCAGCCTGCAAAAAATAGAACAGTTCATCTGGAATATAGGCAATCTTTTCTTTTACCAGTCGATTTTCAAATACCTCCTGTCCATTTACCATTACTTCACCTGCATCCTGACGATACACCCCTGTCAAGTGGCGAATAATGGTCGATTTACCTGCACCATTTGGTCCCACGAGTCCATATATCGCACCTTTCTTTACGTGCATATTGACACCATCCAATGCACGAAATCCATCAAATTCTTTTACCACATTATTTACCTGAATCATCTGTGCTACCTCCTTTCGAAGTACTCTCGGTTCTCTCTGCCGGTTTTTCACCACTTAGTTGTGCGATGCGTTTCACCAGCTCCTCTTCTATCACCGATAGCTCTAATAACTCTTTCGCAGCCTTATCAAACTGCTTCCATAATTCTTCTTTTCTGCTGTCATACAAGTCGAATTCCTGATTGATAAACGTCCCTTTTCCAGTCATCGTATAAATGAAACCTTCCTGTTCCAGCTCCTTATACGCACGGGAAATGGTATTCGGATTTATCGCCAGCTTCATCGCCAGTTCTCGCACCGATGGTAATTTATCATCTGGTCCCAACATGCCCGAGTAAGCAAGTTTTCGAATGCCATCTTTTACCTGCTCATAGATGGGTCTCGGATCCCTGTAATTAAGCTGTATCACACGACTCCCTCCTTTTCCTTTATAATTCTATTTTCTCAGGGAATGCTTCCTTTCGCATAATCCCCCACATCTTATCTATGTAAGCTAAGGTGTAGAAATTCTCATAATAGTGATAATAAAACGCTCCCTTAAGCGTCATCTCATATACCCCATTTTCTTCGTTCACAAAGCCAAGCCGCTTCGCAAGCCATAGCTCAAAGCCATACATTTTTTGTAAAGACGTTCCGAAAAATCGTTCGAAATCTCTGCTATCTACCTTAGTGCTGTACGCCGTCCAAAACAGGAAATAAATCATTCTCTGTCGCTTGGTAAACCGTATGGTAAGCGATGTCGCTAATTTCTGCTCAGCAATTCGTTTGCAATATTCCTCTACCGAAAACGTATTAATCTTAAACTGTTCTCGTAGTAAAGTCGTCGCAGAACAGCCAAATCCTAGGAAATTCTCTCTCGTCATGGAAGAATAGTTCGCATCCTTTTCGCTGGAGAAGGTCCAAATCGAACTTCTATAATAGCCCTGCTCCATACAGTAATTGGTAATTTCATCTAAAAGCTTTCGCTTTTCCTTCTTTTCCATAACCTTTACCTTACTTGATGTAAAGGTAAAATCAATGAATGGATAGATTGCAACATGGTTTGCTCCATGGGAAAACGCCAGCTCGATATCGCTTTTCAAATCCAAATAGGTCTGATTTGGCAGTGCAAAGATAAAATCCATCGACACCGTTTCAAATTCCACCTGTGCCAATGCCGCAGCCATCGTTTCAATGTCCACCACATCGCGTCCAAGAATATCCTGATATTTCTGCTGGAAGGATTGAATACCGATACTGATTTTGGTAATGCCTGCCGCCTTTAGCTTGGTCAGCATCTCTACGTTTACATTTCTTGGATGAAGCTCTAAGCCGATGCCCTCCGTAATGATAAAATATTCCTGCAATGTGCTAATAATCTCGGCTAGTCTCTCCACCGCCAACGCTGGTGTGCCACCACCAAAATACAGACTCGTCACCTCTTTCTTGTCTGGATACTGGCTCCCCATCATACGAATCTCCTGAAGCAGTGCATCTATGTATTTGTCACACTTCTCTTTCGCGTAAACCTCTTTACAATACGGACAAAAATTACATATCTTTTCACAAAATGGAATATGCACATATAATCCTAGGTTTTCACACTCCCCAAAGGAAAGTGTTTCGTCATATTCGTTATAGAATGTGAACGGCTTCGTCGAGCGAGTCAGCCACATTCTGGTTAAATCTGTAATAATACTCATACATACCTCTTTAGATGTATTTCAGATAAGTCATTAGCATCTCAACTATAATCTTTGGATTTCCACGGAATAGTAAGGTATATTCCGCCACGAAAAAGTAACCACATTGTTCGCACAAGCCCGGAACATCCACACATCGTCCACAAACACTAAGTTTCCCATTTTCCATTACCACGCATTGATAGCAAGGGGTTGGAAAATTATTATGTATCAGATATGGAAACGCACTCTTTAGATTAAAAATCGGAGCTCCCTCTTTCCGCATCTGTACAATGGTATCACAAATTTTCTGCTTCTCCTCAACCGACAATGCCAGCTCCTTGGTATCTGGATATGGCGTATGGAAATTGAATGACACCGCACGCACATGTTTCGTATCTCTCGCCGTACGGCAAACATGAGCAACCGCATCTTTATTAATCTGATTAATCGCCATGTAAAAGCAGATATTATCCGCTGTTGCGTGAGCGATATTCTCCATAATTTTGTCATACGTATCGCCACGAATGATATTGTGACGCTCCCTGTCACCATCCAAACTTAGAAGAATCAAATCCGCTTCTGGTAAATCGATTGGATAGGTTCCATTCGTCACCACGTTCACGATAAGAAAGCCCATTTCCTTCGCTTCAATCACCAAATCCCGAATGGTTTTGTCGCCATCTTTCCATAAAAACGTTTCTCCTCCACAGAAAAACAGAATACGCACGCCTAAATCATACAACTGCTGCATCTCTTTTCTCATCTGCGTATAAGGATGCACCACTGCCGTAATATTGTTCACCGAACAATGCTTGCAGGAAAGATTGCACTTATCTGTCACGATAATCGTTCCCAAAATCGGTTTTTTCTCTCGGAAAAGAATGGTTCGTATACCAAAGCTTGCGAAGTGGAAAAATGAAGATACTTTCATGTGGATTCCTTCTTTCTTCTAGTGTTTCAAGTGTATTAGTTGTTCTAGTACACTTAGTGTAGCATTTTTAAGTTTGGTTGTCAAGAAAGGTTAAAAAAATGACGCAAACTCATATTTGAATTTGCGTCACATTTTTACTTCGTTAGTACACCCTTCTCCATAAAATACACTTCATCGCTCAGCATCTCGATATCCTCTCTCGAATGGGATGCCAGCAAAATCAGTTTCCCTTTTTCTTTCTGCTCCAAGATAAACTGACGAAACCACTCTACCCCATCTTCATCTAAGCCATTGGTCGGCTCATCCAAAATGAGGATTTCTGGATCTTCCATCATCGCTTGTGCGATGCCGAGACGCTGACGCATTCCGAGGCTGTATTTGCCCACAGGCTTCTTCATGGTCGAATCCAATCCCACCAGCTCCATTGTTTGTCGAATTTTGTCGTCAGAGATAGTATTTTGAATCCCCGCAAGGATTTTCAAATTCTTGAAACCGCTATAGTTTGGAAAGAAGCCCGGTTCTTCAATGATGATACCTGCCGATGGTAAAAAATCCATATCCTTATGTATCACCATTCCGTTGACCGAAACCTTCCCTTCCGTTGGTCGCATAAAGCCACAGATGCACTTCATCAGCACCGTTTTTCCAGAGCCGTTTCGTCCACGAAGTCCATACACTCTACCACTATGTAAAGTCAGATTGATATCTGACAAAATCTTTGCATTTTTGATTTGTAAGGACACATGGTCCACTATAATTTCTTGCATACGTCCCTCCTTTTTATGCCGATGATGGCGATGATTAAAACCACCATTAATGCTATTATAAAATATAAGTACGACATCCAATATGGCATAATCGGTTCTCTCACATATTCCTGCCTATGCCCAGACAACAGGGCATGCCCTGCTGGAAATAAAAACACCCATCTTGTTTGTACCCATTGCAATGTTGCACCTAATCCTATAAGTCCAATACAGACACATAAAGGTAAATACTTTTTCCCGTATATTTTGCCACATAGCATAATCGCACAGTATAATAGCAACATTAAGACTGTTAAACCTACGGATAAAGCGAATGCATGTCCAATGGAAAGCTGATTATAAACATCACCTCGTATAAGTTGTGTCACCATTGCATTTATTTCATTTGGAAATGCCAAGTGATACCGTGTCGTCACATCACTCCATCCCCCTTGCATAGTGATGCTTCCCCAACAAGATAAAATTGCTGACAAAAACATTCCACCCATGACAGTTAGAATAGCAAATAAAGAATACAACATTTGTGTAAATATCCATTTTATCTTCCCTGCACGATAAATCGCCCACAAATAGCTTCCCTCCATTACTGGGAAATCTGACATCAGTACAAGAAAAAATATAGGCATAATTAAAATCGCAATCTGTGAGTTATTTAGTGCTATATACGGCTCTAAACAATGAAGTTCTGTTTGCATTGCAACCGCATGCTCACACAAAATTTTCCCCACCGTTTCTCTTGCATATATAATTAAAATGAACAACAAAAGTATCCGTGGATTGTATAACCATCGTTTATATTCTGCAATCGCAACCCGAAACATTCCTCTCATTTATATGCCTCCACAATCTGCTCTTTTTTCCAAACACATCTTATGAATTCCAATTCCCATTACCCAAACGAAGATAAACACCAACATATTTGCCCATAAACTATCTTTATATGACCAATATGACATATAACTGCCTGGGCTCACATATGTATACATCAGTTGCAAGCATTCCATTGGAAGATTCCCTTCCAATGCTCTTGCCTCAATGGCTTGTGTAATCGAATAATAGGAATATCCGAAAAAATATGGAATACAAGTTAGTAAATACACATTAGAAAAAAATGCCGAACAAATAAAACCTAAAAAACCACAAAACGTTCCATAGAGAAATACTCCTAACAATAACTGTGCAAATGTTGCCATTTCACCGAGCATTTCATATAGCCAAGGTGCATGCTTTGCATTATACGTTAGCCAACTCTCTAATGCATATCCATCTATCTCTGACATTAGCGGATAATTCCATAGGATAAATATTTCCGTAACAACGGAACCTACCACGAACACCAAGCCCGAAGCCAGCATTGTTGCAAACGCATTTGATAAAATATGTGTCCACATTCCCTCTTTTATCAGCATATAACGACAAATTCCGTGCTTCTGTTCTTCACATAACACACTCGCATATGCCATGGATGAAAATAACATCCCATACATAGTAAAGCTCACTTGAAGAAGTGTAATCTTGGATTGCGCATTCATATTGTTTTGTATTCTGGCATTTTCATCAAAATGAAATAAAATTGTCAAAAGACTATATTGCGAACCATCAAAATGTGTATATGCTTCCGTCGTAATCGTAATAATAAAAATAAGCACTACAGAAATCCAAAATCCACCTGAGCAGACCATTCTTTTTAATTTTTGAAATGTAACTCTAATCCCTTTCCTCATATACCGCCCTTAAACAATTTAGGGATGCTAACAGCATTCCTAAATTTTAATATATAAAATGCTCTATTTCTCCTGTTTCCATATCTACATAAATTTTTATCGTGGAATCATCATTTGGATTCTTAGCAATGAAGCACCAATATGGCACTAACTGATATCCATCTTCCTTTACAAACATTCGATATTCCAGAGAACCATGCATAAGTTGAAACTTCGTTTCACCCGTTAAATAATAAGCAACTCGATCCATAACCTCTTGGAACGAAATCACCTCTGTAATCACACGCTCTACCTCTGGTTTTTCATAGCAATTGATTAAACCAATTGTAATATCTAGTTTTTTACTTTCACACATAGCACCTTCACCTAGAAAAACCATTTCATCATTTGGAAAACTTTGTGTAGAGGGCATTTCACGAATGGAAATCCCATTATAGTTTAATGTTCGGTATACTCGAAATGCATAATATTCCGTACCAGTTATTTTTCCTGCAATAATCTTATATACTTCATTTCGAATCTCATTATCTTCTTCCGTCAACGGATAATGTGCATCTAAATATTCCTCAATCTCTTGTTTGGCCTTTAAAACTGTCTTTTCCCCATCCATAAGCAAGTAGGAATCTGACAAATCATCCATCCGACAATCATATTCTTTCACATCTTCAATAACTCTATATGCACCAAATGCACTCATACTTGGCACTATGCTACCTAGCTTTCCTTGAGTAAGATATACGCCTGATAACCAATCTCCCGTGTAATAAAGCTCTGTCCAAGTTTCGTTATTCGCATACACCAAATGGGGAATATATTCATACTCATCAATAGTAGCAAGTACATCTTGATAGTCCTTTTTATAAGTTCTAATACGATACGCTCCCTCTTCAGAACGTGTATTAATATCGTAGATCTTTTCCGTATCAACCTTTTCCATATCCAATAGATTTGGAATGATTCTATCCACATATAGCGTTACTGCATCTTCATAAGAAAGACCTTCAGATGGGCTTTTTCTATTTGTTGTAGCAATTACAATTTCCTGTTCTTCATAGCTCTTAATATTATCAAACAGTATTTCTAGATTGTCATAAGAAACCTGCTCGAGTACTTTTGGAATTTCAACCACCAAGCTATCTGTCTTGACCAAATTTGATTCTTCACTCCCACAAGCAGTGCATAGTATGATAACTACTACCAATGCACCTACTATTCTTTTTATCATAGCCTGCCTCCCTGATAGATAGAATGATAATTAATTCAAATCTAAATTATTTGATCTTTACATATCCATTAAACCAAGTAGGATAACTATCATAGCCCATAGTAATTTTAAATTGTGCATAATCATATCCCGCTGTAATATCCATATAAATTGTAAAATCTCTTTGTCCTATAGTATTTAAGATTCTTCCCCCATTTAAAATTGTTGTAAAACAATTATTTCCATTCAATTTTACTTCTCCATAACTATTAGGAATGTTATATGATGTCACTGCCCATTCATAAGTTTCAGTAGTTACATATAGATTTACTAGATCTGTATATGTAGAACTTATCGGACTATACATACTCGTTTGCCATTCTTCATATTTACATTCTGCTGCATAATAATTTGTAGCACTTCCACCAAATAAAGTGCCTGTCGCTAAAACACATACTAAAACCAAGCATAACGTTTTCTTTAATTTCTTTGGAATCTTTGGTTCATACATCATCCCCACACATTCTGCATTAGCTTTTTTTGTAGCATTTTTCTCCAATAAAGCTAATCCTTTTTTTGCCATTTTACTTATCATTTTCTTCATAGGTAATACCTCCTTTTTTTGTAATTTTAAACGTATCACTATTTTTATGTGGATTCAACACACATGGCACGAACAACATTATACAGGCTCTAAAATACAATTCTCTCTATTTCCACTATCATCAAAAAGAGATATACTTTGTATGTAAAATAGTTTATGAAAGGTAATTAAGATGGAGAATATATGTTTAACACTTGTAAAAAAATTAGTTCATCTCGCCAATCTGTCTAAAGATGAAGAGGACATTGAAGTATATACATATGGTCTATTAACTTTTCTATATACTCTTATTCCGCTCATTGTTCTTCTCATAATTGCTTCATTCTTTGGAAAAGTATATGAAATACTCTCTTGGACAATTACTTTTCTATGTCTCAGAAAACATTCTGGTGGTTATCATGCAAAAACACCTAGACAATGCTTGCTTTACAGCATTTTACTTGGAACATCAAGTCTACTTGTCTGTGCCAATCTCCCTCTTGTGTCCATAAATTTTTACTTTAGCAGCATCATTATAAATTACATCATTTTAGTATTTCTTACCCCTACGACAAACAAAAATTTTACACTAGAAGTACAATTACAATGCAAAATTAAAATCACTATTCTTATCATCATATTTAGCATATTTTATCTGTTTCATCCTAATTTACAGCCTTACCACTTGTATGCACTTTTTTGTACATCATTACTCTGTATTGCACAAAAAATCCTAAAATGTTAATATCGTACATATACAAGGAGGCATCATAAATGAACTACTTATCTATCGCTTGGGAATTATTAATTAATTTATTTGAAGTTATTATTTTCTACTTATATATTTCAACAATACTTACTCCAAAGAAGATGAAAAACTGGAATCTTACACGTTGGATATTATTGGCATTACGATACTCTGTTATTACGATTGGAAATGCCCTTGAACTAACATCTGCCTGTACTGTTATACTCGCATTTTCGTTTAACTTTCTAATAACTTATTTCTTATTCAATGCCCCTAAAATTTTGTGTATTTTTTGGGTAGGTGTTCATAGTATTTTAGGTATCGCTGGTGAACTAACCTCTTATTTCTTATTAATTACCTTTACGCCTATGCAACCAGATGAAATATTTATGGGAGAAGCATATAGATTCTTGTGCACCACCTTATATATTATTTGTCTAGCAGCATTAAGTTTTTTCGTCTCTACAACGTTCTCGCGAAAACCTTTACTAGACATAAAGCAAAAGCTTTTTGTATTTTTAACAATAGTCTTAGGCATTATACTAACACATTCATTTCTCTATATTATGGTTGAGCTAGAATCACATCAATCAACATTTATGAATGTAATTATTTTTGCTAATGCGCTTTTCCTGGGCTTCTTTATTTTTATTCTTGTATATATTTTTGAATTAGCACATGCCACACAAAAAAATATAGAACTCCAAGAACGCACCCAACTCTTAGAACTTGAAACACAGCAATACAATAACCTATTAAACACTACAGAATCTTTGCGTGCCATTAAACATGATGTCCATCATCATTTGGCAACAATTCAGGGCTTGATACAAACGAACAATCAGGCAAAGCTCATACAATACTTAAATGAATATGAAGTGCATTTTAATCTCGATTATTCCGTTTCTACTACAGGAAATATCGTCGTTGACAGCATCCTTTCGGCAAAATCATTTCTTGCCAAACAACAAGTTACTACGCTGGAAATTTCTGTTCTGCTGCCAGATTTCATTCCTTTTTCGGATGTCGCTCTATCTGCTTTACTAGGCAATCTTTTTGACAATGCACTCGAAGCCTGCAAACGACTTTCAGATGAACAACAAAGATGGATTCTTTTTCAAATGAAGGCACAGGAAAATATGTTGGTTATTCATATCGAAAACTCTTTTGATGGAATTGTAAAAAAAGACAAACACGACTCTTATCTTTCTAGAAAAAAGGAACCATCCCACGGTATTGGGTTAAAACGAATACATACTTTAGTTGATGAAGTAAATGGTTTTACCGAGATTCGCCATAACAATAATACTTTTATCGTACATATTATGGTTCCATTGGAGAATACAAATGAATTTTAATATTACAATTATAGAAGACAATCCGCAAGAAAAAGAACGATTATTAAAGACTCTACGTATATGGGAAGAGACGAATAAGCTGCCCCTGCATATCCATGATTATGCCAATGGAGAAGCCTATCTGGAAGAACACGATACCGATGAAGACCATCTGTACATCCTTGACATTCAGCTTTCTGGCATGACGGGAATTGATGTAGCAAAAAAGATGCGTGCACGTGGATTTGATGGTGCGATTCTATTTCTAACCGCGTTTCGTGAATATGTTTTCGATGGCTATGATGTTCGAGCTATGCATTATTTGCTGAAGCCTGTGGTACAGGAAGCTTTGGATAAGTGTCTCGACGATATTTTGCAACAACTTAAAGGAAATTATTTTATTTTCCGGGACAATGGTAATATCCTTCAGATTCCATATAGCGATATCATCTGTCTCTCTGTTGCAAAACACTACATAGAAATCACCACTAAAAAAGAAGTATACTCTATCCGCATGTCGCTCAAAAGTATACTTCCATTTTTACCAAAAGAATTTGTACAGTGCCATCGAGGTCATATTGTAAATATGCGCCACATCCGCAAGCTCACCGCTACTAATATATATCTCTCAAATAATACAACTGTACTTATTGGAAGGAATTATTTAGATAGTGTTCGACATAAGTATGCCGATTTTAGTATGCGTTTGAACATATAACTACTTACAATACGCCACTAAAAGTTTCAGCGTATTCTCCACGCCATCCTTATGGCTTCTTTCGTAACCATGGGATGCATATACACCTGCACCAATAAGTCCGTGACGGATATCATAGCCAGCACCCAGTGCCGCATCTACATCGGAGCCATAAAATGGGTAAATATCTACTGCAAATTTCAAATCATTGTCCTTTGCCGCCTTGATAAGACCTGTCACGACGTCGTAGTTGTATGGTCCACGGGAATCCTTCGCACAGATGGATACCATGTGTTCATCACAGGTAAGTCCATCGCCGACACATCCCATGTCTACCGAAATCATTTCGGTTACACCTTCTGGAATGGATGCAGTACCGCCATGACCTACTTCTTCGTAAACAGTGATATAGTGATACTGATAATTCTCTAATTCAATATTGTTGTCTTTTAAGTATTTTGCATAGCCAAGTAAAATACCTACACTCAGCTTGTCGTCTAAGAATCTGCTCTTGATATATCCTTTCGAAGTGATAGTTGTTCTAGGATCGAAACATACGATATCGCCGACCATGATACCAAGCTTTTCGGTATCTTCTTTCGAAGCTACGACTTCATCCAAAACCACTTCCATATCCGAGTACTTACGTTTTGCATCGCTATAATCTGCATTTACATGAACCGATGCGTTGTTAAGCTGGAACGTACCTTCGTAAATTCCGTCAAACCGTGTCACGATACGGCAATTTTCTGCCTCAGCATTGTTTGGGTTCATTCCGCCCAGTGGAGAAACCTTAAGATTTCCATTTCCTTTGATTTCACTTACCATCGCACCAAGAGTATCTACATGAGCCGCCAATACGATGCCGTTCTCCTTATTCTTTCCACCGATGTCTACCAATACGCATCCCTTTACCGTCATCTTCGCTTCATAACCAAGCTTTTTGTATTCTTCGATAACGAACTCTGCCGCTTTTCTGGTATAGCCTGTTGGACTATCGATTGCCAAAAGCTGGCAGGTGATGTCTGTGATATAATCTACATAATTTTTCATACTTTCTCTCTCTTTCTATTCTTTCGGGTTGTTGCGACGCCCCTTATTTTCCAATTTATTTCAGCATTAAAAATGCTGCAAGATTTCCTCGTTTTCCTTGACTTGCTCTATGTGAAAACAGCACCTCAGGATTACAACAGGTGCAGATATTCGTCACCGCTAAATGCTCTGGTCGAATACCAGCCTCTAGCATCACGATTTCATTGGTCTTCCACAAATCAAGCTGATATTTACAATTCCCTTTGTTTAGCAGAATTTCATCTCCATGCCCCTCAAATTCCTCATAAAAATGCCCGGCCACATCTTCACTGATTTCATAACAATCCTGACAAATGGATGGTCCAATCGCTACGTACACATCCTCTGGTTTTGTACCATACGCCTCTGCCATCGCCTCAAGGGTTTTCTGTCCCATTCTGCCCACAGTGCCACGCCAGCCCGAATGGCTAAGCCCAATCGCCTTATGCACTGGGTCCACGAAATACAGTGGCACACAGTCCGCATAAAACGTAGACAGGATTACTCCCGGCTTGTTCGTAATCACACCATCAACGTCTGTGTATGGCTTTTCCTTCGTCACGCCATATCCACACTCTGTTTTTCCTACACGCATCACATTCGTGGTATGTGTCTGGTCCGTGCAGACGAAATCATCAACTGTCTTTCCAAACACTTCTGCCACACGCCTATAATTCTCCATAACAGCCTTTGGGTCATCTCCTCTGCTGAAGCTTAGGTTCAAGCTAGAACAAACACCTTCACTCACACCGCCCAAACGTGTGGTAAAGCAATGCTCTACGATATCTAGTTTTTCAAATAGTGGATAATGTAATAATGGCAGCATCTGTGGATTTCCATTCACGTCCACGATTTCATGTTCTCGTACCACCAAAACATCATCTCTTGTTTTCTTCTTTAATTCCATGTTTCTTTCTCCAGCACAAAATTTAGAATGCATTTTCCAAATGCGTCATCTTTTCCCCTTCAAAAGCAATCACATCAAACTGACAAGGTGTCCATTCGCTCAGTTTGTTTTTCATTAGGTAGTACATCGCCACCTTACGAATCTGGTTCTGCTTACGAAAATCGACTGCTTCGAGCGGACTACCAAAATCAGAGGTCGTACGGTATTTCACCTCAATAAAATGTATCTGCCCCTCCCGCTTCGCAATCAAATCAATCTCTCCACTGCGATTTCGGAAGTTTCGCTCCAGAATTTTGTAGCCGTTTCCCAGCAAATATTCTTCTGCCTTTAATTCGTAGGCAGCCCCTGTCTCTCGTTTGTTCTGTGAAAGAGGATATGTTATATCATGGTTCACGTGTTTTCCTTCTTTCCTTTATTTCGCTTTCCCGTCCAGCTTCGCTTTCAGACGATCCATATCATCCACAAACACGAGGATTTCCGCTACCACTTCGTAAAGCTCTGGCGGAATGGCATCGCCGATTTTCAGCTTTGATAAGGTATCTGCCAATTTATTATCCTTGTATAGTGGGACGTCATTTTCTTTCGCTTTTTCAATGATTTTTTCTGCCACTTCCCCTTTTCCTGTGGCAAGAATCTTTGGGGCGCTTTCGCCTGGTTCGTAGGCAATCGCCACCGCTGTTTTTTCTAAGGACTCAAAATTCTTCTTTCTTTCCATAGCTTAAGCCCTCACATCAAAGGAATAACGGTGCAACTGTCCAGTCGGTGGTGCATCCTTTTTCAGGAAGTCATCTAGGAAGTTAACCTTCTTTCCTTCGTTTTCTACATATATTTTTGCATCGAAGCCTTTACGACGCAATCGTTCCTCCAGCTCTGGCATATGTGCCTTCACTAGTTCAAAGGCTTCGTCTGTATCCATATAAAACTTCGTATCTACCTTCTTGTGCAACATCTTTACTGACACATCCGTAGAACCTAAATGGTCCAAGTCCAAATGCAAAAATGCCGTCAATTCTTTTTCTGGGTCACTCATATCACGTTTATTCGTGTAAACATAAAGCTGACCACTGGCATTCTGCCCCGCCATCTTAAGCGGAATCTGCACAAAGGTATATGCCTGGTTCAACTGGTTCATAAATTCCACATTTCCGCGCACTTCGGCCACCGTCTGCGCCAATGGGGTATTCTGCAACCCCGCCTGATTGAGCAAGTTTTCCAAACGTTGTGTCTTCGACTCCAACCGTTCATATAATTTTTTCACCTTTTCTCCATCTGCTACTTCTTCTGGTGTCAAATACATCTGACCTTCCAATGCATCACGCAAAAACTGCTGCATATCCTTCGAAGAAAAAAGCTGGTTCAAGGCGTCTTTGGATATGTTATCTCCTGTCAAAATCACATGAGACAATTTATTCAAAAGAACCGCAGGAGAATCCTCTGCCGTGATACCTGTTTCACCAAACAAACCATGCATCAGTCGTAATACATTTTCTTTTGTAGTCGTTTGCGTATTGACCTCAGTATCCTGTGTTGCGTTGGTCTGCTGTACGTTTTCTTCCTGTGCCATCGCTTTTTCCTCAGCCACAGTCTGCTGTACTGCTCCCTCTTGGGCAGTAGCTTCCGCACCACCCGCCTGAGCCGTCGCGTCTTGCACCGCAGCCTGCTGATTCGCACCATCTTGTGCCAATGTATCCTGCACGATTGTCTGCTGACTAGCCCCTTCCTGTGGTGCAGTCTGTTGTAATGTTTGACTTGCTCCATCCTGCACGATTTGCTGTGCCATTTCTCCCACAGCATTTGTATTTCCAGCTACTTGCGATGAAGCCCCACTCTGTCCTTCCATCCCATCCGCAATAATCTGCAGCAACTGACTATCGAATGCCTTCAACTGTTCCAAAGGCATATCTTTTCCTGCCATGGTTGTCGGAAGCTCTGTAATAAAGCTGTCCAATGCCTTGTGCACTGCACTGCTATCATCCACATAGTTTTCAAACTGTGCCACCATCTCATTTGTAATTGGGATGTTTAACTTTTTCATTTGTACCAGTGTATTCACACTCATATCGGGATTTGCCATAAGAATGCGAGCCATTTGGTTCATCGTATTTTTGTCAATTGGCATCTGCTCCTGCATCATGTTATTGGCAAGATTTAGGTATTTATCTGTAACTGGAAGCCCTGCTGCATTGAGTGCATTAAGCAGGGTTAAATTGACACCATTCCCATCTACTGTATATGGACGAATGGCAATCGTTTCTCCGTTATTGGATTTTACCTGAAAGAACATAGACTGACCCTGTAAAAGCTGCATATTCGCATCTAAACGGGCATTGAGAAGGGTTCCATTGGAAAGCCCTAATACTACGTTACCATTTTTAATCGAGTTTACCGTGCCTTCAAAAATATTTCCAGCGGTAAGGTCACGAATGGAAGAAACCAGCTTCTCTACGCCTCTGGTGCCCTTCATGGCTTCCGAAGATGAAGTTGTACTTACATACTGTTTCGCAAGTTCTGATATCTGCATGGTTTCTCCTTCGCTTTTTTATAGGAAATTTTTTATAAAGCTTCTTCTATGGATTGGGGTTGGACCGTATTTCTGGATAGCAGCGATATGCTCTGCCGATCCATAGCCCTTGTTAGAAGCAAATCCGTACTCTGGATAAAGATGGTCATACTCTTCCATCAAATGGTCTCTTGTTACCTTCGCCACGATGCTCGCCGCACCAATCGAAATACTTTTAGCATCTCCCTTAATAATCGGCACCTGCTTTTGTGGCAGGCCTGGAATCGTTACTGCGTCGTTTAACAACAAATCCGGCTGTGGTTCCAACTTGGAAACTGCCTCACGCATAGCTTCATAGGTCGCCTGTAAAATATTGATTTCATCAATTCTCTCTGGTCCTACAAAACCTAATCCTACAGAAACCGCTTTCTCCATGATTTCATCATAAAGTTCCTCTCTTTTCGCTGCCGAAAGCTTCTTCGAATCATTGATATACAAAATATCACAATCCTTTGGCAAAATTACAGCCCCCGCAACTACAGGTCCCGCCAATGGCCCACGACCTACCTCATCTATGCCACAGATATATGCAAACGCCCCATACTCTTTCTCATATTTCTGAATGCTTTCGGTACGTTCCAATTCCGCATAATACTTTTCCAAACGTTTTTCGGCAGCCGCTACGATTTTTTGTACACCACCGCGGTCATCCACTTTATAGTTTTCGATAAAAGTCTGAAACTGTGTTTCATTTTCCCTTGTCACTGCTGCACCAAACAATTCCAATTCTGCTTTTATCTCACCAATTTTCTTAATATCCATATCAAAAGTTCTCTTTCTATTTGCTCATCTTACGCATTTATTCTTCTGGTGGTAGTTCAAGTGACAACTTTCCTAACTTTCCACTTCTGAAGTCATCAATCAGCAGAATCGCTGCCTTACTGTAGTCCAGCTCATTTCCCTTGCTCAGACAATTTCTGCTCTTTGCAATTCCCATAAGTACCTGGATTGGGTCTTCCACTTCCTCTAAATCGTATCGTTCTGCCAATACACCTGGATATTCCTGCAACAGGAACTTAATCAACTCTACTGCCAATTCATCAGTATTTAAAATTTCATCCTTGATAGAACCAATCAACGCCAAGCGGAGTCCTACCATCTGATCCTCAAATTTCGGCCACAAAATACCTGGTGTATCCAAAAGCTCAACGTTTTTGTTCAAACGAATCCACTGTTTTCCCTTTGTAACACCTGGCTTATTTCCAGTTTTCGCACATGCCTTGCCTGCATAGGAATTGATGAAAGTAGATTTTCCAACATTCGGAATTCCCACTACCATGGCACGTACGGGACGGTTCTTAATCCCGCGTTTTAAGTCTCGCTCGATTTTTTCCTTACAAGCCTCCATGATAATATCCGTAATCGACTTCATGCCATTTTTACTACGAGCATCCAAAGCAACCACGAAATATCCTTTATTTTTGAAATATGTGCACCATTTATCTGTCGTCTTTTTATCGGCTAAATCAGCCTTGTTCATAAGAATCAGACGATATTTATTTTTGCCCAATTCATCAATATCTGGATTACGACTACTGTGTGGAATACGTGCATCCACGATTTCTACTACCAAATCAATTAATTTAATATCTTCCTGCATCTGACGCTTTGCTTTGGTCATATGCCCTGGATACCACTGAAAATTCATATCTTTACCTCTTTCCACTTCTGCTTAATGGATAAAACCGTCACCGCTTTCCGATGCCAATCGATACCATGCCTGCCCTATAATATATTCATCCTTAATATTCCCGATATTTGCATATCGGCTGTCTTCACTGTTATTTCGATTGTCCCCCAAAACGAAATACTCATTGTCCCCAAGTTTCATTTCCTCTTCTGCGATACCAGCCTCTTCCATGGCAGCTACCTCTATCTTCTCGTTATAAAGCTCTCCATTTACATAAACGGCACCGTCTTTTATCTGAATCTTATCTCCTGGCACACCAATCACACGACGCACGTAATAATGCGACTTCTCATTTCCATTCGGCAAAAACACAATTACATCACCAGACTTCGGACTGGATACTAGATAAATAAACTTATTAATCAACACCTGATCTCCATTATTCAAGGTCTCTGACATTGCCTGCCCAACAACATTCGTACGTACACCAAAGCAACTGACACATACATACGCCATAAAAATTACTGCTGCAATCTGGATTGCCCAGGTTAGATTATCTTTAAATCTTTCTACATTAAATTTCTTACGGGTTCTACCAAAATTTAAACTGCTTCTTCTACGTCTGTTAAATCTCATAGCCTCACCAAACCTTACTATTTTTTGCCGCCCAAATAAGGGAGAACATAGTTATTTATATTATATAAAATTTATCGCAAAACCACAAGCCAAACATCTTTACACATTTCAATTCGCAAAGTCCCTCTTAACATAAATTCCGATTTGCCGGCGCCTTATGTTAAAATTTCGAAATTTATTTTCCTCTGTATCGTGGATGCATTTCCTCACAGTTAAGAAAAACGCTTTATTTCTAAGAAACACAATTACGGCTCTTGTGATTTATTATGTCTTTCAAAAATTTTACAATCTGCGAAAGTATATCCGTGTGGGACAAGACACCCT